>NZ_CP117866.1:8228252-8541505 GCF_028736035.1 Streptomyces sp. T12
TAGCCGGCCGAGATGATCATGTCGTCCGCGCGGGCGACATAGCGGAAGTAGCCGTCACTCTCCCGGACGTAGGTGTCGCCGGTGATGTTCCAGCCGTGGCGCACGTACTCGCGCTGCCGGGGGTCGGTGAGATAGCGGCAGCCGACCGGCCCGCGCACGGCGAGCAGCCCGGGCTCCCCGTCGGGCACTTCCTGCCCGTCCTCGTCGACCACGCGCGCGTGCCACCCCGGTACCGGCACCCCGGTCGTCCCGGGCCTGATGTGCTCGTCGGCCGCCGAGATGAAGATGTGCAGCAGCTCGGTGGCGCCGATGCCGTTGATGATGCGCAGGCCGGTCCGCTCGTGCCAGGCCTGCCAGGTGGCGGCGGGCAGGTTCTCGCCCGCCGAGACGCAGCGGCGCAGTGAGGAGATGTCGTGCGAGTCGAGCTCGTCGAGCATCGCGCGGTAGGCCGTCGGCGCGGTGAACAGCACGGACACCCGGTGTTCGGCGATCGCGGGCAAGAGCTGCTTGGGACCGGCCTGTTCGAGGAGCAGGGCGCTGGCGCCGACCCGCAGCGGGAAGATGACGAGTCCGCCGAGGCCGAAGGTGAAGCCGAGCGGGGGACTGCCGGCGAAGACATCGCCCACATGGGGGCGCAGCACATGTTCCGCGAAGGTGTCCGCTATGGCGAGCACATCCCGGTGGAAGTGCATACAGCCCTTGGGTCGTCCGGTGGTGCCGGAGGTGAAGGCGATGAGCGCGACGTCGTCGGCCGCTGTGTCGGCGGCCGGATACGGCGCGTCGGGCGCCGGGCGGCGCAGCAGGTCGTCAGGGGCGTCACCGCCGTACGTCGCGATCCGCAGCCCCGGTATCTCCGCCTTGGCGAGGTCGTCGACGGCCCGGATGTCGCACAGCGCGTGCCGCACCTGGGCGATCTCGCAGATGGTCCGCAGCTCGTGCGGCCGCTGCTGGGCCAGGACGGTGACGGCGACCGCGCCGGCTTTGAGCACCGCCAGCCAGCAGGCGGCCAGCCAGGGTGTGGTCGGGCCGCGCAGCAGCACCCGGTTGCCCGGGACGATGCCGAGGTCGCCGGTGAGCAGATGCGCGAGCCGGTCGACGCGGGCGCGCAGTGTGCCGTACGTCCATGTGGCGCCGGACGGGGTGTGGAACACGGGCCGCTCGTCGTCAGGGCCGTCGAGCAACTCGGCGGCTGCGTTGAGCCGATCGGAGTAGCGCAGCATCGGAAGGTCGAAGCGGAGCTCGGGCCACTGGTCGGGCGGTGGCAGGTGCTCGCGGGCGAAGGTGTCGACGTGGGCGGAGCGGTGCAGACCGGCCATGGCGGTTCGCCCCCTTGCCGTATAGGGCTGCCTTGTGGGCGTCGTGGTGGGCTCGCACAGGGAGCGTATCGTGTCGGTGACGACAGTCAATGGTGCGCGATATCGTCGAGGAGGTCCGTCGAGGAGGTCCGTCGAGAGCGTCCGTCGCGGACGGCTCCGCAGGGAGGTCGGCAATGCCTGCATTCTCACTCGATCCACCGCAAACCGCATGGTGTGCCGAACTGCGCGGCCTGGCCGCCGAACGGCTGCGCCCGCTCGCGGAGAAGGGCGAACCCGGGCACGTCAACCGCATGCTGGTCGCCGAACTCGGCCAACTGGGGCTGCTGGCACGGCTGTTCACCTCGGGAGCCGTCGACCTGTGCCTGATGCGGGAGTCCCTCGCGTACGCCTGCACGGAGGCGGAAACGGCCCTCGCCCTGCAGGGCCTGGGCGCCCATCCGGTCCATGCCCACGGCACCGCGGCCCAACGGGAGCGCTGGCTGCCCCGGGTGGCCGAGGGCAGCGCGGTGGCGGCCTTCGCGCTGAGCGAGCCGGGGGCGGGATCGGACGCGGCGGCGCTGGAGCTGCGAGCGGAACGGGAGGCCTCGCGGCTTGGAGGGCCGGAACCGGAGGGAGGACCGGAAGGGCCGGGGGCGTCGCCGGTCGCCTCACTTGACGCCGAGCCCGACGGTCCCGCCCGCTGGCGGCTCACCGGCGAGAAGTGCTGGATCTCCAACGCCCCCGAGGCCGACTTCTACACCGTCTTCGCCCGCACCACCCCCGGCGCCGGCGCCCGTGGCGTCACCGCCTTCCTGGTCCCCGCCGACCGTCCCGGCCTCACCGGAGCGGGCCTCGACATGGTGTCCCCGCACCCCATCGGCAGCCTCACCTTCGACGCCGTCCCCGTCACCGCCGACGACATGCTCGGCGAGGCCGACCGAGGCTTCCGGGTCGCGATGGGGACCCTGAACCTCTTCCGGCCCAGCGTCGGCGCCTTCGCCGTCGGCATGGCCCAGGCGGCCCTGGACGCGACCCTCGCCCACACCGCCCAACGGGACGCGTTCGGCGGCAAGTTGAAGGACCTTCAGGCGATCGCCCACCAGGTGGCCGAGATGGCCCTGCGCACAGAGGCCGCCCGTCTCATGGTGTACGCGGCGGCGACGGCGTACGACGAAGGCGCCCGGGATGTCCCCAAGCGCGCCGCGATGGCCAAGCTGCTCGCCACCGAGACCGCGCAGTACGTCGTCGACCAGGCCGTCCAACTGCACGGCGCCCGCGCCCTGCGCCGCGGTCACCTGCTCGAACACCTCTACCGTGAGGTACGGGCCCCGCGTATCTACGAGGGTGCCAGCGAGGTCCAACGCGGCATCATCGCCAAGGAGTTGTACGCGAACATGGAGGCCGGCCAGTGAGCACCGAGCGCGTCAACCCGCCCGACCTCTCCCCGCCCACCGGCTTCTCCCACGCGGTCGTCGCCACCGGCTCACGGGTCGTCTTCCTGGCCGGTCAGACCGCCCTCGACGCGGACGGCAAGGTGATGGGCGAGACCCTGCCCGAGCAGTTCGCGCGGGCCCTGGCCAATCTGCTGGCCGCGCTCGACGCCGCCGGCGGCAGCGCCGCCGACCTTGCGCGGGTCACCGTCTACGCCACGGACGTCGCCGCGTACCGCGCCCAGGTCGCCGAACTCGGCCGCATCTGGCGGCAGTTGGCGGGGCGGGACTATCCGGCGATGGCGGTTGTCGAGGTCGTGCGCCTCTGGGACGAAGAGGCGATGGTGGAGCTCGACGGCTTCGCCGTGCTGCCGTAGGGCTCGGCCCTGCTGCCGTCGGGCTTCGCCGTACCGCGGTGGTTCCTGCTCACGCGTCGCAGGTCTCGCGCACGCGGCCATGGCGAGGCGCTCGGCCGGCACCCGGTGCGGTGCGACGACGCGGCCGTCGGGCAGCGGCTCACCGCTGTCGTCGAACACGATCGCGCCGTTGCAGAGCAGGACTCGCCACCGAAGGGGTGACGGTCACGTCCAGGGGCGCACCCGCCAGGTACCAGTGGAAGGTCCCATTCCGATTATCCGGGAGGTCATCCCATGTCCCTGCGCCCCGCTCTCGCCACCGCCGCCGGAGCTGTCCTGCTCCTGCTGGTCGCCGCCCCGTCGGCCCCCGCCGACTCCGCGGCCGCCGCCGACCCCAAGGAGACCGTGACCATCGACGGCACGGGCCGTATCGCCGCGGACGGCACCGTCACCCTGTCCGGCACCTACCGCTGTGTCGACGCCTCGGGGCCCGCGTTCGTGAGTTCCACGATCGGCCAGCAGTCCTCGGGCGTGCGGCACGGCATCGGCGGCACCCTCGCCGTGTGCGACGGCAAGAAGCACAGCTGGCAGAACACGGGCAGGCCTCAGGCGGGCACGGCCTCGGCCCCCCTCGAGGCAGGCAAGGCGTACGTCGAGGCCACCATCGTCGAACTCCACCCCGTCGGCGGCCTGCCGCTGCCCCGCTTCCACGCCCTGCAGGACAAGCAGGACATCACCCTGACCAAGAGCTGAACCCCGCGGTCGGGCCGGGCCCTCGGGCCCGGCCCCACGCCGCCGACGGCGGCCGCGCAGCGCGCCCACGAGGTCGCCGCCCAGGCGGATACGGGGCTGGTGGGCATCCTCCCTCGCGTCGAACTGCGGATCACCGAGGTGGACACGGGAGCGGGGCAGGAGGCTGTCCCGCGAGCCGTCGGCCGCGATACATCACGAATGATCCTCGTGCAAGAGGTGAGAGGAACTGGCCACATCGGGGTCAGTTCGCGCCAGTGCGCCCTCCTGTCAGCCATTCGCACTTGTCTCAACCAATCGCCGAATGGCAGCCTGATGTCGGCCGGTCGGGCGAGTTCCGAAATCCGGTGCAATCAATCCAGTCGTCAATCAGCTCGACCAGGAGAACGACGCTTGAAAACGTACTCCGGTGGGGGGGACTGCCGGGGCAGTGATCCCGAACCAGATGGCGATCTGATTCGGCCAGGTTGGCTTAACGGGGGTAGTTCGCGGTGCGCGCACGGGTTTTTCGTCAGTCACGCTTACATGTCCGGGGCGGTATGCGTGGGCAGGTTGTCCAGCCATGCGCGAATCCGTTTTCCCTGGTAGGAGCGCGTCTCGCGCCTCAGACCTGACGCAGCGTTGCGTCTTTTTCCGCGTTGTGGCCGATTTCGATCACGCGCGTCTCAGACACTCGATGGCGAGCCGTCTGTCACTTGATGGTCATTTCGTGAATAGCCGACTTCGGTCGTGTATCCATGGCCACTTCACCCCGCTTCCTTTTCCGGGAAGAGCTTTTCGTGGGGGTGTCCAATACCGGAGTCACCCTCCTCTTGATTCCGTCCGCCCTGCTCAGGAGCTGAATTGCCCCAAGAACGCGGAGCACATGACTTACGCGCCATAACCGAGTTTTTACTTTCCCGCGTCGTTGAGCTGCTGGATGTGCCCAAGGACGCGTTGGACCGTTGGGCACCATTGCACCGATACGGACTGGACTCGTTGAAGTCGACGAGCCTTGTGGCCTCGTTGTCCGAATTCCTCGGCTGGCAGGTTCCGGTCACCTGGATGTGGCAGTACCCGACCGTCGACGAGCTGTCCCGGGCCCTCGTCGACGGTCCGCGTGCCGCGGAGGCCGGCCCGAGCACCGATCGCCGCGTGGTGTCGCGTGAGCCCATCGCGATCGTCGGCATCGGCTGCCGGTTCCCCGGGGGACCGGACCCGTCCTCGTTCTGGCAGATGCTGGTCGAGGGCGGCGACGCCGTCGGACCGGTACCGGCCGCGCGGCGGGAGCTCATCGGCGATTCAGCGCGCTGGGGCGGGTTCATCGACGGCATCGACCGGTTCGATCCGCTGTTCTTCGGCATCTCACCCCGGGAAGCCGTCCAGATGGACCCACAGCAGCGTCTGGTGCTGGAGCTCGCCTGGGAGGCACTCGAGGACGCGGGTGTCGCGCCCATGAGTCTCGTCGGCAGCGACACCGGCGTGTTCATGGCCTCCTGTTGGGGCGACTACGCCGCGTTGGCGCACTATCGCGGCCCCGACTCCCAGATCACCCCGCACACCGCGACCGGCATGCACGACGGCATCATCGCCAACCGCGTCTCCTACATCCTCGGCCTGCAAGGCCCGAGCATGGCCATCGACGCCGCCTGCGCGGGATCGCTGGTCTCGGTGCACCTGGGATGCCAGTCGATCTGGATGGGCGAGAGCGAGCTGGCGCTCGCCGGTGGCGTGAACCTGAGCTTCGTCTCCGACTACTACACCGCGATGGACGCGATGGGCGCGCTCGCCCCGGACGGCCGCTGCAAGACGTTCGACGCCCGCGCCGACGGCTACGTCCGCGGTGAGGGCGCCGGGGTCGTCGTACTCGCTCCGCTGAGCGTGGCGCTCGAGCGCGAACTGCCGGTGTACTGCCTGATCAAGGGCAGCTCGGCCAACAACGACGGTCTGAGCAACGGCATGACCGCGCCGAACCCCCAGGCGCAGGAGTCGATGCTCCGCACCGCCTACCGACGGGCCGGTATCGCACCGTCCCTCGTGGACTACATCGAGTGCCACGGCTCGGCCACGCCACTCGGCGACCCGATCGAGGTCAACGCCATCGGCGCGGTCCTGGGCGGTGACCGGGGGGAGCCGCTGCGGCTCGGCTCCGTCAAGTCCAACGTCGGGCATCTGGAGGCGGCCGCCGGCATCGTCGGCCTGGTCAAACTCGCCCTGTCGATCCGCAACGGCGTGCTGCCGCCGAGCCTGCACTACGTCACCCCGAACCCGCAGATCCTCTTCGACCTGTACAACCTCACGGTCCAGGACCGGCTGACGGCCTGGCCGCGCCGGTCCGACGCGCGCCGGGCGGGCGTCAGCTCGTTCGGCTTCGGCGGCGCGATCTGTCACGTCGCCGTCGAGGAGCTGGCGCGCCCCGAGGCCTCGGTCCTGCTGCTGGCCGAGGACTCCCGGGAGGCGCTGGCCGAGCGGGTCCTGGCGCTGCGTGACGAGAACGACCTGCGGGCGATCTGCGCGCGGCCACCCGGCGAGGGCAGGTTCCGGCTCGCGGCCGCCGCGCGCGACCTGACCGAACTCAGGGCGCAGCTGGACGCCTTCACCGCCGGCACGACGGTTCCCGGGCTGAGCGTCGGAGAGAAGACCGAACGCAAGCCGCGGGTGGCGTTCCTGTTCTCGGGCAACGGTTCGCAGTGGGTGGGCATGGGCAGGCAACTGCTCGCCGGTATGCCCGTGTTCCGGCGGTCCATGATGCGCTCCGACAAACGGATGCGGGACCTGCTGGGCTTCTCGCTCGTCGACCAGCTGCTGGCATCCGACGGCCGCATCGACGACATGGACGTCTTCCAGCCGCTGCTGTTCTGCATGCAGGTCGCCCTGGCCGACGCCTGGCGCTCGCTGGGGGTGGAGCCGGACGTCGTCCTCGGACAGAGCGTCGGTGAGTTCGCCGCCTCCCACATCGCCGGGGCGCTCGACTTCGACGACGCCGCCCGCCTGGCCGCCGGCCACGGTCGGCTCCTGCAGCAGCTGGCCGTCGGACGCGGCGACGGCATCGTGGTCACGACCGGTCCGGACGCCGTCAAGAAGCACCTGACCGGCCGGCTCACGGTGTCCGGCTACAACGGCCCGAACTCCACACTGGTCACCGGCACACCGCCGGAGATCGACGGCCTCGTCCAGCGGCTGACCGAAGAGGGCATCACGAGCCATCGGGTCCGGATGGGCCACGCGCCCCACTCGCCGCTGGTCGACCATGTCCTCGCCCCGCTGCGGGCCGAACTCGACGGCATCACGCCCCGGACCACCCGCGTCCCGATGATCTCCACGGTCACCGGCGAGCCGGTCGACGGCGCCGAGCTCGGGCCGGACTACTGGGCGAACAACCTGCGCCAGGAGATCCGGGTCACCGACGCCCTGACGACCCTGCGCGGTCACGACATCGACGCCGTGGTCGAGCTCAGCCCGCACCCCGTACTGCTCAAGTCCGTGGGGGAGGTCCTGACGGCGACCACCCTGCCCTCGCTCCGGCGCGGCACCGACGAGGCCTGGACCCTGCTGGGCTCGCTCGGCGCGCTGTACGCGGCCGGCCACCCCGTCACGGCTGCCCCGTTCCTCGCGGGTGACCGGGGACGACACGCCCCGCCGAGCCAGGGCGGCGGCGCGGCCGACGAGCAGGTGCATCTCGTACCCGTCACGGCGCAGTCGGCGGCCGCGCTGGCCGACACCTGCCGTGAGCTGTCCAACCATGTCGAACGCGACGCGGGCCTACGGGTGTCCGACCTCGCCTACACGCTCGCGACCCGGCGTACCCACCACAACCACCGGACAGCGCTGTTCGCCCGCAACCGGCGGGAAGTCCTGGACGGACTCGCTCGGGTCGCCGCCGGTCAGCAGCACCCCGATGTCGTCACGGGCACGGTCGCCGGCAACAGCGACCGGCGGGTGGCGCTGGTGTTCTCCGGCGGTGGAACGCAGTGGGTCGGCATGGGCCGGGAGCTCATGCGCGCGCACGCGGGCTTCCGCGAGTGGATGCACGCCTGCGACGCCGCCGTACGCGCGGCCGGCGGCTGTTCGGTGCTGGACCATCTCGCCGCCCCGGCCGACGAGGCCCGGTTCGAGGAGATGGACTTCCAGCAACCCGTTCTGTTCGCCTTGCAGGTCTCGCTGGCGAAGGTCTGGCTCGAACTCGGCATCCAGCCCAGCGCCGTCGTCGGGCACAGCCTGGGCGAGGCCGCCGCCGCGTGCGTCGCCGGCTCGCTGTCGCTGGAGGACGCCGCCCGCGTCGTGGTCGCCCGGTCGCACCTGCTCGAACGGCAAGCGGCACCCGGCGCCATGATCTCCGTCGACCTGCCAGAGCGGGAGCTGCTGCCGAGGATCGCCCCGTACGCCGAGCACCTAGCCATCGCCGTGGTGAACAGCCCCACCAGCGCGGCCGTCTCCGGCTCGCCCGACGCCGTACGCGCCCTGGAGGCCGACCTGAAGCGGGCCGGGATCTCGACCAGGAACATCCGGGTCGAACGGCCGGTGCACAGCCCCGGCATGGATCCGCTGATCCAGCCGCTGCGCGAACTCATCGACGGCATCACCCCGCTGACGAACACGATCGACTTCCACTCCACGGCACTGGCCGACACGGTGAACCCCGTCGCCGACGTCGACTACTGGGTGCACAACCTGCGCAACCAGGTCCGGTTCGCCGAGACGATCGGTGTCTTGGTCGAGGACGGCGTCGGCACCTTCATCGAGATCGGCCCGCACGAGACGTTGCGCGGCGCGGTCGAGGAGATCGCGCTGACCCGGGGTGCCCCCGTGCACGCGATCAACTCCCTGCGGCGAAACGAAAGTGACGTGCGCTGTCTGCTGGGGGCCGCCGCGTCGCTGTACGTCAGGGGCGTCCCGCTGACCTTCGACTCGCTGTTCGCCGACGACGTGGAGGTCGTCGAGACCCCGCTCGTGCAGTGGCAGAAGGACCGCTACTGGCTGGACACCGACACCAGGCCTCGCGTCGCGTCCGCGCCGGCACCGGTCGTCGAGACCGCGGCCGTGACCGCGGCTGTGACCGAGGCCTCGGCCGTAGCCGTGGCCGAGGAGAACAGGTCGGTGGAGGAGGTCGTCCTCGGCGAGATCTCCGACGCGGTGGGTGTGCCGCAGGAGAGGTTCCACGAAGGCTCCAGCCTGCGCGACTTCGGCCTCGACTCGATGCTGGCGATCCGCCTGGTCAACAGGTTGCAGTCGCTGTTCGGGCAGCGGGTGTCGCCGGTGGTGTTCCTCGACGGCCGCCCCATACCCGAGATCGTCGCCCACATCCTCGAGACCATCGGCCGGCCGACCGCGACCGCGGCGCTCGAACCGGCACCGACCGCGGCAGTCGAACCGGCACCGACCGTCCAGGAGAAGCCGGCACCGACGCCCGAGATCAAGCCGACCCGGACGTTCCTGGACGATCTGTCCGAGCTGGACGCCGAGGAACTGGTGGACGAACTGGCCGCCCGCGGGTTGCTGGAGCCCACCGACGCACCGGCGCACGACCAACTGCGCGCCGACGGTCTCGGTTTCGAACTGGCACCGGCGTCACACGGCCAGGCCGCCCTGTGGTTCATGCAGCAGGTCGCACCGGACGCCGTGCCCTACAACTTCATGGTGGCCGCCCGGATCCGGACCGCGGTCGACGAAGAGGCGCTCGACCGCGCCGTACGGATCGTGATGGAGCGGCATCCGGCGCTGCGCACGGTCTTCGTCGAGGCCGGCGGCAGCCCGCACCAGGTCATCCTGGACGAGGCGGTGTACGAGTTCCTCGTCGTGGACAGCACGGACCTGGACGACGAAGAAGCCCGCGAGGAACTGGCCGAGCACGGGCACCTGCCGCTGGACCTGGACGACGGGCCGCTGGTGCGCGTGGTGCTCATGACGCGTGGGCCGGCGGACCACTACCTGCTGGTGCTCGTGCACCACATCGCCTCGGACGCGGCGTCGGCCGACGTGATGATCCGCGAACTCCAGGAGTTCTACGAGGGCGCCGACCCCGCCGACAGCAAGCCGGTCGCCGCCTACACGGAGTTCGTCGAGTGGGAGCGGCAGTGGCTGGCGAGCCCGGCGGCCGACGCGGCACTGAGCTGGTGGTCGGGGGCCCTGGCCGACCCGCCCGCCCACCTCGACCTGTCCACCATGGAGCGACCTCCCGGCGTCACCTACGAGGGCCGCGACCTCACCTTCCGCTGGAGCGCCGAGGAGACCAGCCGGCTCAGGGAGTTCGCGGTGCGCGAAGGTGTGTCGATCAGCACCGTCGTGCTGGCCGGCTTCTTCGCCACGCTCAACCGCGCGGCCGACGTCGAGGACTCCGTACTGGCGACCGCCATCGCCCAACGCGGCGAGCCCGGCTGGGAGTCCGCCATCGGCTACTACCTGAACACGGTGCTGGTGCGCGCGAAACCCGCCGGGGACCGCAGTTTCCGAGAGCTGCTGCGCGAGGTGCACGCGTTCTCGCTCGGTCTGCTCGAGCACATGAACTACCCCCTCGACCTGCTGGCGTCCACCCTGAAACCGCCCAGGTCCGAGGGCCGCTCCCCATGGTTCGACGTCGTCGTGAACTGGCTGTCCTCGGACGCGTTCCCCCGCTCCGTCAAGCTCTTCCACGGCCTCGGCGACACCATCGCACCCGAGGGCGCCCTGCCGCTCGAACCGCTGCAGGTGCGCAGGCACCTCGCCAAGTTCGACCTGGAGATCTCGATGGCCGACATCTCCGGCGAGGTGGTCGGCCATGTCCAGTACAAACCCAGCTACCTGGAGAGGCAGACCGTGACGGCACTGCTCGCGCTCTACCGCACTGTGCTCTTCGACTCGATCGCCCACCCCGACCTGGCACTTGAGGACATCACGCCGAGCAGCCGTCCCGAGGAGAGGGACCAGTGACCGAAACCCTGCACGCCGCGTTCGTCGAGCAAGCGGTCAAGAACCCCGACGCGCCCGCGGTCCACTCCGACGCCGGCGTCCTGACCTACGGCGACCTGGACGAGAAGTCCCGCGCGCTGGCCGAACGGCTCGTCGCCGACGGCGCCGGCCCCGGTGTCCCCGTCGGCATCTGCGTCGAGCGCACACCCGACCTGATCGTCGGCATCCTGGCCGTCCTGCGCGCCGGCTCCTGCTACGTACCGCTGGATCCGCGCTATCCGGCCGAGCGGCTGAACTTCATGGTCCGGGACAGCGGGACCCGCCTGCTGCTGACCACCACCGCGTCCCGGGCCGGCTGCCCGGCCGGCCCGACCCTGGTCGTCCTGGGCGAGTCCGTGACGACCGAGCCCGGCGAGAAGCCCGTCCCCGTCGTGCCCGGCGACACCGCGTACGTGATCTACACATCGGGATCCACCGGTAAGCCGAAGGGCGTGGCCATCCGGCACAGCGGCTGCGTCACCATGCTGTCCGAGATGGACCGGGCCCTCGGCGACTGCGACCGCAGCGGTGTCTCCGCGGCCAGCTCGATCTGCTTCGACATGTCCGTGATGGAGATCTTCTCCGCGCTGTGCCGGGGCGGCGCCGTCGTGCTCGTGGAAAGCGCCGTCCACCTGCCGGAGAGCCCGCACGTCGACAAGATCACCCACCTGCACGCCATCCCGTCGGTGATGAACACCCTGCTCGACGCCGGCGGCCTGCCCCCGAACCTGCGCACGGTCGTGTTCGGCGGCGAGCCCCTGCGGCGCAAGCTGGTGGACCGGACGTACCAGGAGACCGCCGCCGACCGGGTCTTCAATGCCTACGGCCCCACCGAGGGCACCGTCTTCTGCACGTTCGGACCGGTGCCGAAGGACGGGACCGGCGAGCCCACGATCGGCTCGCCCTCGGTCAGCGCCCGGATCCACGTGCTCGACGAGAACCTGAAGCCGCAGCCGGACGGCGTGCCCGGCGAGCTGTACCTCGGCGGCGCCGGCCTCGCCCACGGCTACGTCAACCGGCCGCGCACCACCGCCGAACGGTTCGTGCCGGACCCGTTCCAGGACGGCGAACGCATGTACCGCACAGGCGACGTCGTCAAGTTCACCGACGACGGCCAATTGGAGTTCGTCGGCCGCACCGACCACCAGGTCAAGATGCGCGGCTACCGCGTCGAGCTGGAAGAGGTCGAGGCCCGGCTCACCGGCACCCCCGGAGTCCAGGAAGCCGCCGCCGCCGTACGCGACGACAGGCTCATCGCCTACGTCGTGCCCGAGGGCGACACCCGGGACGGCCTCTGGCTGGACGCCGGCCTCCAGGCCACCATCACCGGCAAGCTCGCCGCCGAGGTGCCCGACTTCATGGTGCCCCGGACGCTCGTGTTCCTGGCCGCGCTCCCGCTGGGGCCCGGCGGCAAGCTCGACCGCACCGCGCTGCCCGAGCCGCCGGCCGCCGCCCCGGAACGGGCCACGGAGACCGCCGGCACGCCGACCGAGGTGGCGCTGTCCGAGATCTGGGGCCAGTTGCTGAACCGTGAACCGTCGAGCATCGGGGTCCGGGACACCTTCTACGACCTCGGCGGCGACTCGCTGCTGCTCGTGCGGCTGGCCAGGATGATGACCCGGCGCTTCGGCCGCCGCGTCGGCGTGCCCGACCTGTTCCGTTTCCGCGACATCTCCTCCCTCGGCCGCTGGCTCGACGACGACAGCGGCGACGACTCCGAAATGGTTCAGTCGGCCCGCCGCCGCGCCACCGCCCGCCGCGCCGTGCTGCGCGGCCGCGCCACCTCCAGCGGCAGCTGAGCTGCCCCCAACCCCCCTCGAAGCAGGAGCCTTTGCATGTCCGACAGCCCTGAGCAGGACTACGACCCGGGCGATGTGGCCGTCATCGGCGCGTCGTGCCGGTTACCCGGCGCCCGCAACAAGGAGCAGTACTGGGAC
Source organism: Streptomyces sp. T12 (assembly GCF_028736035.1). Classification (NCBI taxonomy): domain Bacteria; kingdom Bacillati; phylum Actinomycetota; class Actinomycetes; order Kitasatosporales; family Streptomycetaceae; genus Streptomyces; species Streptomyces sp. T12. The sequence continues at coordinate 8,240,924 of NZ_CP117866.1, forward strand.
AACCTCGTGCACGGCAGGGAGTCCGTGACGCTCCTGAGCAAGGACGAGATCGAGGTCGACGAAACCCTGATCCACAACCCGTTCTACGTGGGGGCCGTCGGCCTGCTCGACGGCTACGACGAGTTCGACCCGTCGGTGTTCGGCATCACCGACCGGCTGGCGACCCTGATGACCCCGGAGCACCGGCTGTTTCTGGAGAGCGCGTGGGAGACCCTGGAGGACGGCGGCTACGACCCGGAGCGGATCAAGGGTGAGGTGGGCATCTACGGCGCCAACAACCCGCAGACCGCCGCGCGTTACATATCCCCGCCGGACTGGGCGTCGGTCGGCCCCGAGGTGATGGACCGCAGCCTGGCGTGGACGCCGGACACGATGACGTCCAACGCGCTGTACTACATGGGTCTGACCGGTGAGGCCCTCACCGTCACCGCCGTCTGCGCCGGCTTCCACTACTCGGTGCACCTGGCCTGCCAGTCGCTGCTGCTCGGCCAGACCGACATGGCGGTCGCCGGCAGCGTGCTGGTCCGTCTGCCGCACCGCCGTGGCTATCTGTGGGAGGAAGGCCGCATCCTCTCCCGGGACGGCCGCTGCCGCCCGTTCGACGCCAACGGCACCGGCACCGTCCTGGCCAGCGGTGTCGCCACGGTGCTGCTCAAGCCGCTGGCCCAGGCCGTCGCCGACCGCGACCACATCTACGGCGTGGTCAAGGGAACGGCCATCAACAACAACGGCGTCAATGTGATGGCCTACGGTCTGGCGCAACCCGAGCGGCTGAGCGCGTGCATCGCGGGCGCCATGGAGGTCGGTGGCGTCGCCCCGGACACCGTGTCCATGTACGAGGCCAACGGTTTCGGTCTGCCGATGACCGACGGGCTCGAGGTGACGGCGGCGACCATGGCGTTCGGCAAGCAGACCGGCACCTGTGCGATCGGCTCGGTCAAGGGCAACATCGGCCACGGCGGGGTGGTCGCCGGCGGCGCCGGTTCGATGAAGGCCCTGATGTCCCTGCACCACAAGACGCTGGCACCGACGATCAACCTGACGGAGGTCAATCCGGACCTCGACTTCCCCAGCACCCCGTTCGTACCGCAGCGAGAGCTCGCGGACTGGGAGCCGGAGAGCGGCATCCGCCGTGCGGGCGTCACCGCGATCGGCGGCGGTGGCTACAACGCGCACCTGGTGCTGGAGGAGGCGCCGACCGTCGCCGAGCGTGCCCCCGAAGCTATCGGCAGGCCGCGGCTGGCCACCCTGTCCGCCCTGGACGACGAGGCGCTGGCCCGTCAGCGCGCGCGGCTGAAGGACCGGCTGGTGACCGACCCCGACCTGCGCCTGGACGACATCTGCTTCAGCCTCAACGTGGGCCGCAAGGTGATGGCTCGCCGGTGGGCGGCCGTGGTCCGCAGCCGTCAGGAGCTGATCGACGCGCTGTCCGCCGACTCCACCCCCGCCACGGTCGCCGCGACCGGTGCCGCGCCCCGGGTGGGCCTGGACTCCTTCCGCCGCAACGACGACGGGATCGTGCCGTCCGGAGACGACGAGCAGGCGCTGCTCGATCTGGCTGCCGCCTGGGTGAACGGCCGGCAGGTGGACTTCGCCTCCCTGCACCTGGAGGAGACCAGCCACCGGGTGCCCCTGCCCACCTACCCGTTCCAGCCGCGCCGGTTCTGGCGTACGGACTGGTGACCGTGAGCACACCGGCACTGGACACCATGGACCTGGGCGACCCGAACACGTTCGCGGACCACGACCACGACCTCGACGAGTACTGGCGCACCCTGCGCGACACCGCCCCGGTGCACTGGAACCCGCCGGTCGACGGCCGCCGCGGATTCTGGGTGCTCACCCGCTACGACGACATCCTGGCCGCCTACCGGGACGACGTGAACTTCACGTCCGAGCGCGGCAACGTGCTCGTCACGCTGCTGGGCGGCGGTGACGCCGGCGCCGGCCGGATGCTGGCCGTCACCGACGGGCACCGGCACCACGAGCTGCGCAAGATCCTGCAGCGGGTGCTCTCGCCGAGGGTGCTCAGCGAGGTCGCCGCGGCGGTGCGGGTCAACACCCGGCAGCTGATCCGCGAGGCGGTCGAGACCGGCGGCTGCGACTTCGCCGAGCAGATCGCCAGCCGGATCCCGATGACCACGATCTCGAACCTGCTCGGCGTGCCCGAGCAGGACCGGGACTTCCTGCTCGCCCAGACCAAGACCGCGCTGTCGACCGAGGACGAGGACGTCGACGAGCTCGACTCCGAGATGGCCCGCAACGAGATCCTGATGTACTTCATGGACATCGTCGAGGAGCGCCGCGAGTCGCCCGGCGACGACGTGATCAGCATGCTGATCGGCAGCTCCATCGACGGTGTGCCGCTGTCCGACGAGGACATCGTGCTCAACTGCTACAGCCTGATCATCGGCGGCGACGAGACCAGCCGCCTGACGATGATCGACAGCGTCCACACGCTCGCGGCCCAGCCCGAGCAGTGGCGGCGGCTCAAGCACGGTGAGGTCGCGATCGACACCGCCGTCGACGAGATACTGCGCTGGGCGTCACCCACGATGCACTTCGGGCGCAGTGTCGTCCGCGAGACCGAACTGCACGGCGTACAGCTGCGGCCGGGCGAGATCGTCACGCTCTGGCACGCCTCCGGCAACCGTGACGAACGGATCTTCGACCGGCCCGGGGTGTTCGACCTGGGCCGTACCCCCAACAAGCACATGGCCTTCGGCTACGGCCCGCACTTCTGCGTCGGCTCGCACCTGGCCAAGGTGGAGATCGCCGAACTGCTCATGGCGTTGCGGGACTTCACCACCGGATTCGAGCAGACCGGTGAGGCGCTGCGTATCCGGTCCAACTTCCTGACCGGGTTCTCCACGCTGCCGGTGCGGTTCTGGCCCGACCACCGCGGACTGAAAGAGGTCGACTGATGAGCGGCAACCCCTTCGACGGCGGCGACGGCGACGACGGCGGCTGGCTGGTCGTCACGAACGCCGGCAGCCAGTACGCGCTGTGGCGGCCGCACCTGGACGTGCCGAAGGGCTGGCAGGTCGTCTACTCCGGCCCTGACCGTGACGGTGCCCTCGACTACGTCGAGCAGAACTTCACCGCGACGGCGGCAGCACCGACGACCTGACCACGGCGCACCGAACACACACCTGACCAGCGACCGCGGAGAGCGCGAGTGAACATCTACATTTCAGGACGAGGGGCATTCGCCGTACAGGTCGCGGAGGCCCTGCTGGACGAAGGGCACCGGCTCGTGGGCGTAGCAGCCCCCCGGTTGCGCAACGGGCATTCCGACGAGAGCAACGCGTTGTCCTGGGACCGGCTGCGCGCCTGGGCGTACCCCAGGGGAATCCAGTGGACCGACTCGGTCGAGCTGCGCGCGATGCATGTCCCCGACGGAGTGGACATCATCATCGCCGCGCATTCACACGCCTTCATCGGTCGCCGGACGCGTGCCAGGGCCGACGTCGCCGCCATCGGTTATCACCCCAGCCTGCTGCCGTTGCACCGCGGCCGGGACGCGATCCGATGGACGATCCGCGACGGTGACAAGGTGACGGGCGGGAGCGTCTACCACCTCACCGAGCGCACCGACGGCGGCCCGATCGCGGCCCAGGAGCACCTGTTCGTGCCCCCGGGCTCGACCGCGCAGAGCCTGTGGCGCGAGCACCTGGCCCCGCTCGGTGTGCGGTTGCTCCTGCGGGTGGTCGCCGACCTCGCCGAGGGCAGGCGGATCGAGGTCCCGCAGGAGGAGGAGATAGCGACCTGGGAGCCGGCGATGGGCGCGCCCCCCCTGTTCAAGCCCGAACTGATAGCGCTGCCCGGCACGGAGGCCGTCGACGGCAGCAGGTGGGCACTCCACGTGGGATGAGGGACTCCTGCTGCGGGACGTGGGGTCGGATGGTCAGATGTCCCGGAAGATCTCGATCTGCGCCCCGATGGAGTTCAGGCGCTCGGCGAGGTCCTCGTAACCGCGGTTGATGACATACACGTTCCGCAGCACGGACGTGCCCTCCGCCGCCATCATCGCCAGCAGGACGACCACGGCGGGCCGCAGCGCGGGCGGGCACATCATCTCGGCGGCGCGCCAGCGGGTCGGGCCCTCGACCAGGACGCGGTGCGGGTCCAGCAACTGCAGCCTGCCGCCGAGGCGGTTGAGGTCGGTCAGATAGATCGCGCGGTTGTCGTAGACCCAGTCGTGGATCAGCGTCTTGCCCTGCGCGGCGGCCGCGATGGCCGCGAAGAAGGGGACGTTGTCGATGTTCAGGCCGGGGAACGGCATCGGGTGGATCTTGTCGATCGGCGCCTCCAGCTTGGAGGGCCGGACGGTGAGGTCCACCAGTCGCGTACGGCCGTTGTCCGCGAAGTACTCGGGCGTACGGTCGTGGTCGAGGCCCATCTCCTCCAGGACCGCCAGCTCGATCTCCAGGAACTCGATCGGCACCCGGCACACCGTCAGTTCCGACTCGGTGACCACGGCGGCGGCAAGCAGGCTCATCGCCTCGACCGGGTCCTCGGACGGCGAGTAGTCCACGTCCACGTCGATGTTCGGCACGCCGTGCACGGTGAGCGTGGTGGTGCCGATGCCCTCGACCCGGACGCCGAGTGCCTCCAGGAAGAAGCAGAGGTCCTGGACCATGTAGTTGGAGGACGCGTTGCGGATGACCGTCACGCCGTCGTGCCGCGCGGCGGCCAGCAGCGCGTTCTCGGTCACGGTGTCGCCGCGCTCGGTCAGCACGATCGGACGGTCGGGGCGTACGCCACGGTCGACCACGGCGTGGTACTGGCCCTCGGTCGCCGCCACGTCCAGGCCGAACCGGCGCAGCGCGATCATGTGCGGCTCGATGGTCCGCGTGCCGAGGTCGCAGCCGCCGGCGTACGGCAGCTTGAAGTGGGTCATGCGGTGCAGCAGCGGGCCGAGGAACATGATGATGGACCGCGTGCGTACGGCGGCCTCGGCGTCGATCGCCGCCATGTTCAGCTCGGCCGGCGGCACGATCTCCAGATCGACGCCGTCGTTGATCCAACGGGTGCGCACGCCGATGGAGTTGAGGACCTCGAGAAGGCGGTAGACCTCCTCGATGCGGGCGACACGGCGCAGCACCGTGTGGCCCTTGTTGAGCAGCGAGGCGCACAGCAGGGCCACGCATGCGTTCTTGCTGGTCTTGACGTCGATGGAACCGGACAGCCGACGTCCGCCGACGACCCTCAGATGCATCGGGCCGGCGTATCCCAGGGACACGATCTCGCTGTCCAAGGCCTCACCGATTCGGGCGATCATCTCAAGGCTGATGTTCTGGTTGCCGCGCTCGATGCGATTGACGGCGCTCTGGGAAGTGCCGAGCGCCTCGGCCAGCTGCGCCTGTGTCCAGCCTCGGTGTTGCCGGGCGTCACGGATGAGCTTGCCGATGCGTACGAGGTAATCGTCTGCCATGAGGTTGAGGTTATCTCAGATATGAGATGACACATCCCGAGGGGGGCCATTCGGGTGACGGGCCGTCAACGTCGCCTGGCGGCACGGGTCCGACGCCACCCGAAAGGACCGGGCAAATCCATCGATGTCGTATGACGTCCGGTACTGCTGTGTGTGCGTCGCGGACCGTGCTTACCGCCGGTGGTGATGGACCAGGAGTGCCGGTTGATGTTCAGCCGCACTCCGGGCAGGATCCGAAAGCTCTTGCGAAATGTGAGGGGCATGGACGCCTCCCTCCGAGGTCGTGGTACGTATCCCTCGGTTACCCCGACTTGGCGAACTGATGGCAGAACTCCACCGGCTCCTCGAAGGTGACCGAGGTCACCTGTTCGGCCGAGTGCAGGGGGGTGGCGGGAGCGAGGGCGTAGCGGTGCCGGGCCACCTCCCCGTCCTCCGGTCGCAGCTCCAGAACGCCCGGCTCCGGACAGCGCCACATCAGCTGTGTGACGTACTCCCCGAAGGCGTTCGCCAAGCTGCTCCATCCCCGGCCGTTGGCGCGGAGCTCGAACTCGGAGCACTCCATCACGCCGTAGTCGAAGGGGATGCTGCTCCAGTGCCCGATCAGCGCCTCGTCCAGGCCGGTCCGCGGATCCTCGGCGTCCTGCTCGGCGATCCAGAGCAGCAGGGCGGTGTCGGCACCGCCCAGGTCGACGACGCGGGTGCCGTGCATGAGTACGCCCAGGCCGTGCTCCTCGTCCCAGGAGCAGTCGAACTCGACGCCGACGTAGGGGATGCCGTCTCTCGCGACCGGGTGGACGTACAACGCGCTCACCCCGACGAGGGCTTCGGGGTCCGGCTTCTCTTGGCCCCTCTCCTCGGCGAGCGCCTCCTCGACTTCCGGCCGAACTGCCTCGTAGTGGGCGCGCAGTGCGGGCCGCAGCGCGGTGAGGAGCGCGGGCAGGTTCTCGACGGCCCGGGTGACCGACGCGATTTCGGCGTCGTGCAGGGGGTGGTCCTCGCGGCCCTCGGGGGCGTAGTGCAGGGGGACGGTCGCATCGTCGGCGGCCCACGTGCCCGGCGGCAGCGGCACCCGCGTCGTCCATGCGAAGTCGTCCCAGGAGAAGTCCGCCCGCTTGATCACCCGGTGAGCCTAGTCCCGCGGGCTGTGGGCGGGTGGGTAGGTGGGCAGGTGAGCAGGTGGAGAAGACCGGTGAGGCCGGCTCGACGCTCGCAGCGTCGAGCCGGCCTCACCGGTCTGTCGTCCGTCCCCTCGCGGCACCGAGCCTCCGCTCGGCGTCGCCGGTCAGTCCGTGCCCGACTCCATCGCGGCGCGGTCCAGCAGGGCGTCCTGCTCGGAGACCTCGCCGCGGGAGGCGATGGCCTCGGCGCCGCCCTCGGGCATCTCCGGCATCGTGCCGATCAGCCCGGTCGCGGCCGCCTGGGAGGCGCCGACGGCGGGGCTGCCGGTGCCGATCAGGCCGAGGCCGACGTACTGCTCCAGCTTGGCGCGCGAGTCGGCGATGTCGAGGTTGCGCATGGTGAGCTGGCCGATCCGGTCCACCGGGCCGAACGCCGAGTCCTCGGTGCGCTCCATCGAGAGCTTGTCCGGGTGGTAGCTGAACGCCGGGCCGGTGGTGTCGAGGATCGAGTAGTCCTCGCCGCGCCGCAGGCGCAGGGTGACCTCGCCGGTGATGGCCGCGCCGACCCACCGCTGCAGCGACTCACGGATCATCAGCGCCTGCGGGTCCAGCCAGCGGCCCTCGTACATGAGGCGACCCAGGCGCCGGCCCTCGTTGTGGTACTGGGCGAGGGTGTCCTCGTTGTGGATCGCGTTGACCAGGCGCTCGTACGCGGCGTGCAGCAGGGCCATGCCCGGCGCCTCGTAGATACCGCGGCTCTTGGCCTCGATGATCCGGTTCTCGATCTGGTCGGACATGCCCAGGCCGTGGCGGCCGCCGATGGCGTTGGCCTCCATCACCAGGTCGACGGGGGAGGCGAACTCCTTGCCGTTGACGGTGACCGGACGGCCCTGCTCGAAGCCGATCGTCACGTCCTCGGGGGCGATCTCGACCGACGGGTCCCAGAACCGGACACCCATGATCGGCTCGACGGTCTCGACCCCGGTGTCCAGGTGCTCCAGGGTCTTGGCCTCGTGGGTGGCGCCCCAGATGTTGGCGTCGGTGGAGTACGCCTTCTCCGTCGAGTCCCGGTAGGGCAGGTCGTGGGCGACCAGCCACTCCGACATCTCCTTGCGGCCGCCGAGCTCGGTCACGAAGTCCGCGTCCAGCCAGGGCTTGTAGATCCGCAGGTTCGGGTTGGCCAGCAGGCCGTACCGGTAGAACCGCTCGATGTCGTTGCCCTTGAAGGTCGAGCCGTCGCCCCAGATCTGTACGTCGTCCTCGAGCATCGCCCGCACCAGGAGGGTGCCGGTGACGGCGCGGCCGAGGGGCGTGGTGTTGAAGTACGCCCGCCCGCCCGAGCGGATGTGGAACGCCCCGCAGGTGAGCGCGGCCAGCCCTTCCTCGACCAGCGCGGCACGGCAGTCGACGAGGCGCGCGACCTCGGCGCCGTAGGTCTTCGCGCGGCCGGGCACCGAGGCGATGTCGGGCTCGTCGTACTGGCCGATGTCAGCGGTGTAGGTGCACGGGACGGCGCCCTTGTCGCGCATCCAGGCGACCGCGACCGAGGTGTCGAGACCGCCCGAGAAGGCGATGCCGACGCGCTCGCCGGTGGGGAGGGAGGTGAGGACCTTGGACATAGGAAGAGTATGCATGATTGCGCATGATCATGCAAAGGGGGTGCGTCGAAGGTCTCCCTCCATGGGGAACTTCATGGGGAGAAGGGCTCTGACGCGCGCGAAAGGGAGGCTGGGCATGACCATCCCGGCCCCATGTACTAGAGTTATCTCGACATCGAGATATCTGCCGAGGTGCACCGCAGCCGCGCGGCATCCCCGGTCCGACGGTAAGGGTTACCTAACTTAGCCTTACCTTAGCGGATCGGCCAAGTAGCCGTGGCGGCAGGATCGTGGTGGTACGCGCACATCAATGAAGGAGACTGTCGTGTCGGCGAACAGCTTCGACGCCCGCAGCACGCTGCAGGTGGGCGACGAGTCGTACGAGATCTTCCGGCTGGACAAGGTCGAGGGCGCCGCGCGCCTCCCCTACAGCCTGAAGGTGCTGCTGGAGAACCTCCTCCGCACCGAGGACGGCGCGAACATCACCGCCGACCACATCCGCGCCCTCGGCGGCTGGGACTCCCAGGCCCAGCCGTCGCAGGAGATCCAGTTCACGCCGGCCCGCGTGATCATGCAGGACTTCACCGGCGTGCCCTGTGTCGTCGACCTCGCCACCATGCGTGAGGCCGTCAAGGAGCTCGGCGGCGACCCCGCGAAGGTCAACCCGCTCTCCCCGGCCGAGCTGGTCATCGACCACTCCGTCATCGCCGACAAGTTCGGCACCAACGAGGCCTTCGCGCAGAACGTCGAGCTGGAGTACGGCCGCAACCGCGAGCGCTACCAGTTCCTGCGCTGGGGCCAGACCGCCTTCGACGACTTCAAGGTCGTCCCGCCCGGCACCGGCATCGTCCACCAGGTGAACATCGAGCACCTGGCCCGGACCGTCATGGTCCGCAACGGCCAGGCGTACCCCGACACCCTCGTCGGCACCGACTCCCACACCACCATGGTCAACGGCCTCGGCGTCCTGGGCTGGGGCGTCGGCGGCATCGAGGCCGAGGCCGCGATGCTCGGCCAGCCGGTCTCCATGCTCATCCCGCGCGTCGTCGGCTTCAAGCTGACCGGTGAGCTCAAGCCCGGCACCACCGCCACCGACCTCGTGCTGACCATCACCGAGATGCTCCGCAAGCACGGCGTCGTCGGCAAGTTCGTCGAGTTCTACGGCGAGGGCGTGGCCGCCACCTCCCTCGCGAACCGCGCCACCATCGGCAACATGTCGCCGGAGTTCGGCTCGACCGCCGCGATCTTCCCGATCGACGACGAGACCATCAAGTACCTGAAGCTCACCGGCCGCTCCGAGCAGCAGCTCGCGCTCGTCGAGGCGTACGCCAAGGAGCAGGGCCTCTGGCTGGACCCGAAGGCCGAGCCGGACTTCTCCGAGAAGCTGGAGCTCGACCTCTCCACGGTCGTCCCGTCCATCGCCGGCCCCAAGCGCCCGCAGGACCGCATCGTCCTCGCGAACGCCGCCCAGCAGTTCACGCAGGACGTCCGCAACTACGTCGACACCGTGGACGAGGCGGGCCAGGAGTCCTTCCCGGCCTCCGACGCCCCGGCGATCCACCCCAACGGCGCCCCGTCGAACCCGGTCACCGTGACCGCCCCCGACGGCTCGACCTACACGATCGACCACGGTGCGGTGACGGTCGCGGCCATCACCTCCTGCACCAACACCTCGAACCCGTACGTCATGGTCGCCGCCGCGCTCGTCGCGAAGAAGGCCGTGGAGAAGGGCCTGACCCGCAAGCCGTGGGTCAAGACCACCCTCGCCCCGGGTTCCAAGGTCGTCACCGACTACTTCGACAAGGCGGGGCTCACCCCCTACCTCGACAAGGTCGGCTTCAACCTCGTCGGCTACGGCTGCACCACCTGCATCGGCAACTCCGGCCCGCTGCCGGAGGAGGTCTCCAAGGCCGTCAACGACCACGACCTGGCCGTGACCTCGGTCCTCTCGGGCAACCGCAACTTCGAGGGCCGTATCAACCCCGACGTCAAGATGAACTACCTGGCCTCCCCGCCGCTGGTCGTCGCGTACGCCCTCGCGGGCTCCATGAAGGTGGACATCACCCGTGACGCCCTGGGCACCGACCAGGACGGTAACCCGGTCTTCCTGAAGGACATCTGGCCCTCCGAGGCCGAGGTCAACGACGTCGTGGCCAACGCCATCGGCGAGGACATGTTCAACAAGTCCTACTCCGACGTCTTCGCGGGCGACGCCCAGTGGCAGGCGCTGCCGATCCCGACCGGCAACACCTTCGAGTGGGACGCCGAGTCGACCTACGTCCGCAAGCCCCCGTACTTCGAGGGCATGACGATGGAGACCACCCCGGTCTCCGACATCACCGGCGCCCGCGTGCTCGCCAAGCTGGGCGACTCGGTGACGACGGACCACATCTCGCCCGCCGGTGCCATCAAGGCCGACACCCCGGCCGGCAAGTACCTCACGGAGCACGGTGTCGAGCGCCGCGACTTCAACAGCTACGGCTCCCGCCGCGGCAACCACGAGGTCATGATCCGCGGCACGTTCGCCAACATCCGCCTGCGCAACCAGATCGCGCCGGGGACGGAAGGCGGCTACACCCGCGACTTCACCCAGGCCGACGGGCCGGTGTCGTTCATCTACGACGCCTCCCGCAACTACATCGAGCAGGGCATCCCGCTGGCCATCCTGGCCGGCAAGGAGTACGGCTCCGGCTCGTCCCGCGACTGGGCCGCCAAGGGCACCGCGCTGCTCGGCGTCAAGGCCGTCATCGCCGAGTCGTACGAGCGCATCCACCGCTCGAACCTCATCGGCATGGGCGTGCTCCCGCTCCAGTTCCCGGAGGGCCAGTCCGCCGAGTCCCTCGGTCTGACCGGCGAGGAGACCTTCTCCTTCACCGGCGTCGAGGAGCTCAACAACGGCACCACGCCGCGCACGGTGAAGGTCACCACCGACACGGGCGTCGAGTTCGACGCGGTCGTCCGCATCGACACCCCCGGTGAGGCCGACTACTACCGCAACGGCGGCATCATGCAGTACGTGCTGCGCAGCCTGATCCGCAACTGAGCGATCAAGTAAGCGGTACGGCACGGCAGTCGAGGGCCGCATCCCCGGTGACGGGGGTGCGGCCCTTTGCCGTGCCCGCGCGGGGAAATCCCAGGTCATCACCCACCCTCAGGTGGAACACAGGATTCCCTCAGCGGGCAGGGACAGGATCGAGACATGTCCGCCACCGCAGGGCTCCGAAACGGCCGCGTCCGCGTGCTCATCGTCGACGACGAGCCCGCGCTCACCGACGTGCTCGACGGGATGCTGCTCGACCGGCACGGCCTCTGGGTGCCGCGCCGCCTGCGGTACGAGAACCCGGAGCTGCCCGTCCTCGGCGACCTGGTGCTGACCGAGGAGACCAACCTGCGCCGCAGGATCGACAAGGGCCGGGCACCGGTGATCCACACGGTGCGCGGGCTCGGGCACGCCAACAGGCCGGTGGAGGACGGGAGATGAGCACCGTGAACTCCCGGAAGCCGTGGCCGAGGCTGCTTGGCCGGTCGATGCGTACCCGGTCGATGCGCACCCGGCTGCTCCTCTTCATCGGCGCCACCCTCGTCGCCGTGTGCGCCGCGATGGCGCTCACCACCGTGTTCGTCCAACGCGCCTATCTGCTGGGCAACCTGGACGACCGGGTCACCAACGCCGCCGAGCGCAGCCTGGGCGGGGCCGTGCATCACCCGGAGCTCGCGGACAACCTGGGCTTCCTCAACGAGAACGGGCATCCGGTCGGCCTGCTCGCCGCCCGGCTCGACGACGACGGCGACATCCTCTCCGCCGAGGTCGTCAGCCAGGACGCGGCCCCGAGGAACCTGACCGACGCCCAGCGCGCGGCCCTCACGGGCATCGAGGCCGACGGCCGTAAGCACACCCGTACCGTGCCCGGCCTCGGCACCTACCGGATCACCGCGCTCGACAGCGACGGCGTGCGGGTGCTGACCGGGCTGCCGATGGACGACGTGCAGGACATGATCAGTGGCCTGGTCGTGGTGGAGGCGGTCGTCGCGGCCGCCGGACTCACCGTCGCGGGCTGCGTGTGCGCCGTGGTCATACGACGCCAGCTGCGCCCCCTCGACCGGGTCGCCGCCACCGCCGCCGAGGTCTCCCGCGCGCCGCTCGACCGCGGCGAGGTCACCGGCCTCACCCGGGTCCCGGCCGGGGACACCGACCCCGCCAGCGAGGCCGGCCAGGTCGGCGCCGCGCTCAACCGCATGATCGACCACGTCGAGTCCTGCCTCACCGCCCGTCAGCGCACCGAGGAACGCATGCGCCGCTTCCTCGCCGACGCCAGCCACGAACTGCGCACCCCGCTCGCCTCGATCGCCGGCTACGCCGAACTCATGAACCGCGGTACCGACCGGATCGAGCCGGTGCTCGCCTGGCGCCGGGTCTCCGCCGAGTCGGCCCGTATGACGGGCCTGGTCGAGGACCTTCTCCTGCTGGCCCGGCTCGACGAGGGCAGGCCGCTGCACTGCGCCGAGGTCGACCTCGCGGCGCTGGTCGCGGAGGCGGTGTGGGACGCGCGGGCCGCCGGGGACGGGCACGACTGGCAGCTCGAACTCCGCCTGGACGCCCCGGCGCTGGTCCTCGGTGACGAGGCCCGGCTCCACCAGGTGGTGGCCAACCTGCTGGCCAATGCCCGGGTCCACACCCCCGCGGGCACGACCGTGGTCGCCTGCGTCGAGGCCACCCCCGACCGCTGCGTGATCCGGGTACGGGACGACGGCCCCGGCATCCCGCCCGGACTCCTCCCAGAGGTCTTCGGCCGCTTCACCCGCGCCGACACCTCCCGGGCGCGCAGCGGTCCGTACGACGGCGGATCCGGTCTCGGCCTCGCCATCGTGGCGGCGATCGTCTCCGCGCACGGCGGCCGTATCGACGTGCGGAGCGAGCCGGGTCGTACGGAGTTCACCGTCGAGCTGCCGCCCGTGGGAGCCGAACCGCCGCTCCTCGACACAGTGTCGGGCCCGTCCGCCCCGGCCCCGGTGGCGTCCCCGCGGATGTTCGCCCGTAATCCCTGACAGGCCCTAGTTGTATTGATCACGAGCGTTGTTAACGCTGGCGCGGGGCTTGATCATGGCGAAGACCTCCGGTGTGGTGGAGCTGTCTAGGACTGCACCGCACGGAGGTCTTCATGTCCCACCGTAATGCCCGGCTGACCGTTCATGGCAGGCGGCTGCTGGTCGAACGTGTCTGCGCCGGTCGCCCGGTCGCCCATGTCGCAGCCGAGATGGGCATCTCCCGCGTCACGGCCCATAAGTGGATCCGCCGCTGGCGGGCCGAGGGCGAGCAGGGGCTGCACGACCGCTCCAGCCGGCCGATGACGACACCGCACCGCACGGCGGCCGCAGTCGAAGCCCGAGTGTGCCGACTGCGCCAGGACCGTAAGCTCGGTCCCGCCCGTCTCGGCCCGATCCTGGGCCTGCCCGCCTCGACCGTGCACCGTGTCCTGGCCCGGCACGGCCTGAACCGGCTGGCGTTCATGGACCGGCCCACCGGGCAGGTCATCCGCCGCTACGAACGCGCCCGCCCCGGCGAGCTGGTCCACGTCGACGTCAAGAAGCTCGGCCGGATCCCGGACGGCGGCGGCCACAAGACGCTGGGCCGTCAGGCCGGCCGGGCCACCCGCAGCGGCATGGGGTTCGACTACATCCATTCCGCCGTCGACGATCACTCCCGCCTCGCCTACAGCGAGATCCACCCCGACGAGAAGGTCGCCACCTGCGCGGGCTTCCTCACCCGCGCGGCCGCGTTCTTCCACGCGCACGGCATCACCCGCATCGAGCGCGTACTCACCGACAACGCCTGGGCCTACCGCAAGGGCCTGGCCTGGAAACACGCCCTCGCCCAGATCGGCGCCACCGGCAAACTGACCCGCATCCACCGGCCCCAGACCAACGGCAAGGTCGAACGCTTCCACCGCACCCTGCTCGAGGAATGGGCCTACCAGCGGCCCTACACCAGCAACGACGACCGCACCGCAGCCCTCGACAACTTCCTGCACACCTACAACCACCACCGCTGCCACACCGCACTCGGCGGCCAGCCACCCATCACCCGCGTCAACAACCCTGCGGGTCAATACACCTAGTGCGCCAGGCGTTTACATCTGCGCCACACGGCGCTACCTTCCGCAGCAGACGGGGTGGGAGCGCTCCCATAGCGGTGGACCGGAACCCGCCGCCCGGACCCGCTCCCGCCCCGCGTTCCGCACGCACCTCCACACACGCATCCGCACGGCCCGTGCCTGAAGGAACGGACTGAGTGTCATGATCCTGACAAACTCAGGGGCGACCGCGCCGCCGCCCCGCCGATTAACTCTCCCCACCCGCGCCAGAGCCCTCTTCCTCGTCCTGGTCTCCCTGCTCGCGACCATCCCCGCCGTGGCCCTCGTCATGAGTACCGGCGGTGAGGCGGAGGCCCACGGCACCCCCATGAAGCCGGGCAGCCGCACCTTCCTGTGCTGGCAGGACGGCCTCACCGACACCGGTGAGATCAAGCCGGTCAACCCGGCCTGCAAGGCGGCCCAACAGATCAGCGGCACAACGCCGTTCTACAACTGGTTCTCGGTGCTCCGCTCCGACGGCGCCGGCCGCACCCGTGGCTTCGTGCCCGACGGCGAGCTGTGCAGCGGCGGCAACACCAACTTCACCGGCTTCAACGTGCCGCGCGACGACTGGCCGCTCACCCACCTCACCTCGGGCGCGACGGTCGACTTCTCCTACAACGCCTGGGCCGCGCACCCCGGTTGGTTCTACGTCTACATCACCAAGGACGGCTTCGACCCGAAGCAGACCCTCACCTGGGACGACATGGAGGAGCAGCCCTTCCTGTCGGTCGACCACCCGCCGCTCAACGGCTCCCCGGGCACGGTCGAGGCCAACTACTCGTGGACAGGAAAGCTTCCTGACAACAAGTCGGGCCGCCACATCGTCTACATGGTCTGGCAGCGCTCCGACAGTCAGGAAACCTTCTACTCCTGCTCCGACATCGTCTTCGACGGCGGCAACGGCGAGGTGACCGGTATCAAGGAGCCCGGCAACCCGACCGACCCGGTGCCCGGCGCGTGCTCCGCCACCCGCCGTACGACCGGCAGTTGGTCCGGCGGCTACCAGTCCGAGGTGACCGTCACCAACTCCGGCGACGTGCCGATGCTCGGCTGGATGGTGGACTGGACGCTGCCTGCCGGCCAGAAGGTCGAAAGCCTCTGGAGCGGCAACGCGACCTACAACGGCCAGGACGTGATGGTCCACAACGCCGACTGGAACGGCTCCCTGAGTCCCGGTCAGAGCGCGACGTTCGGCTACGTCGTCTCCGGCTCCGGCGCGGACAGTACGACGACCCTGCCCTGCCGGGTGGGCTGAACCGCCGTTCGGTGCGGACCCGGTGGGCGTCGAACCGTCGCCCGCCGGGTCCGTCCGCCATCCGCGCACGGCGGAGCCCGAGGCGTGCGTGTCGAAGAAGTGTTTGACAGGAAAACAAACTGGTAACGGCAAGCAACCGAAGGGGGTTCGGCTTGGTCTAGCCCGCCATGAAGATCTCTTTCCTGCTGCACAACGCCTATGGGATCGGAGGCACGATCGCCACCACTTTCAACCTGGCCCAGGCGCTGGCCGAGCGGCACGAGGTGGAGATCGTCTCCGTGCTGCGCCACCGGGAACACCCGAACTTCACCCTGGATCCGAGAGTGTCCTTACGGCCCCTGGTGGATCTGCGCCAAGAGAAGGAACATCCCCTGCACCTGAGACCGGCAAGAGTGTTTCCAGTCGCCGAGTACCGCTACCAGCAGTACAGCGAGCTGACCGACCGGCGGATCGGCGAGTGTCTGGCGGCGATCGACGCCGACGTCGTCATCGGCACCCGGCCGGGCCTCAACGTGCACCTCGCGCTTCAGGCGCCGGAGCACGTCGTCCGCATCGGGCAGGAGCACCTCACCCTGGACAACCATCCGCCCCGGCTGCGCACCGCACTGCGCCGGGCCTACCGCCGGCTCGACGTGCTCACCACGGTCACCGAGGCGGACGCCGCCGCCTACCGGCGCAAGATGCGGCTGCCCGGCGTCCGGCTGGCGGCTCTCCCGAACAGCGTCCCCGATCCGGTGCTGCCCGCCGCGGACGGCACCGCGAAGGTGGTGGTCGCGGCCGGCCGACTGGTCCCGGTGAAGCGCTACGACCTGCTGATCGAGGCCTTCGCCCTGGTCGCCGCCGAGCGCCCGGACTGGCAGTTGCGCATCTACGGCAAGGGGGAGGAGCACGCCCGGCTGCGGCAGCTCGTCCACCGCCTCGGCCTGAGCGAGAGCGTCTTCCTGATGGGCGCGGCCGCCCCGATGGAGGCGGAGTGGGTCAAGGGCTCGATCGGCGCGGCCGCGTCCAACTTCGAGCCGTTCGGCATGACCATCGTCGAGGCGATGCGCTGCGGACTGCCGGTGGTGAGCACCGACTGCCCGTACGGACCCGGCGAGATCATCGAGGACGGCGTCGACGGCCGACTGGTGCCGGTCGGGAACCGGGACGCGCTGGGCGCCGCGCTGCTGGACCTGGTCCGCGACGACGAGCTGCGCCGGCGGATGGGCCGTACGGCGATGGAGAACGCGCGACGCTTCGCCCCGGTCCCGGTCGTGGAGCAGGCGGAGCGCCTGATCGACGAGGCGACCTCGGCCCGCAGGGCCGGGCAACCGGTCACACCGCAAAGCGGCCGAATACGGAGCGCCCTGGTCAGCCAGGGCTTTGCGGCACGCGACGCCGCGTATGCGGCGGCTTCCGGCGCCCTGCGCACGGTACGGAGGGGACGTCGATGAACGCCCGACCAGACAGGACACCCGGCACGGCACCCGACACGGCACGCGAGACGACCCGTGACACGCACCTTCGGGTCCACTGCACGGCCGACGCGGAGGGGCGGATCACCTTCGACCTTCGGCAACCGGCGACCGCCGCCCTGCAGTCGCCCCAGTTGCTGCTGCGGCTGCGCCCCAAGAAGGGCCAACCGGAGAAGCTCCTGCACGCGCTCGATCTGGAACCCGGGGACGACAGCCGTCTGCGCGCCGTCCTGGAACCGCAGCCCGCCCTCGCCGAGGGCCGGTGGGACGTCTACTTGCTCCCCGAACCCGGAGCGCAACGGCAGCGCATGCGCCCCGGGCTGCGTGACCTGCGCGCCCTCGTCGACGGACACACCCGTGACCACCCGTCACCGGTGGCCGTGCGCGTCCCGTACGCCACCAAGGACGGCTACCTCGCGGTGCGGGCCTGGCTGCGCACCGCCCACGCGGAGGTCGAGGGCATCGACGTCACGGACCGGTCGACGACGGTCAGGGCCCGGCTGCACGGCACCACGCTCGCCGAGGGAGCCGCTGTACGGCTGCGACTTCGGGGCGGTGACGGCGTCGTACGGACGCTGGGGCCGCAGGCCGAGAGTGACGGCCGGGCGTTTACCTTCACCGTGGACCACGAGGAGTTGGTCGCCGACCACGGTCCACGCACCGGCGCCGCAGCCCGCGTCTGGGACGTCTTCGTCCAGCCCCGACCCGCTGTGGGAGCCCCTCCGATCCGGATCTGCCGCCTGCTCGACGACGTGGCGGACCGCAAGGAGATCTTCGTCTATCCGACCGCCGCGGTCGGCGATGCCACGGTGCGTCCCTACTTCACGGTCGACAACGACCTCTCCGTGGAGGTGGCGGCCGCGACGGCGTGATGTCCGTTCTCGGGCGGACCCGGTGGGCGTTGAGTCGACGTCCACCGGGTCCGCGAGCCGGACGGGCCCGAGGGGGGGAAGAGGACCGTCCGATTCGTGAGTGGCTTGTGCGAGGTCCGTAGTGCGACAACGTTGTCGAATGGTCTGCCCGTGACTCTATCGCCTCAACGGGCAACAAAGTCAAGCCAGTTGGAAATCCGTGACGACCGGAGGTCAGCGCCTTCCGCCGGCCCGCTGCCCCATCCAGGTGACCGCCCCGCATGCCCCGCACCGGAATGCGCTCTTCCGTGGTACCGGTGACACACGCTACTGTCCCCGCGGCTTGTGCGACCTGTGGTGCGCGACCCGTCCGAAGGAGGAGGGGCCGCGTCATGCGTTTCCGTCCCGGACCGACCCTCAGAGGGCCTACGTCCTTGCTGCTGGCCGCCGTTCTCGCGGTCGCCGGTGCCACCCCCGCCCTCGCGGCGACCGCCGCGCCGGCATCCCCGCTCGTCGACGATCCCACCGCTTACGTCGACCCGCTCATCGGAACCAGGAACGGCGGCAACGTCTTCCCCGGCGCCGTCGTCCCGTTCGGCATGCTCTCCTTCAGCCCGGAGAACACCCGCGGCGACGCCACCCGCACTGCCGCACCCGGCGGCTACCACTACGACGCCACCCGCGTCCGCGGCTTCAGCCTCACCCACATGTCCGGCACGGGCTGCGCGGGCGGCAGCGGTGACATCCCGTTCTTCCCGTACGCCGGTGAGGTCGCCTCGTCACCCGCGAGCGACACCAAGGACGCCGTCTACGCGTCCGACTTCAGCCACGCCGACGAGAGCGCCGAGCCCGGCCGCTACCGGGTCCGGCTCGCCTCCGGCGTCACGGCCGACCTCACCGCCACCGCCCGCACCGGCTCGGCGCGCTTCACCTTCCCGGCGGACAAGCCCGCCTCGCTGCTCGTCAGGACCGCCAACTCCGAGGTGGGGTCGACCGATTCGACGGTCCGGATCGACCCGGAGGCCCGCACCATCTCCGGGTCCGTCACCTCCGGGAACTTCTGCGGGCACCTCGACCCCGAGGGGCGACGTGCCTACTACACCCTCCACTTCACCGCCCGCTTCGACCGCGCCTTCAAGGCGACGGGCACGTGGCGGGACGACAGGCTGAACCCGGGGTCCACCTCCTCGAACGGTGGCACCGGCGGGTTCGCGAACGGCGGGCGGCCGGTGGCCGGCAAGGGCTCCGGCGGCTACGTCGAGTTCGAGCCCGGCACCGGCCCGGTGAACGTCAAGGTCGGCATCTCCTACGTCAGCCAGGCCGGCGCCGAGGCCAACCTCGCGGCGGAGAACCCGCCGCACCGCTCCTTCGCCGCGGTGCGGGACGCCGCCCGCCGCGCCTGGCGGGACCGCCTCGCCGCGATCCGGGTCGGCGGCGGCACCGACGCCGAGCGCACCACCTTCTACACCGCGCTCTACCATTCCCTCCTCCACCCGAACGTCATCAGCGACACCGACCGCAGATATCGCGGCTCCGACGGCGAGGTCCACACCGTCACCCGCGGCCACAGGGCCCAGTACGGCACCTTCTCCGGCTGGGACGTCTACCGCGACCAGGTTCAGCTGCTCACCCTGCTGAACCCGCGCGTCGGCTCGGACATCGCCCAGTCCCTGTACGCGTTGGCTGAGCAGAACGGCGGCATCTGGGACCGCTGGCTGCACGGCGCGGGCGGCACGCACGTCATGAACGGCGACCCCTCACCCATCGCCCTGGCCGGCATCCGCGCCTTCGGCGGGACGGACTTCGACCTGCGCGGTGCGCTGCGCTCGCTCGTGAAGGCGGCGACCGTCCCAACCGAGCAGGACCTGTCATCGGCGGGGAAGCCGGTGCTGTCCGTCGGTCAACGCCCGTCTCTGGACAGGTACTTGCAGCACCACTACATGCCGTCCGTGTCGAATGCGTGGGGCGGTGCCGCCGAGACGCTGGAGATGTCCGGCGCCGACTTCGCCCTGTCCCAACTCGCCGCCGAGGCGGGGGAGTCGGAGACGGCGACGACCTTCGCCCGCCGCTCCCAGTGGTGGCAGAACAACTTCAACACCGCCGCCACCCCGGACGGCGGCTACCTCGCCAACCGCAAGGCCGACGGCAGCTGGGTCACCGGCTTCACCCCGGCCACCGGCAACGGGTTCGTGGAGGGAACGGCGGCCCAGTACACATGGATGGTCCAGCACAACCCGGCGGGCCTCTTCGCGGCGATGGGCGGACCCGACAAGGCTGTCGAGCGCCTCGACGCCTTCTTCCACCACGCCGACGGCAGCTGGGCCTTCACCGGCAGCGGCGGCGAGAAGTCCGAGCTGGACAACGAGCCGTCCATCAACGTGCCGTATCTCTACGCCTACGCGGGCGCCCCGTACAAGACGCAGGAGACGGTCCGCGCGGCGATGCGCGAGCTGTGGTCCACCGAGCCCGGCGGCATCCCGGGCAACGACGACCTCGGGGCGATGTCGTCCTGGTACGTCTTCGCCGCGCTCGGCATGTACCCCCAGGTGCCGTCCCGCGCCGAACTGGTCCTCGCCTCACCGCTGTTCCCGAGCATCGAGATCGCCCGCCCCGACGGCAACGACATCTCCGTGCGCGCGGTGGGCGCGGCGGCCGACGCGCCGTACGTCCACTCCCTGAAGGTCAACGGCCGTGCCGGCCGGCGCCCTTGGCTGCCCGCCTCCTTCGTACGCGACGGCGGGCGACTGGACTACTCCCTGTCCGGTTCGCCCGATCCCGCCTGGGGTACGTCCGCGGCCCCGCCGTCCTTCCGCGAGGGCGAGCAGCCGTACCAGATCGGCGTCGGCCCGACCACGGCGACTGTCGCGCCGGGCGGGAGCGCGAAGGTCGGCATCCGTGCCCTGTCGATGAGCGGGGGAGAGGGGCCCGAGGTGCGCTTCCGGGTCGAGGCACCCGACGGCATCACGGCAACGCCCGCCCATGGCACGGTGGTTGACGGCTCCCAGGAGATCACGCTGAGCTCCGCCGAGGGTGCGAACCAGGGCTTCTACGACGTCGAGGTGACCGTGACCTCGGGCGACACCTCCTACGCACAGCCCGTCTCCCTGACCGTCGCGGCCCCCGGCACCCTCCTCGCCGCCTACAACAACACCGGTATCTCCGACGACGCCGGCGACCACGACGAGGCCGACTACGACGGCGGCGGCTGGAGCTACTCTCGTCAGGCCCTCGCCGACGGCGGTCTGACGCCGGGCAGGCAAGGCGCGGTGGGCGGCCTGGCCTTCACCTGGCCCAGCTCGCCGGGCGGCCGGCCGGACAATGTCTCGGCAGCCGGTCAGACGATCCAACTCGACTCTCCCGCAACCCAGTTGTCCTTCCTCGGCAGTGGCGTCAACGGCAACCAGCAGTCCCAGGCCACCGTCACCTACACCGACGGCAGCACCGAGACGATCGACCTCGCCTTCACCGACTGGACCGTCGGCGGCGGCTCCGGCACGGTCCAGTACGGCAACGAGGTCGTCGCCCGGGCCGCGTACCGCAACGTCGCGGGCGCGGACCGGGACCCGGTCGCCACGTACGTCTTCGCCACGCGGCCGTTCACGGCCCCGACCGGCAAGGAGATCGCGCGCGTGAAGCTGCCGGACGACACCGGCCTGCACGTGTTCACGCTGGCTGTGCGCTGACGCCCAACACGGTTGGCAGCCAGTCCAGTTGGCGGCGCACGTGCACCGCGTCGCCGCCTTCGTGGCCGTTGAACGGATAGGCGTGGATCTCCTTGCGCGGCCCGGCGCCCGACAGCTCCGCATAGCGGTTGAAGGCGCCGTACGCCCCGCTCGGCGGGCACACCGTGTCGCGCAGGCCGACCCCGAAGTGGGCCGGGGCGTGGGCGCGCCGGGCGAAGGAGATCCCCTCCATGTAGGCGAGCGTGTCGTACGCGGCCCGCTCGGCGCCCCGGTGCACGGAGAGGTACGCGGTGATCTCGCCGTAGGGCGAGGCGTCGGTGAGGTCGAGTGCGCGCCGGATGCCGCACAGGAACGGGGCGGTGACCAGGAGGGCGGCGAGGTCGGGGACGAGCCCCGCGACGGCCAGGGCGAGCCCGCCGCCCTGGCTGTTGCCGACGGCGGCGATGCGTGAGGCGTCCACACCGGGCAGGGCGCGCAGTGCCGCGACCGCACGTACCGCGTCCGTGATCAGGCGGCGGTAGTGGTGGTCCCGCGGGGAGAGCAGGCCGCGTACCGCAGGGCCCGGGCCGCCCGGCGCCGTGGCGTGCGGGTCCGGGGTGGCGCCGCCGTTGCCGTACTGGTCGCCCTGGCCCCGATTGTCCATCAACAGATGCGCGTACCCGGCGTTCACCCAGGTCAGCCGCTCGTGCGGGAGGCCGCGGCCGCGGCCGTAGCCCGCGTACTCGACGACGGCGGGCAGCGGGCCGCGCGCCCCGGCCGGTCTGCTGAACCAGGCCCGCACCGGATCGCCGCCGAACCCCCGGAAGGTCACGTCCCAGGTCTCGGTCAGCCGCAGGCCACTCTCCACCGGGTGCGCCGACACCAACGCCTCCGGCTGCGCGGCCTCCTTGAGGGTGTCGCGCCAGAACTCGTCGAAGTCGGCGGGTTCCTGGGGATCCGGGCGGTAGCGCTCCAGGTCCTTGAGTGGCAGGTCGAACGCGGGCACCAGCGCCTCCGATCGTTGCGGTTCTACATCAGAATGTTTCGTTCTCTCGGACTCATCTCATTCACCGTCCCCTCAACTGGCCTTCCCCGTCAGCCCCATTGACAGCCATTACACCGGCCCCTAACCTCGCCGCAAAGTTGCCGGTACGACTCCGAAACTTTCGGTGCCACCGGGAGGCCACTGCATGAGCACCTCCACCACGTCGGTTCCACCGCCCGGCACACAGGGGCCGCCGCCGACCAAGGCTCCACCCCGCCGCGGCGGGCCACCGGCGCGCACCGGCTGGCGGCGGGCGCTGCGCCGGGACTGGCAGCTGTACTCGCTGGCCGTGCTGCCGCTGCTGTTCTTCCTGGTCTTCCGCTATCTGCCGATGATCGGCAACGTGATCGCCTTCCGGCGCTTCGAGCCGGGCGGTTCGATCTTCGGTGAGCAGTGGGTGGGCCTGCGCTATGTCGAGATGTTCCTCAGCGACCCCACCTTCTGGCAGGTGTTCCGCAACACCCTCTGGCTCGGCGGGCTCACGCTCGTCTTCTGCTTCCCGATCCCGATCGTGCTCGCGCTGCTGCTCAACGAGGTGCGCAGGCGTGCGCTGAAGCGCTTTGTGCAGTCGGTGTCGTACCTTCCGCACTTCCTGTCGATCGTGATCGTCGCCGGCATCACCATGCAGATGCTCGCCACGGACGGGCCGGTCAACCACGCCCTGGGGTGGTTCGGGCACGGCCCGATCCGGTTCATCCAGGAGCCCGAGTGGTTCCGCACCGTCTACGTCGGCTCCGAGATCTGGCAGACCGCCGGCTGGGGCACGATCCTCTACCTCGCCGCGCTCACCACCATCGACGAGGACCTGTACGAGGCCGCCCGCATCGACGGCGCCAATCGCTGGCAGCAGATCTGGCACGTCACCCTGCCCGGCATCCGCCCGACCATGATCACGCTGCTGATCCTCAACATCGGCACGTTCATGGCGGTCGGCTTCGAGAAGGTCCTGCTGCTGTACAACCCGCTGACCTATCCGACCGCCGACGTGATCTCGACGTATCTGTACCGCACGGGCGTCGAGTCCAACAGCTTCAGCTACGCCGCCGCCATCGGGCTGTTCGAGGCGATCATCGGCCTGGTGCTGATCACGTCCGCGAACCAGCTCTCACGCCGCACAGTGGGGACCAGCCTGTGGTGAAGCCGAGCCGTTCCTACCGCGTCTTCCAGGGCGTCAACGGCGTCATCCTCACTCTGGTCGTGATCGTCACCCTGTACCCGTTCGCCAACATCGTCGCCCGCTCGTTCAGTTCGGAGCGGCAGATCCGGGCCGGTGAAGTGACGCTGTGGCCCGAGGGGTTCAACCTCACCACGTACCGAATCGTGTTCCAGGACTCCATGTTCTGGCGCAACTACGGCAACACCGTGCTGTACACGGTGGTGGCCACCACCGTCGCCATGATCCTGACCACCTGTTATGCCTACGTCCTGTCGAAGAAGCACCTCAAGGGACGCGGCGTACTCGTCGGCGTCGCCGTGTTCACCATGTTCTTCACCGGCGGCCTGATCCCCAACTACGTCCTGGTCACCGGCCTCGGCCTGAAGAACAGCGTCTGGGCCATAGCGCTGCCCAACGCGATCAGCGTGTTCAACCTGCTGGTGATGAAGGCCTTCTTCGAGAGCCTGCCCACCGAACTGGAGGAGGCCGCGCAGATCGACGGCCTGAGTACGTACGGCATTCTGCTGCGGATCGTGCTGCCCCTGTCGAAGGCGGTCGTCGCGACGATGGTGCTGTTCTACTCGGTGTCCTTCTGGAACTCCTGGTTCAGCGCCTTCCTCTACATGGACAAGTCCGAGCTCATGCCGGTCACCGTCTATCTGCGCAACCTCATCTCCGGCGCCACCACGGGCGGCAACGCCGGTGCCGCCGACGCGCAGCTCAGCCAGGTCGGGGCCAACATCCAGGCCGTCACGATCGTGCTGACCTCGCTGCCGATCCTCTGCGTGTACCCGTTCGTCCAGCGCTACTTCGTCTCGGGCGTGATGCTCGGCGCGGTCAAGGGCTAACAAAGGAGTGCCCGTGTCATCCGTGAACAACGCAGGACAGCTGTCCCGGCGTCAGATACTCGCCGCCGGCGGCTTCATCGGCCTCGCCACCCTCACCGGCTGCGGCAGCGGCGACGACGGCGGGGACTCCAAGGACCTGTCGAAGAAGCAGAACGGTGCGATGAAGGAGTACCGAGTCGGCCAGCAGTTCAAGGCGGCCAAGCCGCTGTCCTTCTCCGTCCTGCACAACAACAACCCGGTCTACCCGATGAAGAGCGGCTGGCTGTTCTGGAAGGAGATCACCAAGCGCACCGGCGTCACCTTCGAGCCCGTCGACGTCCCCCTGGTCGACTACGAGAAGAAGCGCAGCGTCCTCATCGGCTCGGGCGACGCCCCCTTCCTGATCCCCAAGACGTACCACCCCTCGGAGATCGCGTTCGTGTCGTCGGGCGCGATCCTCCCGGTCAGCGACTACGTGCACCTGATGCCCAACTTCCAGGACAAGGTCAAGCGCTGGAAGCTGGAACCGGAGATCGACTCCATCCGGCAGTCCGACGGCAAGTTCTATCTGCTGCCCGGCCTGCACGAACGGGTCAGATCCGGCTACTCGCTGGCGCTGCGCACGGACGTCCTCGACCGGCTCGGGCTGAGCCTGCCCGGTACCTGGGACGAGGTGTACGAGGTCTTCAAGGCGATCAAGGAGGAGTACCCGGACCGCTACCCCTTCTCCGACCGCTGGAGCAAGAACACGCCCTACCCGGCCGCCGCCCTCTTCAGCTACCTCGGCCAGGCCTACGGCGTCCGGGCCGGCTGGACGTACGACAACATCAGCTGGGACGCCGACGCGCAGAAGTACGTCTTCACCGGAGCGACGGACGCCTTCCGGCAGATGATCGAGTACGTGCGGAAGCTGGTCGCCGAGAAGCTGGTGGACCCGGAGAGCTTCACCCAGACCGACGACGAGGCCGCGCAGAAGCTGCTGGGCGAGAAGTCGTTCGCGATCAGCGCCAACCCGCAGGTATTGGTACAGGAATACCGTTACAACCTGCACAAGCAGGTCAAGGGCGCGGAGATCGAGATGATTCCGGTGCCGTTGGGACCCGCCGGTCCCGTGGTGCTGGGCGGCGCCCGGCTGGAGAACGGCGTCATGATCTCCAGCAAGGCGCTGAAGAGCGACAGCTTCGTCGCGATGATGCAGTTCGTGGACTGGCTGTGGTACTCGGACGAGGGCCAGCGGTTCGCCCGGTGGGGCGTCGAGGGTGTCACCTACACCCGCTCCGGAAGCCAGTACAAGGTGAAGCCCGGCATCAGCCTCATGGGCTCCGACCCGGACGCCCCGAAGGACATGCAGAAGGACTACGGCTTCTACAACGGCGTCTTCGCCTACGGCGGCAGTTGGGAGCTCGTCTCCTCCATGTTCAGCGCGGACGAGAAGAAGTTCCAGGACGCCATGTCCCAGCGCGAACAGACGCCCATCGGCCCCGCCCACCCGCTGCAGTCCTTCGAGCAGGAACAGGCGTCCCTGTGGGAGACGCCGCTCAGGGATCACGTCACCCAGAACACCCTCAAGTTCGCCCTCGGCAAGCGCCCGCTGTCCGAATGGGCCGCCTATGTCGCCGAGTTGAAGGCGAAGAACATGCAGCAGTTCGTCGACCTGCACAACAAGGCGTACGAACGCTTCAAGAAGGAGAACGGGTGAGCAGCGGCGTCCACACGGCCGACTTCGGCGCCGGAGTCCTCTCCCGCGCCGTCGCCCTGATCCACACCCTCGTCACCGTCGAGGCCCTGCTGCTCCTGGCCGCCGCGCCCGGCCTCGCCGGCCTGCTCCTCCTCGGCCCCGACCCCGCCAACCTGCCCCTCGCCGCCGTATGCCTGCTGCCGCTCGGCCCGGCCCTGTCCGCCGCGCTGTACGCCCTGCACCACCGCAGCCGCGACCTCACCGACCTGCACCCGGCCCGGACCTATGCGCGCGGCTGGCGGCTCAACGCCCTCCCGGCGCTGAAGCTCTGGACGCCCCTGCTCGCCTGGCTGACCGTCATCGCCTTCACCCTCACCCACTTCTGGGCCACCGGCCTGCCCGGCTGGTGGGCGGTGCTGCTCGGGGCGATCGGCGCCGGCTCCCTGCTGTGGGGCGCCCACGCGCTGGTCCTCACCTCGCTGTTCGCCTTCCGCAGCCGTGACACCGCCCGCCTCGCCGCGTACTTCCTCCTCCGACACGGGCGCGCCACCCTGGGCGCCGGCTCCCTGCTCGTGCTGGTGGCCGCGTCGACCGCCCTGCTGACCGAGGCCCTGCCCGCCCTGCTGGCCGCCCCGCTGCTGCTCTCCCTGCTGCACAGCAGCCGCCCGGTGATCGCCGAGACCCAGGAGGACTACACCGCATGACCGCGCCGCGCACCCCGAGGATCCCGTACGGCGGCGACTACAACCCCGAGCAGTGGCCGGAGCCCGTCTGGGACGACGACCACCGCCTGTTCACGCGGGCCCGCATCGACACCCTGACCGTCGGCGTCTTCTCCTGGTCCCTCACCCAACCCGACCCGGACACCTACGACTTCACGATCCTCGACCGCGTCCTCGACCGCGCCGCCGCCGAGAACCGCCGCATCTGCCTGGCCACCGGCACCGCGGCCCTCCCACCCTGGCTCGCGAAGCGGCACCCCGAGGTCAACCGCACCGACTTCGAGGGCCGCCGCCACCGCTACGGCCAGCGCCACAACTTCTGCCCCAGCTCACCGGCGTACCGCAGCCACGCCACGGCGATGGCCGGCCGCCTCGCCGAACGCTACAAGGAACACCAGGCGTTGCTCGCCTGGCATATCAACAACGAGTACGGCGGCGTCTGTTACTGCGAGCTGTGCGCGGCCGCCTTCCGCACCTGGCTCCAGAACAAGTACGGCACCCTCGACGCCCTCAACGACGCCTGGTGGACCACCTTCTGGTCCCACCACTACACCGACTGGGGCGAGATCGAGCCCCCGAACGCCCTCACCGAGCACTGGCGCGGCCCCGATCACACCGCCTTCCAGGGCATCACCCTCGACTACTCCCGCTTCACCACCGACGCCCTCCTCGGCTGCTTCCTCGCCGAGAAGGAGGTGATCCGCGCCCATGACCCCCAGACCCCCGTCACCACCAACTTCATGGGCATGTTTCGCCCCCTCGACTACCACCGCTGGGCGCCCCACCTCGACTTCGCCTCCTGGGACAGCTACCCGCCCCTCGACGCCCCGCCCACCTGGCCCGCCCTCGCCCACGACCTGATGCGCGGCCTCAAGGACGGCGCCCCCTTCTGGCTGATGGAGCAGACCCCGTCCACGACGGCCTGCCGTGACGTCAACCCCCTGCGCCGCCCCGGCGAACTCCGCCTCGCCACCTTCCAGGCCATCGCCCACGGCGCCGACGCCGCCCTCTACTTCCAGATGCGCGCCTCACGCGGCGCCTGCGAGAAGTACCACGGCGCGGTCATCGGCCACGCGGGGCGGGACGACACCCGCGTGTTTCGTGAAGTGGCCGATTTGGGACGGGAGTTGGCAACCCTCGGCGACGCGACCCTCGGCTCCCGCACCCCGGCCCGCACCGCCCTGCTCTTCGACTGGGACAGCTGGTGGGCCCTGGAGATCTCCGACGGCCCGTCTCGACTGGTCAAGTACCAGGAGGTGGTCCACGCCTACTACCTCGCCGCCCGCGTGGCCGGCGCGGACGTGGACGTCGTCCCGGTCACGGCCGACCTCACGGCGTACGACGTGGTCCTCGCCCCGGTGCTGCACATGGTGAAGGGCGACCTGGCCGCACGCCTCGAAGCCGTCGCCGCACGCGGCGGCACCGTCCTGACGACCTTCCTCTCCGGCCGCGTCGACGAACACGACCGCGCCTTCCTCACCGACGTCCCCGGCCCGCTCGCGCCGCTCATGGGCGTCCGCGTCGACGAATGGGACGCGCGACCGCCGGACGTCGTACAGCCCGTCCAGCTGGGGGAGCTGACCTGCGAGGCGCGTCTGGTCTTCGAGATCGTGCTGCCGCGCGGCGCCGAGCCGGTCGGGACCTATGGCACCGACTTCTACGCCGGCACCCCGGCCGTGACCCGGAACCGCTTCGGCGAGAGCGAAGGCGAGGGCTGGTACGTCGCCACCGCCCTCGACCAGCCCGGCGTGAACTGGATCGTCCGCCGGATCCTGGCTCGCCACGACCTGCTCGGCCCCTACGCCGGCCACCCCGCCCTGGAGACCGCGACCCGGGTCGCCCCCGACGGCACCCGCCTCGTCTTCCTCCTCAACCACGCGCCGCAACCGGCCCAGCTGACGGCCCACACCACCGCCACCGACCTGCTGACCGGCAAGCGGGTCGAGGAGGGCGAGCCACTGACCCTCGACCCGCTCGGCACAGCCATCCTCCGCATTCAGTAGATGTGGCGCCCATGTGCGTCGGGCACACCCGACTTGCGGAGGAAGTAGCTGTTCACCTGGTCACGCCACTCGCGGGCGCTCCGGAGCTGCTCCTCGAACCGCTCCGCCACCCGCGCGTGGCGCGCCGGATCCACGAGGTCCACCAGTGAGGCCCACACATCCCGGGCGGCCTCCACCTCCTCCACGCCCTCGAAGTGCGTGTCGTAGATGTGCTGGATCACTGTCTTCCCACTGTGCAGCATGTGCCCGTACGACATGTGGTGGAAGAACAGCAGCAGCTCGTCGGGGCAGGTGTCCGGCGACTCGTACATCTCGGCCCACGGCTTGGCGTACTGCCCCGCGAACCCGGTTCCCGTCGCCGCGCTCCGGTCGACACCGATGCCGTCGCGGTCG
The DNA here is from genome assembly GCF_028736035.1 of Streptomyces sp. T12. NCBI lineage: Bacteria > Bacillati > Actinomycetota > Actinomycetes > Kitasatosporales > Streptomycetaceae > Streptomyces > Streptomyces sp. T12. The sequence goes on from NZ_CP117866.1 coordinate 8,270,257, forward strand.
GCGAAATGGTAGGTGCCCCAGGGGCTGTACTCATAGCCGTCGACGCTCGGCCCGTAGTGGTGCCCCGGCTGCACCATCCAGCCCACGCCGAGGGGAGCGGTGTACTTCTCGTACGTCCGCCACGAGCCGTCCAGGATCGCGCTCAGCCCTGCCGCCGGACCGGTGCCGAAGGTGAGCCGGATCCATTCGTCGAGGATCTGATGCGGATCCGCGTGCGGCTGCCAGGCCAGTCGGCCGAAGGTGTACAGGTTCGCCTGGGCCAGCGGATGCCCGGTCCAGAACGGGTCGTCACCGACGTTGGACACGGCGACGAGCCCGCCGCGCGCCACCTCCCCGACCGAGGACTCCCCGTCGGTCCGGGACCGCAGCACTTCGCTCCACATGGGCCCCAGCCAGCACACATGCCGCTGCTGCCCGGTGTACTCCTGGGTCGCCTGCAACTCCACCGCCAGCCGGGTGCGCGGCATCGCGCCGATCAGCGGCGAGACCGGCTCGCGCACCTGGAAGTCCATCGGTCCGTGCTTCACCTGGAGCACGGCGTTGGCGGCGAACTCGCCGTCCAGCGGCACGAAATGGTCGTACGCGGCACGCGCCCGGTCCGTCGCCCGGTCCCGCCAGTCCTGGCGGTGGTCGTAGACGAACGCCCGCCAGTGCACCGTGCCGCCGTGCGGTTCGAGCGCCGCGGCCAGCATGTTGGCGCCGTCCGCGTGGCTGCGGCCGTAGGCGAACGGCCCCGGCTGGCCCTCGGAGTCGGCCTTCACGACGTACCCACCGAAGTCGGGTATCGCCTCGTACACCCGCGCGCTCGCCTCGGCCCACCAGCCACGCACGTCCTCGTCCAGCGGATCGGCCGTGGACAGCCCGCCGAGCACGATGGGCGCGGCGAAGGTCACCGACAGGTGGGTGCGGACGCCGTACGGCCGCAACGCGCCCGCGATCTCGGCGACTTCACCGATCCGGTCGGTCAGCAGGTGCGCCTCGGTCGCGTGCACGTTGACGTTGTTCACAGCGACGGCGTTGATCCCGCAGGCCGCCAGCAGCCTGCCGTACGCCCGCACCCGCCCCAGCAGCTCACCGCGCGCCCGCCCGTCCTGCCAGAACAGCGACCCGCCGGCGTATCCGCGCTCCACCTGGCCCATGACCGGATGCACGGCCACGTTGTCCCAGTGATCGAGCATGCGCAACGCGAGCGCCGGACCGTGTGTCTCCCGGGGCCGCTGCTCGCGGAAGGCGTCCTCGCCGAGCCGGACGAGGTGGAACAGGCCGTACAGCAGCCCGGACTGCCCGGACGCGGTGACGGTCGTACAGCCGTCACCGCGCTCGGACGTGAACCCCTCGGACGCGTCGTCGCCGGTCAGCTCCAGCACCAGGTCGTACGGTCCGGGGGAGCCGTCGCGCGAGACGCTGCCCCCGAACCGTGCGCAGGCCTCCGCCACTTCCCCGTGCACCGTGTCCACCAGCGGACCCGAGCCGCGGATCAGCGTCCGCCGGGTGCCGATCGGCCGGAACACCTCGTCCGGCAGCCAGGCCGGATCGACACCCTGCATGAGACCCCCAACGCTCCTGCTCAGGCGAGCAGTTCGACTTCCGACACCACCGCCTCACCGTCGAGCACCAGGCGGTACTTCCCGTACGTACCCGGAGACCTCACGGAGAACGCCCGTGTCTGCCGGTCCCAGGTGAAGGATTCCCCGGAGCGCTGGTCGAGGGTCCGCCACGTGGTCCCGTCGTCCGACCCCTGGAGCGTCCAGCCGGTCGGCGCCTTCGTCCGGTCCGACGGCGACGTCAGCGTGTACTGCACGGCCTCGGTGCGCCCGGACGCCGGAAGATCCAGCGAGGAGACACGCGCCTCGGTCGCCGACGTGTTGTCGAACAGCGCCCCATCGCCCTTCAGCACATCCGCCCGCGGCACGGGCACCTCGTCGTCCTGGGTGATCGACACCGGCGCCGCGTTCTTGCCGGTGCCCCACGACGAGGGCCGCGGCCCCATGTCGAACTCCAGGACGCCGCCCTTCGCGATCAGCGAGTGCGGGAGCGAAGTCGACCTCCACGGAACGCCGTTGACCTTCAGGCCCTGTACGTACACATTGCGCGCGCTGTTCTTAGGCGCCTTGACGACCAGCTCCCGGCCGTTCTCCAGGTGGACCGTCGCCTTGGTGAACAGGGGCGACCCGATGGCGTACTCGCCACTGCCCATCACCAGCGGATAGAAGCCGAGCGCGGAGAACAGGAACCAGGCCGACTGCTCGCCGTTGTCCTCGTCGCCGTGGTAGCCCTGCCCGATCTCGCTGCCGACGTACAGCCGCGACAGCACCTCGCGGACGTTCTTCTGCGCCTTCCAGGGCTGCCCGGCCGCGTCGTACATGTAGATCGCGTGGTGGGCGACCTGGTTGGAGTGGCCGTACATGCCCATCCGCACGTCCCGCGCCTCCGTCATCTCGTGGATGACACCGCCGTAGGAGCCGACGAGGTCGGGCGAGGCCGTCTCCGGGGTGGCGAAGTACTCGTCGAGTTTGTCCCCGAGGCCGCTGCGGCCGCCGTAGAGGTTGGCCAGGCCCCGGCTGTCCTGCGGGGCGGTGAACGCGTATCCGAAACCATTCGTCTCGGTGTAGTCGTACCCCCACACGCGCGGGTCGTACTTCGAGGACTCGACGCGCCAGTCGCCCTTCTCGTCCCGGCCCTGGAAGAAGCCGGCCTTGGAGTCGAAGAGGTTGACGTAGTCCTGGGCGCGGTTGAGGAAGTACTGCGACTCCTCCTTGTAGCGCTTCTCGCCCGTCTCCCGGTACAGCGCCTGGCCCATCCGTGCGATGCCGTAGTCGTTGAGGTAGCCCTCCAGCGCCCAGGACAGTCCCTCGTGCGTCTCGGTGCTCGTGTAGCCGAGGAAGGGCGAGGTCGCCATCCCCTTGCGGCCCACGCCCGACGACGGCGGCACGACCGTCGCGTTCTTCACGGCCGCGTCGTACGCCGACTTCGCGTCGAAGTCCACGCCCTTGACGTACGCGTCCGCGAAGGCGACGTCCGAGGAGGTGCCGGTCATGAGGTCGGCGTAGCCGGGGGAGGACCAGCGGGAGGTCCAGCCGCCGTCCTTGTACTGCTGCACGAAGCCGTCGACCATCTCGCCCGCCTGGCCGGGCGTCAGCAGCGAGTACGCCGGCCACGTCGTCCGGTAGGTGTCCCAGAAGCCGTTGTTCACGTACACCTTGCCGTCCACGATCTTCGCCCCGGTGTGCGTCGGGGTGTCGGGCCCCGGCATCGGGGAGAACGGGGACGCGTACCGGTACTTCGAACCGGCCTTCTCGAAGCCGGAGTTGGGGTAGAGGTACAGCCGGTACAGGCTGGAGTACAGCGTCGTCAGCTGGTCCGGCGTCGCGCCCTCGACCTCGACCTTGCCGAGCAGCCGGTCCCACTGGCGCTGGGCGCGCGACTTGACCGTGTCGAAGGAGGTGCCGTCGGGGATCTCCTGGCGCAGGTTGTCCTTCGCCTGGTCGATGCTGATGAGCGAGGTCGCCAGGCGCAGCGTGACGGTTCGGTCGTCGGCCTTGAACCGCAGGAATCCCTTGACCCCGCTCGACCCTCCGTCCGTCACCGGCTTGTCGAAGACGCCGTGGACGAAGAGGCGGGTGGCGCCGGTCGACAGGCCGGACTTCACGTCCGAGTAGCCGGTGACGATCCCGTTCTCCTTGTCGAGCGTGAGGCCCGCCTGGTCGGTCACGTTGTCGAAGAGGACGCTGGCGTCGTCGCCCGGGTAGGTGAAGCGCAGTACCGCCGCGTGGTCGGTCGGGGCCATCTCCGCCTTGAGCCCGTTCTCGAACCGCACCCCGTAGTAGTACGGCCGCGCTGTCTCGTTCTCGTGCCGGAAGGCCAGCTCGCGCGCCTCACGGCCGGTGTCCGGGGTGCCGGAGGCGGCCGAGGGCATCACCTGGAAGGTCTGCCGGTCACCCATCCAGGGACTGGGCTCGTGGCTGGCGCTGAACGCCTGGATCGTCGGCAGGTTGTCGGCGTTGTTCGCGCGTGCGTAGTCGTACAGCCAGCTCAGCGAGCCCGCGTTCGTCACCGGCGTCCAGAAGTTGAAGCCGTGCGGCACGGCCGTCGCCGGGAAGTTGTTGCCGCGCGAGAACCCGCCGCTGGAGAGGGTGCCACGGGTGGTGAGCGCATAGTCCGACGGGTGCGCCTTCGGCTTCTCGGGCGCGACGGACTTCAACGCGATGTCGTCCAGCCAGCCCCGGAACTTCGCCGGGCCCTTGGGGGAGTCGTAGGCCACGAGTATCCGGTCGACGGTCTTGCCCGCCGCGACCGACCCGATGCGCGAGGCGACGTTGTTCCACTGGTTGACGTACAGCACCTTGGCCGCGCCCTGACCGCGCGGCGACAGCGGGAAGCCGTGCTGGTCGGTGGCGCCCAGGTCGCTCAGGTGGGTGCCGTCGGTGAAGGCCAGGTCGACCGAGACGTTCGTGGCGTCGTAGTCGAGGTCGCCGTCCGCCATCGACGGGAAGACGCGGTAGGACAGCCGGGTGTCGCGGCCGACGGCCACGTTCACGTCGTAGACCTTGTTGTACGAGTACGCCCGCCCGTCCGCCGTATGCCGTCCGGCGTACCTGAGCGCCCGCTTGCCGGTGAAGCCCGCGCCCGCCTTCGCGGTCGGCGAGCCGCTCGGTCCGCGGTCGACGAGGGAGAGCATGTCCTGCGGGACGGGGCCGTCGCTGCCGCCCGTCGAGAACTGGACGTCGGCGAGCTGGAGGATGTCGGCGGCGCCGTTGTTCCTGGTGACCTCCAGCCGGAAGTGCTGGTACTCGGCCGGTTCCGCTATGTCGTACGACTTTGTCTGGAACCGTTCGGTGAACGTCTCGCCGGAGCGGGTGTCGAGGGTCTTCCAGTCCTTGCCGTCCGTGGAGCCCTTCAGGGTCCAGTCCTGTGGGTCGCGCTCGGCATGGTCATTGGCCGAGGTGAGCGCATATTCAGCTACCTTCACCTGTTTGTCCAGGTCGAACTCCACCCATCCGATGGGTTCGAAGACCAGCCATTTGCTGCTCGGCTCCCCGTCGGCGAGGTTCTCCTTCACCTCCCCGCCGCCGGTGTTCTCGCCGTTCGCCCGTACGTCCGTGACATGGTCGGTCACATTGCCCGGAATGCCGCTGCTGTAGCCGCCGTCGACACCGGAGGCCCGCTTGCCGCCGTCCGGCGCGGTGTCGACGGTATTGAGCCAGTCGGGTGCCGGATCGCCCGCCTCGAAGGAGGACGCGAACTCCCGGTCGGCCGTCGCGGGCGCCTGAGGCAGGGCGACCGCCGCGCCCTGCGAGCCCACGGTCAAACAAAAGGCGGCCGCCGACACGACCGCCGTACCCCATCTGTGCCGAGCTCTCTGCTGCATAAGCCGGTACCCTCCCTGCGCACGGGACAACGTTGTCAACTTCGCTGCGCAAGGATCAGTTGTGGCTCAAGTGCCAAGTATTGTCAAGGGTGTTGGCTGTGGCATTCGGGGCCTATGTCGCGGATTTTTCCGGCAAGCCGCCCACGGGGCGCTCATATTTCCGTGAGGTCTCAACTCGGAAAAGACCATCGGCCAACCTTGCATTCGATCTTGCTCCGCTGGCGGGAAGTGGACTATACCTGTCGGCACTTCACATGATTCCGCACTTCCTGCACGACCCCAGCTTGACCCGACCGCGGTGCCGGGGAGGATCCGGTTCACCGCCTGAGTCCTGGAGAAGGCGAGGACTTGAGCATGGGATCCACTTCCGCCGAGAACCCTGAGAAGAACGGCTCCGCAGGTGTGGGGCGCCGCGATCTGATCAAGCGGTCCGCCGCGCTGGGTCTGATCGCCGTACCGACGATGAGCTTCCTGTCCGCGTGTGCCACCGGCGGTGGCGGCGGCGAGGAGAAGGAGAGCAAGGCGCCCGGCGGCGCGAAGTCCGCCACCAACCCGCTCGGCGTCGAGAAGGGCGTCGCCCTGGAGGCGTTCATCTTCAAGGGCGGCCTGGGCGACCAGTACGCCAAGGACGCGGAGGCCGACTACAAGGCCACGTACGGGGCCTCGGTCAAGCACACCGGCACCCAGCAGGTCGGCCCGAAGCTGACCCCGCGTTTCGCGGGCGGCAACCCGCCGGACGTCATCGACAACTCCGGCGCCGACCACCTGGACATGAACAAGCTGTCCACCCAGGGCCAGCTCCAGGACCTCCAGACGCTGCTCGACTCCCCCTCGATGGACGACCCGAGCAAGAAGATCTCGGAGGTCATCCACCCGAGCACCATCGACAAGGGCAAGCACGGCGACACCTTCGACGTGCTCTACTACGCCTTCACCATCTACGGCACCTGGTATTCGCAGAAGGCCCTCGACGACAACGGCTGGGAATACCCCAAGAGCTTCGACGAGATGGTCAAGCTCTGCGGCGAGATCAAGAAGAAGGGCATCGCGCCCTGGACGTACGCCGGAAAGTATCCGTACTACGTCCACTTCAACCTGTTCGCCCAGATCGCCAAGATCGGCGGCATGGACGGCTGGATCGCCATCGACAACCTGGAGCCCAACGCCTGGACCAGCAACGACGCGGTGAAGACGGTCGTCGAGCACTACGAGGAGCTGGCGGCCAAGAAGTACTTCCTGGAAGGCAGCCAGGGCCTGACGCACATTCAGTCGCAGACCGCCTGGAACAAGGGCAAAGCCATCTTCATCCCCAACGGCTCCTGGGTGGAGAACGAGGCGGCCCCGACCACGCCCAAGGGCTTCCAGATGTCCGTCGGCGCCCTCTTCGACGGCTCCGGCGGCGACAAGATGCCGCACGGCACCCTGCGCGCCGAGCCCAGTGAGCCGTACATCGTGGCAAGCAAGGGCAAGAACCCGGCCGGCGGCATGGAACTCCTGCGCATCATGCTGTCCAAGAAGCACGCGCAGAACTTCGCCAAGCTGGTGAAGTCCCTCACCTGTGTCGTCGACGCCACCGAGGGCATGAGTCTCTCGCCGGGCCTCGCCTCGGCGAGCAAGGCGTTCAAGGACGCCGGCGACAACATCATCAGCCTCCAGCTCCAGGAGTGGTACCCCTCGCTCACGGACGAGAAGATCGGCGGTCTCACCGGGCAGCTGCTCACCGGTGAGATGAAGGCCGCCGACTGGATCAAGAAGACGCAGGCCTACGCCGACGCCGTGGCGAAGGACGACGCCGTGAAGAAGTTCAAGCGCGAGAAGTAAGAGTCCGGTCAGGCACAACGGCACTCAAGGGGAAGGGCCGGGAAGCACCATGCAACACGGCAAATACCGATTCATCGTGGGCTTCCTGGCCCTGCCCGTCATCGTCTACGCGGTCTTCGTGATCTCGCCGTTCGTCCAGGCGTTCCAGATCTCGCTGACCGACTGGTCGGGGCTCGTCGGCACGGCGAAGTTCGTCGGATTCGAGAACTTCGAAAAGCTGTGGCACAACGAGGACTTCTGGAACGCGCTGTGGCACAACGTCTACATGCTGATCGCGGTGCCGATCGTGACGCTGGGGCTCGGCCTGTTCTTCGCCTTTATGCTGAATGTCGGCGGAAAGCGCCGGAAGAACGAAGTCATCACCGGGGTCGCGGGTTCGAAGTTCTACCGTTTCGTCTTCTTCTTCCCGCAGGTCATCTCCATCACCATCATCGCCGTCATCTGGTTCAACATCTACAACCCGGACCCGCAGGACGGCATGCTCAACTCCCTGCTGGGCGCGGTCGGTCTGGACAGCCTCCAGAACGCCTGGCTGGGCGAGAAGAGCCTCGCCCTGCTGTGCATCATGGCGGTGATGATCTGGTCCCACGTCGGCTTCTACGTCGTGCTGTTCTCGGCGGCGATGGCCTCCATCCCGCGGGACATCTACGAGGCGGCGCTGCTGGACGGCGCGGGCCGTTTCCCCACCTTCTTCAGGATCACCCTGCCGCTGCTGTGGGACACCGTGCAGACCGGCTGGGTGTACATGGGCATCATCGCCCTGGACGGCTTCGCCCTGGTGCAGATCATGTCGGTCAACATGGGCGGCCCCGACGGCGCCACGGACGTCATGCCGCTGCGCCTGTATCTGACGGCGTTCCGCGACAGCCAGTTCGGCTACGCGTCCGCGATGGGCGTCGCGATGCTCATCGTCACCATGACGTTCGCAGTGCTCACGATGCGCTTCGCGCGGCGTGAGCGGATCGAGTTCTAGGGGTACGGGGCGACATGACGACGGACACGAACACCGAAACAGTCACCAAGGCGGACGAACCCCGTCCGAGTATCACCAAGAAGCTCGGCGCGACCGACGGCCGCAGCTCCGAGGGCGGCGTCCTCCATGTCTTCTCGCACGGCATGCTCGTCGTGTGGGCGCTGATGGTCGGCGTGCCGCTGCTGTGGGTGCTGTGGAGCTCCTTCAAGACGAGCAACGGCATCCTCTCCGACCCCTGGGGGCTGCCGACCTCGCTGCACTTCGAGAACTGGGCCAACGCCTGGAACAAGGCGAACATGGGCCAGTACTTCCTCAACACCGCGATCGTGGTGGGCGGTTCGGTGACCGGCACGATGGTGCTGGGCTCCATGGCCGCGTACGTGCTGGCCCGGTTCACCTTCCCGGGCAACCGGTTCATCTACTTCATGTTCGTGGCCGGCATGTCCTTCCCGGTGTTCATGCTGGTGATCCCGCTGTTCTTCGTGCTGCGGGACTTCCCGGGCAGTTCGCTGCTCGCGACGTACCAGGGACTGATCCTCGTCTACATCGCCTATTCGCTGCCCTTCACGGTCTTCTTCATGACCGCGTTCTTCCGCACGCTGCCGACATCGGTCGCGGAGGCGGCGCTGATCGACGGTGCCTCGCACACGCGCACGTTCTTCCAGGTGATGCTGCCGATGGCCAAGCCGGGTCTGATCAGCATCGGCATCTTCAACTTTCTGGGGCAGTGGAACCAGTACCTGCTGCCGATGGTCCTCAACCAGAACGAGGACAAGTACGTACTCACCCAGGGCCTGGCGATGATCGCCCTGCAGCAGGGCTACGAGAACGACTGGGGCGCCCTGATGGCCGGCATGATGATCGCGATGCTGCCGGTGCTGATCGTCTACTTCATCTTCCAACGGCAGGTGCAGGCGGGTCTGACGGCCGGCGCGCTGAAGTAAACGCTCTCTGTTCGCTCCACCGTAAGCGCCGCATCACCCCACGTCACGCTTGAGCCGTCCCGCGCCGGGGCGGCTCACGTGTGCGCGTACACACTTCCGGATCCGGTTCAACCTCTTGACGGGAGGCAACCCGAACGGCTCAGCTTAGAGTTCACTAGTTGGACACGTAACGGGGCCTCGTCGAAGCGGTCCCGCGCGCAGGAGGTCGTCGTGGAGACTCCGGGGTCGCAGTCGTCGCTGCACCGAGCCAACCTGGAACGGGTGGTCCGGGCCGTCCGGCTGGCCGGATCCCTCACCCAGGCGGAGATCGCGAGGACGACGGGTCTGTCCGCGGCGACGGTCTCCAATATCGTCCGGGAGCTCAAGGACGGCGGAACGGTCGAGGTCACACCCACTTCGGCGGGTGGCCGCCGGGCCCGCAGCGTCTCCCTGAGCGGAGATGCCGGGATCGTCATAGGGGTCGACTTCGGCCATACGCATTTGCGCGTAGCGGTCGGGAACCTCGCCCACCAGGTGCTGGCCGAGGAGTCCGAACCGCTGGATGTGGACGCCTCCTCGACGCAGGGCTTCGATCGGGCCGAGGAGCTGGTCAACCGGCTGATCGCGGCGACCGGCGTCGACCGCGCCAAGATCGCCGGGGTGGGTCTCGGCGTGCCCGGCCCGATCGACGTCGAGTCCGGCACCCTCGGCTCGACCGCCATCCTGCCCGGCTGGACCGGCACCAAGCCCGCCGAGGAGCTGCGCGGCCGGCTCGGCGTGCCCGTGCACGTGGACAACGACGCCAACCTGGGCGCCCTCGGCGAGCTGGTCTGGGGCAGTGGGCGGGGCGTGCGGGACCTGGCGTACATCAAGGTCGCCAGCGGTGTCGGCGCCGGCCTGGTCATCAACGGCAAGATCTACCGGGGCCCGGGTGGCACTGCGGGAGAAATCGGGCATATTACTCTTGATGAATCCGGCCCGGTCTGCCGCTGTGGAAACCGGGGCTGCCTGGAGACCTTCGCGGCCGCGCGCTATGTGCTCCCGCTGCTCCAGTCCAGCCATGGCACCGATCTGACGATGGAAGGCGTCGTGCGGCTGGCCAGGGACGGAGACCCGGGCTGCCGTCGGGTGATCGCCGACGTCGGCCGCCACATCGGCAGTGGAGTCGCCAATCTCTGCAATCTCCTGAACCCGAGCCGCGTGGTCCTGGGCGGTGATCTCGCCGAGGCCGGTGAGCTGGTGCTCGGGCCGATCCGGGAGTCCGTCGGCCGCTACGCCATCCCCAGTGCGGCGCGCCAACTGTCCGTTCTCCCCGGGGCACTTGGCGGTCGTGCGGAGGTGCTCGGAGCGCTGGCGCTCGCGCTCAGCGAGATGGGCGATTCAACCCTTTTGGACAGCACGCTGCATGCGGCCACCCCTGCCTTCACTTAGAGAACGGATGGCACCGTTGCCAACCCGTTAAGGATTTACTTCTTGACGTCGCACGTGTGGCCGAGTTGACTTCCAGCCACCTCGGCCGCAACGTCGCGGCCTCGTCAGGGAGGTTTCTGAAGTGAACACGCGTATGCGTCGTGCCGCCGTTGCCGTTGCCGCTGGTGCGATGGCCGTCTCGCTGGCTGCCTGTGGCAGCGCCGAGGAAGCCGGCGGCGACAACGACTCCACCGCCTCCGCCGCCAAGGGCGACGACATCAAGGTCGGTCTCCTGCTCCCGGAGAACCAGACCGCGCGCTACGAGAAGTTCGACCGGCCTCTGATCGAGAAGAAGATCAAGGAGCTGACGAACGGCAAGGCGACGATCGACTACAACAACGCCAAGCAGGACGCCAACCTGCAGGCGCAGCAGGTCGACACCATGATCACCAACAAGGTGGACGTCCTGATCCTGGACGCCGTCGACGCCAAGGCGATCAAGAACTCCGTGCAGAAGGCCGTGGACCAGGGCATCAAGGTCGTCGCCTACGACCGCCTGGCCGAGGGGCCGATCAGCGCCTACACCTCGTTCGACAACGTCGCGGTCGGCAAGACCCAGGGTGAGGCCCTGCTGACGGCGCTGGGTGACAAGGCCACCAAGGACTCCAAGATCGTCATGATCAACGGCTCGGTCACCGACCCGAACGCCGCGCAGTTCAAGGAAGGCGCCCACTCCGCCCTCGACGGCAAGGTCACCATCGCCAAGGAGTACGACACCAAGGAGTGGAAGCCGGAGAACGCCAACTCCGAGATGGAGGCGGCGATCTCGGCGGTCGGCAAGAACAACATCGCCGGCGTCTACTCCGCCAACGACGGCATGGCCGGCGGTATCATCACCGCCCTCAAGTCCGCGGGCATCGCCGACATCCCGGTCACCGGCCAGGACGCCGAGCTCGCCGCCGTGCAGCGCATCGTCGCCGGTGAGCAGTACATGAGCGTCTACAAGCCGTACGCCCCCGAGGCCGAGGCCGCCGCCGAGATGGCCGTCGCGCTCGCCCAGGGCAAGTCGCTCGACTCCGTCGCCAAGGACAAGGTCGACAGCGGCAGCGAGAAGGGCATCCCGTCCGTCCTCGTCGACGTCACCTCGCTGACGAAGGACAACATCAACGACACCGTCATCAAGGACGGCGTCTACACGGCCGACGAGATCTGCACGGGCAAGTACAAGTCCGCCTGCGACAAGCTCGGCGTCAAGTAAGCAGCCTCAGGTCCCTTTCCAGGTGCGGGAATTCGTCCTTGAATTCCCGCACGGGACATGACTGCTCCAGACTCCTCCGGCGCCCCGCGCATACGTCAGCCCCGCAAGCTCGGCGCGGGGCGCCGGACGGAATCCCGCGGGTATCCCCCGCCCACCCACCCCTGCATTCTCTGCACAACCCTTCCGCCGGGTCAGGCGGCGAAGGAGATGGTTCACGTGTCCGCTACGCCCGTGCTGGCGTTGCGCGGGGTCTCCAAGCGATTCGGTGCCGTCCAGGCGCTCACCGACGTAGAGCTTGAGGTCCACGCCGGTGAAGTGGTCGCCCTGGTGGGCGACAACGGCGCCGGAAAGTCCACGCTGGTCAAGACGATCGCCGGCGTGCACCCCATCGATGAGGGCGTCATCGAATGGGAAGGCAAGGCCGTTTCGATCAACCGGCCGCACGACGCCCAGAGCCTGGGCATCGCGACGGTCTACCAGGACCTCGCGCTGTGCGACAACATCGACGTCGTCGGCAACCTCTACCTGGGCCGTGAGGTCCGCAAATGGGGCGTGCTCGACGAGGTCGAGATGGAGCGCCGCTCCCGCGAGCTGCTCCAGACCCTGTCGATCCGCATCCCCAGCGTGCGCATCCCGATCGCCTCGCTCTCCGGCGGTCAGCGCCAGACCGTGGCCATCGCCCGCTCCATGCTCGGCGAGCCCAAGCTGGTCATCCTCGACGAGCCCACCGCCGCCCTCGGTGTCGAGCAGACCGCCCAGGTCCTCGACCTGGTCGAGCGGCTGCGCGAGCGGGGCCACGCGGTCATCCTCATCAGCCACAACATGGCCGACGTCAAGGCCGTCGCCGACAAGGTCGCCGTGCTGCGCCTCGGCCGCAACAACGGCGTCTTCGAGGTCAAGACGACCTCGCAGGAGGAGATCATCTCCGCCATCACCGGCGCCACCGACAACGCCGTGACCCGCCGTGCGGCGCGCACGACCGGGGAGGTTTCCAAGTGAGCATCGACAAGACCTCCGCGACGGCGCAGGACCACGAGGTCGTCAACACCGAGGCCGCCGCGGCCGCGGTGACCGCGGTCGACCCGCGCCTGCTGGTGCAGGAGCAGGGCCTGGCCGGCTACATCGGCGAGTTCAAGCGCAAGATGAAGGCCGGTGAGCTGGGCTCCCTGCCGGTCATCCTCGGCCTGGTCGCCATCTGCGTCATCTTCCAGAGCCTGAACTCCGCCTTCCTGTCCGCGCAGAACATCAACGACATCACCGTCACGATGGTCGGCACGGGCATGATCTCCGTCGGCATCGTCTTCGTGCTGCTGCTCGGCGAGATCGACCTGTCCGTCGGCTCGGTCAGTGGCGCGTCCAGCGCCATCGCGGCCGTCCTCGCGGTCAACCAGGGCTGGCCCGAGTGGGCGGCCGTGCTCTTCGCCATCGCGGCGGGCGTCGTCATCGGCGCGGCGCACGGCTTCTTCTTCGCGGTGCTGGGCGCGCCGGCCTTCGCCGTCACGCTGGCCGGTCTGCTCTTCTGGCTCGGCTTCATGCTCCAGACGCTGGGCGAGAACGGCACGATCAACCTCGACAGCGACGGTCTGATCGGCAAGCTGACGACGTACTTCTTCACGGACGTCGCGGCCGCGTACGGGCTGGCGGCCGTGGTGACCGCGGTGTTCTTCATCACCTCGTTCCTGAGCAACCGCCGCCGTGACGCCGCGGGGATTCCGTCCCGGCCGCTGAGCGACACGATCCTGCGGACGGTGCTGCTGGGAGTGATCTCCTTCGCCGCGGCGATCATGTACAACCAGTACAAGGGCCTGCCGCTGGCCACGGTGATCTTCCTGGTCTTCCTGGTCGGCACGGACTTCGTGCTGCGGCGTACCTCGTACGGCCGAAAGATCTTCGCGCTCGGTGGCAGCGTCGAGGCGTCGCGTCGTGCGGGTATCAACGTCACCGCGGTGCGGATCTCCGTGTTCGCGATCTCGGGCGGGTTCGCGGCGATCGGTGGTCTGTTCCTGGCCTCGAAGATCGCGTCCGCCAACCAGAGCGCCGGCACGGGTGACCTGCTGATGAACGCCATCGCGGCGGCCGTCATCGGTGGTACGTCGCTGTTCGGCGGTCGTGGGCGTACGTGGAACGCGCTGCTCGGTGTGCTGGTGATCGTCTCGATCCAGTACGGGCTCCAGCTGGAGTCCATCGCCGAGCCGGTGAAGTACATGATCACCGCGGGTGTGTTGCTGACCACGGTGGTCATCGACTCCATCACCCGTAAGACGCAGAAGACCGCGGGTCGCGCATAGCGCGCAACGCCGTAGCGCCGTAGGGGCGTGGGTGAACTGGCGGGTGCCGGTCCGTTGTGGCCGGTCGCGCAGTTCCCCGCGCCCCTCGCGGCGTTGTAGTACGGGGCGTTGCTGGGTAGAGCCGAATGCGTGACCTATGAGGTGTGGGCCGGGAACCTTCCGTCTGAGCGGAACATTAGACTCGACAAGCCCGGCAACAGCTCGAACAGCTCTACTGCAAGGAGGCACGGGTGCCGCTGCTGACCCGCATCACGGGACCGCGCGATCTGGACCGGCTCAGCCCTGAGCAGCTGGACCAGCTGGCAGAGGAGATCCGGACCTTCCTCGTCGAAGCGGTGTCCAAGACCGGCGGCCACCTCGGCCCCAACCTCGGTGTGGTGGAGCTGACCATCGCCCTGCACCGGGTCTTCGACTCGCCCAAGGACAAGGTGCTCTGGGACACCGGCCACCAGTCCTACGTCCACAAGCTGCTCACCGGCCGCCAGGACTTCAGCAAGCTGAAGATGAAGGGCGGCCTGTCCGGCTACCCCTCGCAGGCCGAGTCCGAGCACGACGTCATCGAGAACTCGCACGCCTCGACCGTCCTCGGCTGGGCCGACGGCCTCGCCAAAGCCAACCAGCTGCGCAAACGCGACGACCATGTGGTCGCCGTCATCGGTGACGGCGCGCTGACCGGCGGTATGGCCTGGGAAGCGCTGAACAACATCGCCGAGGCCAAGGACCGCCCGCTCGTCATCGTCGTCAACGACAACGAGCGGTCGTACGCGCCGACGATCGGCGGTCTCGCGAACCACCTGGCGACGCTGCGCACGACCGACGGCTACGAGCGCTTCCTCACCCGCACCAAGGAGATCCTCGACCGCACGCCGGTCGTCGGCAAGCCGCTCTACGAGACCCTGCACGGCGCCAAGAAGGGGCTCAAGGACTTCATCGCGCCGCAGGGCATGTTCGAGGACCTCGGCCTGAAGTACGTCGGGCCGATCGACGGGCACGACATCGAGGCACTGGAGTCGGCCCTCGCGCGGGCCAAGCGGTTCGGCGGGCCGGTCATCGTGCACTGCCTCACCGAGAAGGGCCGCGGCTACCAGCCCGCCCTCCAGGACGAGGCCGACCGCTTCCACGGCATCGGCCCCATCCACCCCGACACCGGCCTGCCGATCAAGGCCTCGGGTGCCGACTGGACGTCCGTCTTCGGCGACGAGATGGTCAAGCTCGGCAAGGAGCGCGAGGACATCGTGGCGATCACCGCGGCGATGCTGCAGCCGGTCGGCCTGAAGAAGTTCGCGGACACCTTCCCGGACCGGATCTACGACGTCGGCATCGCCGAGCAGCACGCCGCCGTGTCGGCCGCGGGTCTGGCCACGGGCGGTGTGCACCCCGTCTTCGCCGTCTACGCCACCTTCCTCAACCGCGCCTTCGACCAGGTCCTCATGGACGTGGCGCTGCACAAGTGCGGTGTCACCTTCGTGCTCGACCGGGCCGGCGTCACCGGCACCGACGGCGCCTCCCACAACGGCATGTGGGACATGTCGATCCTCCAGGTCGTGCCCGGCCTGCGGCTCGCCGCCCCGCGCGACGCCGACCAGGTACGGGCGCAGTTGCGCGAGGCCGTCACGGTCAAGGACGCGCCGACCGTCGTCCGTTTCTCCAAGGGCGCCGTCGGCCCCGCCGTCCCCGCCGTCGGCCGCATCGGCGGCATGGACGTACTGCGCGAGCCCGGCACCGACACCCCCGACGTGCTGCTGGTCTCCGTGGGCGCCCTCGCCCCCATGTGCCTGGAGATCGCCGCCCTGCTCGACAAGCAGGGCATCACCACCACCGTCGTCGACCCGCGCTGGGTCAAGCCCGTCGACGAGGCCATGGCCCCGCTCGCCGAGCGGCACCGCGTGGTCGTCACCGTCGAGGACAACTCCCGCGTCGGCGGCGTCGGCTCGGCGATCGCGCAGGCCCTGCGGGACGCGGGCGTCGACGTCCCGCTGCGTGACTTCGGCATCCCGCCGCGCTTCCTCGACCACGCCTCCCGCGCCGAGGTGATGGCCGAGATCGGGCTCACCGCCCCCGACATCGCCCGCCAGGTGACCGGGCTGGTCTCCAAGCTGGACGGCCGCTTCGACCGTACGGCGGCCGAGGTCGACTCGGTCGAGCCCGCGCGCGACTGACACCTTCATGCGGCCGGATGGGCCGGTTTCTCCACCCGTGACGGTGGCGAAACCGGCCCATCTGTGTGAATCCGCCCGCGCCGGGGCATGCGTACCACGCCCCCTCTCGATCATGTCGAGGACGACAAGCGTGGGAGGTAAACCCGTGAGCAGCAGTCTCTTCCGGACGAAGAGAGTCGAGCAGTCCATCCTCGACACCGAGGAGCCAGAGCACGCGCTCAAGAAGTCCTTGTCCGCGCTGGATCTGACCGTCTTCGGTGTCGGCGTCATCATCGGCACCGGCATCTTCGTCCTGACCGGTACGGTCGCCAAGAACAACGCCGGACCCGCGGTGGCCCTGGCGTTCGTCGCGTCCGGCGTCGCCTGTGCGCTGGCCGCGCTCTGTTATGCCGAATTCGCCTCCACGGTCCCGGTCGCCGGGTCCGCCTACACGTTCTCGTACGCCTCCCTCGGCGAACTGCCCGCCTGGATCATCGGCTGGGACCTGGTCCTGGAGTTCGCGCTCGGCACGGCGGTGGTGGCCGTCGGCTGGTCCGGCTACATCCAGTCGCTCATGGACAACGCGGGCTGGGAGATGCCCGCGGCCCTGGGCAGCAGAGAGGGCGCCGACGCCTTCGGCTTCGACATCCTCGCCGCCGCGCTCGTCCTCGTCCTCACCTGCATCCTCGTGGTCGGCATGAAGCTGTCCGCGCGGATCACGTCCCTGGTCGTCGCCATCAAGGTGACCGTCGTCCTCGTCGTGATCATCGCGGGTGCGTTCCTCATCGACGGCGACAACTACGACCCCTTCATCCCGAAGCAGAAGGCCGTGGAGGCGGGGGAGAGTCTCCAGGCCCCCCTGATCCAGTTGATGTTCGGCTGGGCGCCGTCCAACTTCGGCGTGATGGGCATCTTCACCGCCGCCTCGGTCGTGTTCTTCGCCTTCATCGGCTTCGACGTCGTGGCCACCGCCGCCGAGGAGACCAAGAACCCGCAGCGCGACATGCCGCGCGGCATCCTCGGCTCCCTCCTCATCTGCACCACGCTGTACGTCGCCGTGTCGATCGTCGTCACGGGCATGCAGCACTACAGCAAGCTGTCCGTGGACGCCCCGCTCGCCGACGCCTTCAAGGCCACCGGGCATCCCTGGTACGCGGGCTTCATCAGCTTCGGCGCCGCCGTCGGCCTGACGACCGTGTGCATGATCCTGCTCCTCGGCCAGACGCGTGTCTTCTTCGCGATGAGCCGCGACGGACTACTGCCCCGCTTCTTCTCCCACGTCCACCCGCGGTTCAAGACCCCGCACCGGCCGACCATCCTGCTCGGCGTGATCATCGCGATCCTCGCCGGCTTCACCCCCCTGACCGAACTCGCCGCCCTGGTGAACATTGGCACCCTGTTCGCCTTCGTGGTCGTGGCCATCGGCGTGATCATCCTCCGCAGGACCCGCCCCGACCTGCACCGGGCCTTCCGCACCCCGTGGGTGCCGGTCATCCCGATCCTGTCGGTGTGCGCCTCGCTGTGGCTGATGATCAACCTCCCCGCCGAGACATGGGTGCGGTTCGCCATCTGGATGCTTGTCGGCTTCGTCGTGTACTTCCTCTACGGCCGCTCCCACAGCCGCCTCGGACGGCACGAGGAGACGACCGTCGGTGACGTCGTGACGCCGCCGAGAGGAGACACTCCGTAGTCGAAACCAGCGGGTGACGCGTGGTCAACCCGCTGCTCACCGGCCCTGTATGTCCCGCTACGGCAGGGACTGCGGGGCCGGATAGCGTTCACCCCATGCTCGCCGAGCTCCTCGCACCGCCACGCTCCGTGTCCGAACCACGCGCGGAACGCGGCTACTGGAGACGGCTGCTGCCCACCCTGACCCTGCTGGCCTGCGTCACCCGCATCCCCTCCTTCACCCGCCCGCTATGGAACCCCGACGAGGGCTATCTCGCCGTACAGGCACGGCTGCTCGCGCAGGGCGGAGAGCTGTACGACACGGTCGTCGACCGCAAGCCGCCGCTGGTGCCGTGGCTGTACCAGGCCGCGTTCGCGGTGGCCGGGTCCGAATCGCTCACGCCGGTGCGGGTCCTGGCGGTCGCGGCCCAGCTGCTCACCGCCGTGCTGCTCGCCTCGCTGGCCCGCCGCCGCTGGGGCGACACGGCGGGCGGGACGGCCGGAGTGCTGTATCTGCTGGTCTCGGTCGGGCTGAACCCGGAGGACGCCCAGGCCGCGACCTTCGAGGTGTTCATGCTGCCCTGCACGGCGGCGGCGATGTGGTGCGCGGACCGGCGCCGGTGGGGTGCGGCGGGCCTGGCGGTCGCGGGCGCCTTCCTCGCCAAACAGACCGGCGGGGCGGTGCTGGTGCCGGTGATGTGGCTGTGCGTGTCGGCCAGGGGGAGTCTTCTGGAGCAGGTCGGCTGCGGGAAACGGATCCTTGCGGCCGAGCCGAGCCGGGGGCGATGGGGGAGCGTGCAGCCGCAAGCGCGTGCCCGAGCCCGCGACGCCGGCATGATCCAGCAGGCACCCCCCAAGGAGGTCCGGGCCCAGGCACTGGCGCGGTTGGGCGCCGGGGTGGCGGTGCCGGTGCTGGGCGTGGCCGCGGTGACCGACCCGGCGGGGTTCCTGTTCTGGACGGTCACGGGATCGGGGGCGTACGCCTCCTTCACCGGCTCCGAGATCCACGTCCTCGCACGGGGTCTGACGAACGCGGTGATCCTGGCGGTGGCGTGCGCCGGACTGATCCCACCGGTGCTGCGCGTCCTGCGGCTGGCCCGCACGGGGGCCGCGGACCTGTGGCTGTGGGCGGCCGCGTCGGCCGGCGCGGTCATGCTCGGCTTCCACTTCTTCGGCCACTACTACCTCCAACTCCTGCCGCCCCTCACCCTGTTGGCGACGGCCGCGCTGCAGATCCTGCCGCGCGAGCGCATGACCCACGCGGTTCTGACCTCGGCCTGCTGCTGCGCCCTGTTCCTCACCTGGGGGCTGCTCGCGCCCCGACCCGAGCTCGACCACGCGACGAGGCTGGCGGACGAGGTGGCGATCCGGACCGGGCCGCGGGATCGGATCCTCGTCTGGGGCATACACCCCGAGACCTACTGGCTGGCCGACCGCAGACCCGCGAGCCGCTACCTGACGGCGGGGCTCCTCACCAACTACAGCGGCGGACGCGACGGCCCACAGGTCGGTGAGCGGTACGCGGTCGACGGGGCGTGGGCGGTCTTCGACCAGGAGATGACGGAGCGGGCGCCGGCGCTGGTCGTCGACGACTCACGGGGGAAGCCGTACGGACCTCAGAGGGTGCCCGGTCTGCGGCGGCTGCTGTCGGCGCGGTACGAGGAGGTGGGGGTGGTGGACGGGGCGGTGCTGTACGTATGGAACCGCACCTGGTCAGGGAGCCGTACCTGACCGACGTACGGCAGCCGCCCTCGCCCGGACCGCAGGCTGCGGCGGTACGCAATCCCTACGGATCGCTAGGGCCGTACCGTGCGCGGCCCCGCCACCTCCGCGCCCAACTCCGTCACCCTCCGGCGCAGTTCCCGGTCCGCGGTCACCACCAGACAGGGCCGCCCGTCCGCCCGCGCGACGAGCTCGACCATGTGATCGTCCCCGCTCCCGGCGGCGGACTCCACCCGCACGCCCGGCACGCTCTCCACTCCGCGAGCGGCCCCCTCCACCACGAGCACGATCTCGACCGGCCCCGCATGCCCCGGCACCCCGTCCGCCGCCAGCCGGTCCCGCAACCGCTCCGCGGCCCCGCGCCGATCCCGCCACCAGCCGTCGGGCACCGACCCGACGACATTCGCGGCGTCGACGATCACGAGCAGGGGGGCGTCCTCAGTCATGGGGCAAGGGTCGCACGGCTCACCCCGCGGCCTCGTTCTCCTCCTTGTCCTCCTCCTCGAAGCTGGCGAAGTACGCCGCCGCCATGTCCTCGTCCCCGTGCCCCTGGGCAGCCGCCCGCTCGAAGCGCTCCGCGCTCGCCGCGGCCACGTCCAGGCGTACGCCGTACCGCGCGCCCGCCTCCACGATGAGCCGGGCGTCCTTCGCCGCCGTGGTCACCGCGAACTGGGCCGGGGTGAGCCGATCGTTCAGCACCAGCCCGGTCTTGGCCCGCAGATACCCCATGTCGAGCGGGCCGCCGTCGATCACCTCGAAGAAGCGCTGCGGATCCACGTCCAGGGCCTTGGAGAGCGCCAGCACCTCACTGGCCGCGTTGGTCACCGCGAGCACCCAGCTGTTGGCGACCAGCTTCAGCCGGGTGGCCGTGCCGGCCCTGCCGTCCTCGCCGGTCCACACCGTACGGGCGCCGACGGCGTCGAACACCGGCGTCACCTCCTGCCGCCCCTCGACCGGCCCCGCCGCCAGCACGGTGAGCTGACCGGCCTCGGCGGGCTGGCGGGTGCCGAGCACGGGGGCGTCGTAGAAGACGAGGTCGTGTTCGCGGGCGAAGGCGGCCAGGTCGGCGATGGCCTCGATGCCGGCGGTCGTCGACTGCACCCAGGTGGCGCCGGAGCGCAGGGCGGGCGCCGCCGCACGCATGACGTCCAGGGCGGCGGGGCCGTCGTAGAGCATGGTCAGGACGACGTCGGCGCCCTGCACCGCCTCGGCGGGGGTGTCGGCGACGAACGCGCCGTCGGCGGAGAGGGGCTCGGCCTTGGCGCGGGTGCGGTTCCAGGCGCGGACGGTGTGTCCGGCCCTGGCGAGGTTGCGGGCCATCGCGGCGCCCATGATGCCGGTGCCCAGGACGCTCACGGTGAGCTTGTCGGTCATGACGTCGACTTCCTGTTCTCGTGCGGACGTTGCTGCTGGGGTCCAGCTTGCCCGGGGGCGGGGCGGGCCGGCGGCACGGCCCCGAATAGAGTGAACCGGTGAACGGCGACTGGCTCATCCGCGGCCGCGACGGCCGCCTCAGCGTCTATCTGCCGACCGACGACGGCGTCCTGTGCCGGGCGGAACTCGGGCCCGGCGGCCCCTGGGAACCCCCGCGCCGGGTCGGCGGCGACCAGAAGCTGCGCCCCGGTCCCGCGGTCGGGCAGGGCGCCGACGCCTACGCCCATCTCGCCGCGTGGCGTCCCACCAAGGCGGGCGAGGCGGGCCTCGTCCACTCCACGCACTTCCGCCCCCGCCTGGCCGCCCTGGACTGGATCCCCATCGGCCACCCGAACCAGGCCGGCGACGGCACCGGCACGCCCGCCGTCACGGTCGATGCGCAGGGGCGGGCCCATGTCTTCGTGCGCAACAGGGGCGGCGGCGTGAGCATGCGCGGTCAGAAGGAGGTGGGCGGCTGGGGCCCGTGGCGTGACCTCAAGGGACGTGAGGTCGACGACCGGCTCGCCGCCGTGACGGGGGAGTCCGGGCTGGTCGAGCTGTACGCGGCGGTCCCCGGCGCCATCCTGCACTGGCAGCAGGAGAAGCCGGGCAGCGTCCCCGTCCTGGAGGAGGCGATGGAGACCCCGGTCCGCCCGGGGACCCTGCACGCCCTGGCCACCTCCGCGGACCACACCACCCTGTTCTACGCGGACGACTCCGGCGACCTGTGCGCTTGGCGCCCCGGCGCCAAGCCGGTGACGCTGCTGGCGTCCGCCGGCCCCGGCCCGGTGTCCGCGATCCGCTGCGAACTCGACGGCCACGACTGCACGTTGCTCGCCCAGCGCTCGGCGAGCGGCCGCGTCGCCTTCGCCGCGTATCCGACGGAGCAGGAGTCGGCGGGGGCGTGGTGGACGGAGTCGGGGCCGCAGCTGCCGGTCGACGCGGTGGTGGCGCTGGCGGTGGACGAGGACGATCGGGTCGTCGCGGCCGCCCTGTCCCCGTCCACCGGCCAACTCCTCATCACCCGGCGCAAGGACGAGCCGGGGCTGGCGCTGGAGGCGTGGCGAGAGGTCTGAGGGGACGTAATTCGCAGAACTGTCCGGGGCCGCTGCGCGAGGATGACCGTCATGGACACGGAAAACCTGGTCGAGGTCTGGCGGCTGATCCTGACGCCCTCCGGGACTTCATGGGTGCTCTTCGAGCACGGCACGTGCGTGATGCTGAAGGAGCCCGCCGGGGACCTCGCGGAACAGGCCTCGGGGATCCTCGGCGAGTTCGGCCCGGTGCACGTCGGTTCCCCGGCCGGTGACTTCAACGTGCTCACCCTCAAGGACGACCTGGGCTGGCTCGTCACCGGCCATCATCCGGACGTCGTCACCTACGTCGCCCCCGACGAGCCCGTCGACCCGTCGCACCTGGCCGTCGGTATCCACGGCCGCAGCAAGCGGCATCAGGACGGGACGGAACTGCGCGTCCTGCATGTCGAGGACCGCCGCCCGGCCGACGGGTGAAACGCCGGTGCCCCGCACACCAAGTCGGCATGCGGGGCACCGGCGTTCACAGCAGAGCGCTACGCCGGGACGCTCGCCACGCCCGGCTCCAGGAACTTCTTGCCGTTCACGCGCTCGGAGACACCCTCGCGGTCCAGGTACGGCGTGATGCCGCCCAGGTGGAAGGGCCAGCCGGCGCCCGTGATCAGGCACAGGTCGACGTCCTGGGCCTCGGCGACGACGCCCTCGTCGAGCATCAGGCCGATCTCCTGCGCCACCGCGTCCAGGACACGGTCCCGCACCTGCTCCTCGGTCAGGACGGCATCGCCCTGCTGCAGCAGCGCGGCGACCTCGGGGTCCAGCTCCGGCTTGCCGGAGTCGTAGACGTAGAAGCCGCGCTTGCCCGCCTTGACGACGGCCGCGAGGTTCGGGGAGACCGTGAAGCGGTCCGGGAAGGCCCGGTTGAGGGTCTCCGAGACGTGCAGGCCGATCGCGGGACCGACCAGCTCCAGCAGCACCAGCGGCGACATCGGCAGACCGAGCGGCTCGACGGCCTTCTCGGCGACCTCGACCGGGGTGCCTTCGTCGATGACGTTCTGGATCTCGCCCATGAAGCGGGTGAGGATGCGGTTCACGACGAACGCCGGGGCGTCCTTCACCAGAACCGCGGTCTTCTTCAGCTTCTTGGCGACACCGAACGCGGTGGCCAGCGAGGCGTCGTCGGTCTGCTCACCGCGGACGATCTCAAGGAGCGGGAGGATCGCGACCGGGTTGAAGAAGTGGAAGCCGACGACCCGCTCGGGGTTCTTCAGCTTCGACGCCATCTCGGTGACCGACAGCGAGGAGGTGTTGGTGGCGAGGATCGCGTGCGCCGGGGCGACCGCCTCGACCTCCGCGAACACCTGCTGCTTGACGCCGATCTCCTCGAACACGGCCTCGATGATGAAGTCCGCGTCGGAGAAGCCTTCGGCCTTGTCCAGGACACCGGTGACCAGCGCCTTCAGGCGGTTGGCCTTGTCCTGGTTGATACGGCCCTTGCCGAGCAGCTTGTCGATCTCGGCGTGGACGTAGCCCACACCCTTGTCGACGCGCTCCTGGTCGATGTCGGTCAGCACGACCGGCACCTCGAGGCGGCGCAGGAAGAGCAGCGCGAGCTGGGAGGCCATCAGACCGGCGCCGACGACACCGACCTTGGTGACCGGGCGTGCGAGGGACTTGTCCGGCGCACCGGCCGGGCGCTTGCCGCGCTTCTGCACCAGGTTGAAGGCGTAGATGCCGGAGCGCAGTTCGCCACCCATGATCAGGTCGGCGAGGGCCTTGTCCTCGGCGTCGTAACCCTGCTGAAGGTCGCCGTTCTTGGCGGCGGCGATGATGTCCAGCGCACGGTAGGCGGCCGGAGCGGCCCCGTGCACCTTGCTGTCGGCGATGAAGCGGCCCTTGGCGACGGCCTGGTCCCAGGCCTCACCGCGGTCGATCACCGGGCGCTCGACCTCGACGTCGCCCTTCAACACCTGGGCGGTCCAGATCAGCGACTGCTCCAGGAAGTCGGCGCCCTCGAAGATGGCGTCGGCGATACCGAGGTCGAAGACCTGCTGGCCCTTGAGCTGCTTGTTCTGGTTGAGGCTGTTCTCGATGATCACCGAGACGGCCTTGTCGGCACCGATCAGGTTCGGCAGGATCGTGCAGCCGCCCCAGCCGGGGACCAGGCCGAGGAAGACCTCGGGCAGCGAGAAGGCCGGGAGCGCCTTGGAGACGGTCCGGTACTTGCAGTGCAGACCGACCTCGACGCCACCGCCCATCGCGGCACCGTTGTAGTACGCGAAGGTCGGGACCGCGATACCGGCGAGGCGCTTGAAGACCTCGTGGCCGCCCTTGCCGATGGCGAGCGCGTCCTTGTGCTCCTTGAGGAGCTCGACGCCCTTGAGGTCCGCGCCGACCGCGAAGATGAACGGCTTGCCGGTGATGCCGACGCCGACGATGTCGCCGGCCGCGGCCTCCGCCTCGACCTGGTCGATGGCGGTGTCGAGGTTCGCCAGCGACTGCGGGCCGAAGGTGGTCGGCTTGGTGTGGTCGAAGCCGTTGTCCAGCGTGATGAGGGCGAAGCGTCCGGCGCCGAACGGCAGGTCGAGGTGGCGTACGTGCGCCTGGGTGACGACCTCGTCCGGGAACAGCTCGGCCGCGCCCTTCAGGAGCTCAGCGGTGGTGCTCACTTGTTGCCTCCGGCGTCCTTGTGGTGCGGGTTCTCCCAGATCACCGTGGCGCCCATGCCGAAGCCGACGCACATGGTGGTGAGGCCGTAACGGACCTCCGGCTGCTCCTCGAACTGGCGGGCCAGCTGCGTCATCAGACGCACGCCGGAGGAGGCCAGCGGGTGACCGTAGGCGATGGCGCCGCCGTACTGGTTGACGCGCGCGTCGTCGTCGGCGATGCCGTAGTGCTCAAGGAAGGCGAGCACCTGGACGGCGAAGGCCTCGTTGATCTCGAAGAGGTTGATGTCCTCGATCGACAGGCCGGCCTTGGCGAGGGCCTTCTCCGTCGCCGGGATCGGGCCGTAGCCCATGACCTCCGGCTCGACGCCCGCGAAGGCGTAGGAGACGAGGCGCATCTTCACCGGGAGGTTGTTCTCGCGGGCGAAGTCCTCGGAGGCGATGATCGAGGCGGTGGCGCCGTCGTTCAGACCGGCCGCGTTACCGGCGGTGACCCGGCCGTGGACGCGGAAGGGGGTCTTGAGGCCGGCGAGGCTCTCCAGAGTGGTGCCCGGGCGCATCGGCTCGTCGGCCGTGACCAGGCCCCAGCCCGTCTCACCGGCCTCGGCGTTCGTCCGGCGTACGGAGATCGGCACCAGGTCCTGCTGGATCTTGCCGTTGGCGTAAGCCTTGGCGGCCTTCTCCTGCGAACGCACCGCGTACTCGTCGGCGCGCTGCTTGGTGATCGTCGGGTAGCGGTCGTGCAGGTTCTCGGCGGTCATGCCCATGAACAGCGCCGACTCGTCGACCAGCTTCTCGCTGACGAACCGCGGGTTCGGGTCCACGCCCTCGCCCATCGGGTGGCGGCCCATGTGCTCGACACCACCGGCGATGACGGCGTCGTAGGCGCCGAAGGCGATCGAACCGGCGACGGACGTCACGGCGGTCAGGGCGCCGGCGCACATACGGTCGATGGAGTAGCCGGGCACCGACTGCGGCAGACCGGCGAGGATGCCGGCCGTGCGGCCGAGGGTCAGGCCCTGGTCACCGATCTGGGTGGTCGCGGCGATGGCGACCTCGTCGATCTGCTTCGGGTCGAGGCCGGGGTTGCGGCGCAGCAGCTCCCGGATCGCCTTCACGACGAGGTCGTCGGCGCGGGTCTCGTGGTAGATGCCCTTCGGGCCCGCCTTGCCGAACGGGGTGCGGACGCCGTCGACGAAGACGACGTCCCTGACGGTACGAGGCACGATGGCTCTCCTCCAGAGGTGCGGGATCTGCACTGCTGCGCTGCGCAAGCGCTGAGCGCGCGCTCAGGCTCATGCTACTTGTGGGTAACGTAGCTGCACACCCCTGGCGGCGGGAGCGGCGAACGTCACACCGACGAAGGCGCTCTGGGCGGTGCCGTCGACCCCCGAGGGGTCAGTACCGGAGTGGGTACGGGGTGCGACCCGGGCCCGTCCCCCGTGATCACCCCGAACAGCGTCCGCGCCACCTCCGCCCCGAACCCGTGCACGTCATGACTCATCGCGGACAGCGTCGGATGCGTCAGCCGGCACAACTGCGAGTCGTCCCAGGCCAGCAGCGACACATCCTCCGGCACCCGCAGCCCCATCTCGGCCGCCACCGACAACCCCGCCACCGCCATGATGTCGTTGTCGTACACGATCGCCGTCGGCCGGTCCGGCGCCGACGCCGTGAGCAGCGACCTCGTCGCCCGCGCCCCCGCATCACCCGAGAAATCCGTCGCGACCTGCCACGCCCCGGCCAGCCCCAGCGCCCCCGCCGCCTCGTCGAACGCGGCCGTACGGATGGACGTGTGCCCGAGAGCCGCCGCCCCGCCCACCCGGGCGATCCGCCGATGGCCCAGTGCGGCCAGATACCGCACAGCCTCCGTCACGGCGGTGGCGTCATCGGTCCACACCGACGTCAGCCCGCCCGTCAGCGACGGGTGCCCGACCGCGACCACCGGCATCCCGAGGCGCTGCGCCGCCGCCACTCTCGGGTCGTCCGCGCGGAAGTCGACCAGGATCGACCCGCCGATCTGCCGCCCCCGCCACCATGACTCCTGGAGCCCGACCTCCTCGTCCAGATTCCGTACCAGCCTGAGCAGCAGCGAGCAGGAGTGCTCGGTCAGGACGCTCTCCACGCCCGAGATGAACTCCATGTAGAAGGGTTCGAGGCCGAGCAGCCGGGCCGGCCGGCAGATCGCGAGGCCCACCACGTCCACCCGCGACCCGGCCAGCGTCCGCGCCGTGAGGTTCGGTGCCCAGCCCAGCTCCCGCGCGGCCCGGAAGATCCGGTCCCGGGTCGCCTCCGAGAGCCCCGGCTTGTGGTTGAAGGCGAGGGACACGGCACCCTTGGACACGCCGGCGCGCGCGGCGACGTCCTTGATGGTGACGCGGGGGGTCGGTGTTGCCGTCATCGGCTGGGCTCCATGCAGTACAGGGCGGAGCGAGCGGCCGCCGCGTCGGGAGTCTCCCAGCCGCGCACCCCGATGGTCACCTCTTCGCCGGGCAGCAGCGTGACGAGCCCCCGGTCGGCCCGGGCGTCCGGATGCAGCCGATCGGCCTGGAGCAGCAGGTCCCGTACGAGGGTACGGGCCGTCACCACGACCCCGCCCGGCACGAGCGCGACGTCGAACTCCGGCCGGGGATAGGGCACTTCACGATCCGGCGCGGGGAAGTGCACGGCGCGCACACCGTCCGCGTCCGCCACGAGGAACTCCTTCGGCCCGACCGGCTCCAGCTCCCTGGGTACGCCGACCCGGGCCACCGCCCGCCCCTCGGCGCCGAACCCCACACTCGCCTCGCCGACCACCGCCCCGTCGACGGACATCCGCCGCAGCCGCACCGCCCCCGCCCAGCCCTTGGCCGCCTGATTGACGACGGCCACCTCCAGCCCCCGCTCCCGCTCCTGCTCCCGCGCTCGCAGCGTCAGCAGCCGATCCGCGTACAGCCGCCGCAGCTCGTGGTACAGCGGCTTCTCCCGCCCGTCCCCGTCGATCGCCGCCCAGGACGTCACGGGCCAGCAGTCGTTGAGCTGCCATACGACCGTGCCCGCGCACACCGGCCAGTGCGACCGCCAGTGCTCGATCCCGGCCGCCACCGCCCGCGCCTGGTTGACCTGCGTGAGGTAGTGCCAGCGGTCGAAGTCCCCCTCGGGGAAGGCGAAATGCCGCTCCAGCCCCCGCCGCAGCTTCCCGTTGCCGTCGTCCGCCTTCTGGTGGTGCAGCATGCCGGGGGAGTCCGGCGCGAGTTCCTCGCCCGGCAGCGCCCGCCGCAGCGTGGCGTACGCGGGCGGCGCCTGCCAGCCGAACTCG
Organism: Streptomyces sp. T12; assembly: GCF_028736035.1. NCBI lineage: Bacteria > Bacillati > Actinomycetota > Actinomycetes > Kitasatosporales > Streptomycetaceae > Streptomyces > Streptomyces sp. T12. Next base: position 8,298,234 of record NZ_CP117866.1, read on the forward strand.
GCCACGAAACGCGGCACACTCAGCCGGTAGTCGGCGTAGTCCTCCCGGTTCCACACCTCCCAGGAGTGGTGCGTGCCGTGCGCCGGGTCGTTCGGATGCCGGTCCCACGACCCGGACCAGGGACTGCCCGCCGTATACGGCCGCGTCGGATCCAACTCGGCCACCACGCGCGGCAGTACGCCCAGGTAGTACCCCTCGCCCCAGGAGTCCCCGGCCAGCCGCGGCTCCCACTCCCAGTCCCGGAACCCCCACAGGTTCTCGTTGTTGCCGTTCCACAGCACGAGCGAGGGATGCGGCATCAGCCGTACGACGTTCTCCCGCGCCTCGGCCTCCACCTCCCCGCGCAGCGGCTGCTCCTCCGGATAGGCCGCGCACGCGAACGGGAAGTCCTGCCACACCAGCAGCCCCAGCTCGTCACAGGCGTCGTAGAAGTCCTCGCTCTCGTAGATCCCGCCGCCCCAGATCCGTACGAGGTCCACGCCCGCGTCGGCCGCCTGCCGCAGCCGCTCCCGGTACCGCTCGCGGGTGATCCGGGACGGGAACACGTCGTCCGGGATCCAGTTGACGCCCCGCGCGAAGAGCCGCTCGCCGTTGACGACGAGGGTGAATCCGGCGCCGTGCTCATCGGGCCGCCGGTCCAGCTCGACGGTCCGGAAGCCGATCCGCCGACGCCACACGTCCAGCGCGTCCTCGCCGTGCCGGAGCGTCAACTCGACGTCGTACAGTGGCTGTTCGCCGTATCCGCGCGGCCACCACAGCTCCACGTCCGGCAGCGTCAGTCGTACGACCCCACTCGTCCCGTCGATCTCCGCCCGCGCCCGCACCCCGCCGACCGTCGCCTCCACGGTGAGCGGCGCCTCGACCCGGGTCCGCTCCACGTCGACCGCCAACTCGATGTGCCCGGTGCCCTGTTCGACGGTCACCAGGGGCCGCACGCGGGCGATCCGGGCCGTCGACCACTGCTCCAGCCGCACCGGCCGCCAGATCCCGGCCGTCACCAGGGTCGGCCCCCAGTCCCAGCCGAAGGAGCAGGCCATCTTGCGGATGTACTGGTAGGGCTCGGGGTACGCGGCGGGCCGTTCGCCCAGCTTGCCGCGCACGGCCTCGGCCGCGGCGTAGGCGGAGGCGAAACGCACCGAGAGCCGCCCGCTCAGCCCCGTCACGTCGAAGCGGTACGAGCGGTGCATGTTCCGTACCCGGCCCAGGAGCTGCCCGTCGAGCAGGATCTCGGCGACGGTGTCGAGCCCGTCGAAGACGAGGTCGGTCTGTTCGTGCTGCTCGTGCTGTTCGTGCGCCGAGTGCGCCGGCGCCGCCGTCAGGTCGGTCTCATAGGTCCAGTCCCGCCGCCCCACCCACGCCACCTCGGCCTCGTCCCGCCCGAGAAAGGGATCCGGGATCACCCCCGCGGCCAGCAGATCGGTGTGCACGCAGCCGGGCACGGTGGCTGGCAGCGCGGCTGACTCGTGCCGCACGATCCATCCGTCGGTGAGCGGTGTGGCCTGAAGCATGCGCGCACTCCTAAACCGATCCATCCCAGTGCTGGGACACATTCTGGCATCGTTGGCGAGATACGGACTTTACCGGTTAAGAAAACGTTGTCAGAGTTCGGAACCAGCCAACCCGCTCGTGCTCGTCCGTCCCAAGAACGGAGCTGACGCACATGAACCGCCGTACAGTCCTCGCCATGGTCACGGGTGCCCTGCTGCTCTCGGCGTGCACCGGCACCGGAGGAAGCTCGAAGGGCGCCGAAGCCAAGGCAGCCGACGACCCGTCGAAGGTGAGCGGCACCATCACGGTGCTCACCCATCGGACCGACCTCGTGCAGGACGGGACGATGAAGAAGTACGCCGCCGAGTTCAACAAGACGTATCCCAAGGTGAAGGTCGAGTTCGACGGCCTCACCGACTACGAGGGCGAAGTCAAGATCCGTATGAACACGGAGAACTACGGCGACGTCCTCATGATCCCGGCCGTGATCGAGAAGAAGGACTACCCCAAGTTCTTCGCCTCGCTGGGCACCCAGGCCGAGCGGAGCAAGACGTACCGCTTCACCGACTACACGACCGTGGACGGCAAGGTCTACGGCCAGAGTCCGCTGGGCGCGGTCCCGGGCTTCATCTACAACAAGAAGGTCTGGAGCGAGGCCGGCATCACCGACTGGCCCACCACACCGGACGAGTTCCTCGACGACCTGAAGGCGATCAAGTCGAAGACCGACGCGATCCCGTACTACACCAACTTCAAGGACATGTGGCCGCTCACCCAGTGGACGCAGGTCAACGGCTCGGTCAGCTGCGACGACCAGGCCACCACCCAGCTCGCCGAGGGCGACCCGTGGGCCAAGGGCGCCGACGTGCGGACCGCCGACACGCTGCTGTACGACATCGTGCACTCGGGCCTCGTCGAGAAGGACCCGACGACCACCAACTGGGAGGCGTCCAAGCCCCGGATCGCGAAGGGCGAGATCGCCACGATGTGGCTCGGCTCCTGGGCGGTCATCCAGATGCAGGGCGCGGCCAAGGAGGCCGGCACCGACCCGGACGACATCGGGCTCATGCCCTTCCCCGCCCAGAAGAACGGCACGTTCTGCGCGGTGGCGCAGCCCGACTACAACCAGGCCGTCAACATCCACTCCGAGCACAAGGAGGCGGCCCGCGCCTGGCTCGACTGGTTCACCGACAAGTCCGGCTACGCGGCGGACAACCTCGCCCTGTCCCCGCTCAAGTCCGCCCCGCTGCCCGCGGTCATGAAGCCGTACGAGGAGGCGGGGGTCAAGATCCTCGACCTCGACGACGCCAAGGGCGCCGTGGTGAAGTCCATCGACAACCAGTCCGAGATCGGCATCTACAAGCCCGACTACCGCCAGGACCTCGTCGACCTCGCCCGCGGCGCCACGAAGGGCAGCCTGGACGACTTCCTGAACGGCCTCGGCGAGAAGTGGACCGAGACCCGGAAGTCCCTGGGGTCCTGATGACGGAGACGACGGAGAAGGCGGCCCTCAAGGCCACCGCGGGGGCGGCACCCACCGCCCCCGAACCGGCCCCCGCCCCGCGCACGGCACGCCTGTGGCGCGGGGCCACCCCCTGGCTTTTCCTGCTCGCCCCGCTGGCCCTGCTGATCGTCTTCACCTACGCGCCGATCGCCAACATGGTCGCGTACAGCTTCACCGACTGGGACGGCGTCAGCCCCGAGCTGCACTACACGGGCACCGAGAACTACGCCGAACTCTTCACCCGCTCCGACCTGTTCGAGGTCTTCTGGGTCAGCGGCTACTACCTGGCCGCGTCCGTCTTCCAGATAGTCGCCGCCCTCTACTTCGCCACGATCCTGAGCTTCAACGTCCGCTTCCGGAACTTCTTCAAGGGCGTGCTGTTCTTCCCGTACCTGATCAACGGGGTCGCGATCGGCTTCGTCTTCCTCTACTTCTTCCAGGACGGCGGCACCCTCGACTCCGTCCTCGGCCTGTTCGGCGTGGAGACGGACCGCGCCTGGCTCGGCACTCCGGAGTCGGCGAACACCTCCCTGGCCGCCGTCTCCGTCTGGCGCTACCTGGGCCTGAACTTCGTCCTCTTCCTCGGCGCGATCCAGTCGATCCCCGGCGAGCTGTACGAGGCGGCCGAACTGGACGGCGCGAACCGCTGGCACCAGTTCCGCTACATCATCGCGCCCGGCATCAAGCCGGTGCTGTCCCTCACCGTGATCCTCTCGATCTCGGGCTCCCTGTCGGTCTTCGAGATCCCGTACATCATGACCGGCGGCGCGACCGGCACCGAGACCTTCGTGATCCAGACCGTGAAGCTGGCCTTCCAGTTCAACAAGACGGGGCTCGCCTCGGCGGCCGCGGTCGTACTGCTGCTGATCGTGCTGGCGGTGTCCTGGGTGCAGCGGCGCCTCGTCCCCGACGACAAGGTGGACCTCGCATGAACCGCCGCGCAGTGGCCCGCACGCTGGTGTACCTGTCCTTGATCGCCGCGACGGTGGTGGTCCTGCTCCCGCTGGCGGCCGTAGTCCTGACGTCCCTCAAATCCGAGTCGGAAATGGCGAACGACAGCGGAGCCCTCGCCCTCCCCGACGACCTGCTGAACCTCCACAACTACGCGACGGCGTTCGAGGACGGCCGGATGCTCTCGGCCTTCGCCAACACGGCGATCATCCTGCTCTTCGCCATCGGCGGCACGGTCCTCATCGGCTCGATGACGGCGTACGCCATCGACCGCTTCACGTTCCGCTTCAAGAAGCTGGTCGTGGCCCTGTTCCTGGTCGCCGCCCTGGTCCCCGGCGTCACGACCCAGGTGGCGACCTTCCAGATCGTCAACAGCTTCGGCATGTTCGACAGCCTCTGGGCGCCCATCGCCCTCTACATGGGCACGGACATCGTCTCGATCTACATCTTCCTGCAGTTCGTCCGCTCCATCCCGACCTCGCTGGACGAGGCGGCCCGCCTGGACGGCGCCAACGCCTTCACGATCTACCGCAAGATCATCTTCCCGCTGCTGAAGCCGGCGATAGCGACGGTGGTGATCGTCAAGGGCATCACCACCTACAACGACTTCTACATTCCGTTCCTCTACATGCCGTCGGAAGACCTTGGCGTGATCTCGACGTCCCTGTTCCGCTTCAAGGGCCCGTTCGGCGCCCACTGGGAAACGATCTCGGCAGGAGCGGTATTGGTGATCCTGCCGACGTTGATCGTCTTCCTGCTGCTGCAGAGGTTCATCTACAACGGCTTCATGAAGGGCGCGACCAGGTGAGGTGCCCCAAAGGGGCGCGGGGATACGGTGACTAGGCGGACAAGGCAGCAACCAACACCGGCGTGACCTGCTCTACCTGCCACGCCCGAGCTCCATAACCAGCCAACGCCTCCGCAACCGACTCGGCGTCAACCACCTTCGGCGGCTCCCAGCAAACCCGCCGCACGGTATCCGGAGTGATCAAGTTCTCCTGAGGCATGTTGAGCTGCTCGGCCAGCGCCGACACCGCGGCCCGAGCCGCAGAAAGCCGGGCCGCGGCGACCGGATCCTTGTCGGCCCAAGCCCGCGGCGGCGGAGGCCCGGTCACCGGCTGCCCAGGCGCCGGCAACTGAGAGTCGTTCAAAGCCTTCGCGCGATCCACCGCGGCCTGCCACTGCTCCAGCTGCCGCCGCCCCATCCGCTGCCCGAATCCGTTCAGCGCGGCGAGGGCGTGCACGTTGCCCGGCAGGGCGAGCGCCGCCTCGACAATGGCCGCGTCTCCGAGCACCTTGCCCGGAGACACATCCCGCCGCTGAGCGATACGGTCCCGCGTCTGCCACAGCTCCCGCACCACGGCCAGCTGCCGACGCCGCCGCACCTTGTGCATCCCGGACGTACGCCGCCACGGATCCTTACGCGGCTCAGCAGGCGGCGCGGCCGCAATCGCGTCGAACTCCTGCAGCGCCCACTCCAGCTTCCCCTGCCGGTCCAGCTCCTTCTCCAGCGCGTCGCGCAGATCGACGAGGAGCTCGACGTCGAGCGTCGCGTACCGCAGCCACGGCTCGGGCAGGGGCCGGGTCGACCAGTCGACGGCCGAGTGTCCCTTCTCCAGCACGAACCCGAGCACGCCCTCGACCATCGCGCCGAGGCCGACCCGAGGGAATCCGGCGAGCCGCCCGGCGAGCTCGGTGTCGAACAGCCGACTCGGCACCATGCCTATTTCGCGCAGACAGGGCAGATCCTGGGTGGCCGCGTGCAGCACCCACTCCACACCGGAGAGCGCCTCACCGAGCCCGGACAAATCGGGGCAGGCCACGGGGTCGATCAGGGCGGACCCCGCCCCTTCGCGGCGCAACTGCACCAGATAGGCGCGCTGGCCGTATCGGTAGCCGGACGCACGTTCGGCGTCGACGGCGACGGGGCCGGAACCCGCGGCGAAGGCGGCGATCACCTCGGCGAGCGCGGCCTCGTCGGCGATCACGGGTGGAATGCCCTCGCGGGGCTCCAGCAAAGGGATCGGCGCCTCCGTAACAGAAGATCCGCCGTCGTCCGGAGGGGCGCCTCCGGTGGTTCGCAGTGAACTGTCTGCTGCGGTGTCTTGGGCGTCGGTCACATGTCAAGGGTATCTGTAAGGGCGAGCGTCTGACCTGCGCGTTCTGGACACGTTGGCGCTGACCTGCGGAAACACGTCTCGCCGTTTCTCACGGCTTACCGATGCTTCTCGGCCACGTCTGCCCTCGATGTGCCCGGCAGATCGCCGGAATCCTCCGAAAGCAGCCCATCACAACCCCGAAGACGCCGCCGCCTGCGCGCGGGTCGGCGGGTCTCCGGCGCGTACGAACGCCATGCGCTCGTGACCATTGGTGTGTTCCCGGCGTCAGGCCGGCCTCTGATCCTCCGAGGCGGTCGCCGGGCGGAGGGTGGAGATGAAGGTCTGGAAGTCCTGGAGGACGTCCTGGAGCTGACTCGTCCTGGCCGTCAGCGCGATCTCGATCTCGGCGCGTTCACTGCGCCGCTGCTCGTTCTCCAGCACCAGGATGAACTGGCTCTGCGCGAGTTCCATCGGCTGCCCGTTGACGGTGGCCTGGATGCGCAGGTTCTGCACGATCCCGGGGGCGTCGATGAGGCCCGGCGCAGGCGAGGTGCCCACCTCGGTGCGCTTGACGATGTCGACGGCGCCGACGTTCTCGCGCAGCCGCCGCACCGACTCCTCGGCGAGGCCGTGCAGGCTCGACGAGCCTTCGAGGGTGTGGCCGGTGACCGTGATGTTCGGCATGAAGCCCTGGCCCTTGGAGGCCATGTGCAGGGCGACGAAGGCGGCGTGCGGGGCACCGACCTCGTCCGGGGGCGCCGACTGCCAGCCTTGCGGGAGCTCGAATTCGAGCGGCACCGGAAGTGTGCCCGGCATGGTGGATCAACTCCTTGCGGTACGGGTTCCGACGGTACGGGAAGCGACGGGGAGAGGGGACGGGAGGGGGACGGGAAGGGGCGGCGGGGAGGCTCGGGCGGGCCCGGGCGGGGCCGCCCCGTGGCGGTCAGTCGAACCAGTCCCCGATCGCGTCGACCGCGTCGCCGGCCGCGTCGGTGACCTTGCCCGGGTCGATCTCGATCTGGCCGCCGAGCTTGCCACCGACACCGAGGGCCACGCCGACGTCGCCGCCGATGACGAACTTGCCATCCTTCATGCCGGCGTCGAAGTGGGCCTCGGCACCGGCGCCGGCCCACGCCTCCGCCGTGCCACCGACGCCGACACCGGCAACGGAGGCATGCCCCTCCGCGGTGGCCTTGGCGCCGGCGAAGGCCTCGCCGCCGACGTGGACGCCATCCGTGCCGATGGAGCCCTTGACGCCGGCCTCGGCGCCCACGTACGCCTCGCCCTTGCCGGAGGCCTCGAAATAACCGACCCCGTACTTGCCCTCGGCGGTGGCCTGGGCGAGGTAGGCCTTGCCGGATGCCTGTGCGGTGGCGTTCCCGTCCACGAGACCCACACCGGCGGAGGCGTCGACACCGAGGAGGTTGACGCCGGCCTTGCCGGAGACCTCGCCGCCCGCGAACTCACCGCGGCCCTTGGCCTCGGCGCCCCACACCTTGGCGTCGGCGGTGACGGACGGGCCGGCCACGGTGATGCCGGGGCCCTTGCCCTCGCGCAGGGCCTCCCTCTCCGCCTGCGTCATGTTCTTGTGGTCACCCCAGGCCCCCTTGGGCTTTGTCTCGGGTGCCCGTTCCAGCTCAGTGCGCTTGACCTTCTTGGACGTCGCACCTGTGTCGTCCTGCGTTGCTTCGGAGGCCCAGAAGAGCCAGTCGGGCGCGTTGTCGCCCTCACCGCCCTGCGCCTTGAACTTCGCGGCCGCCGCGTCGCCCTCCGCCTCGACATGGGCGCGCGCCGACTCCAGCAGCTGCTCGCCGCCGCTCTCGTCGCCCCCGTCGTACAGCCGGATGGCCTCTTCCGCCTGCCCCTGGGCCCACTCGAGGGCCCTGGCGTAGTCCCGCAGCGCCCCGGCGGCCGCGCCCAGCGCGTCCGAGCCGCGGTACCACTTCTGCTTCTGGCCCGAGAAGTCCTCCCAGAAGGCATCGCTGGCCTGTCCGTGCCAGCTGGGAATCCGGACGGAGCCGAGCTCGTCCCCGATGCCGTCGAGGGTCTTCGCATGACCGTCGAGCTTGTCCGCGTCGCCTGTGAGCTTCGACGGGTTTCCCGGGATGAGTGCGCGTGGGTCCCGAGTGGAGCCAAGTTGTGCCATTGCTTCCCCGTCAGTAGCTCGGGCCGGCGACCGCGGGCCCGGTGAAGTGGTTCTGGGACTCCTGCTCGGCGCGCTCGTAGGACGCGGCGTTCTCGTCGAGCTTGGCCGCCGAGTTCTCCCCGTCCTCCTTCATCGGGCTCTTGATGGCCTCCATCCAGGTGGCCATCAGCTGGCTGAACTCCTTGGCCGCCTCGCCGTGGCCGAAGTCGCCGCTGGAATCCCCGAGTTCGTCGAGCTTCACCTTGTCGCTCCGGCCCACGGAGTCCTTGATCTTCTTGGAGGCCGACCGCAGCTCGGACGGCTCGACATCGAACTGGCCCATTCGCTCCCCCCTCTACGTCGAAGAGGGCGCGAACGCGCGTCCGCACCCTGATTGTTGAGAACGTAAAGAGGGTCTATCAATGGCAAAGACGCGGCGACACCGGCCCCGGACCTCACATGATTCCTACCGGGAAGCTTCATAGCGCGACCGCATCCGGTGCCCCGGGACGGCCTTGCTACGGCGCCTGCGGAGGCCGCGCGGGTGACAGGGATCCCAAGTGGCCCGCGGCGTCGACGAGATACTCGAGGGGCTCGTCGAACGTCTCACCGCTCAGCTTGGTCCGCGAACGCGAGGTGATCAGCTGACCGTCGTGGAGCCGGAGCGGCATCTCCAGGGCGCGAGGGTCGGAGGTGAGGAACTCCGCCAGGCCGTCGAGCACGACGGGCCGGGCGCGTTCCTCGTCGCGGGAGACGATGTGGAAGTCCTTGTCGAGCTGGGGGATTCCCACCTCCATGGCCCTTCCCCGATAGAAGGTGTCGAACCAGCCGTCGCGGTAGATCCGCAGGTCCGGAACCTCCACGCCCAGGTTCAGGGCCCAGACGGAGTGGACGATGACATGCGTCGTCTCCGAGTCGATGTCCTTGTTGTAATAGCGGTACTCGAAGGCGCGGAAGCCGAATCCGCGGTAAGTGCCGCTGACGACGTTGTCCCCCATGACGTTGCTGGCCTTGTCCGGGAGCGGCTCGGCCCCCTGGTAGGCGTCGACGAGCCTCGGCACGCCCTCCTCGTAGGTCCACCCGCGGCTCTCGGCGAACGACTGCAGCTGCGCGTACGCCTCTTCGGACTCACGCTTCTTGCGGGCCTTGCCCCGGCGGTCCCACACGACGAGAGCCACGACGCCACCACACGCCAGCAGGAACAGGACTGCTTCGATTCCACTCATGGCGCCAGCATCCCCCGAGGCCAGTCTCCGGGCCCACCCCCCTGGTGCTCCATCACAATCCGCACGTCGCGGTCACACATTTCCCCCGCGCCCGCCGGAACGGTCCGGCGAGCGCGGTGCCGGTTCCGGCTCAGGAGGCCGTCTGGTCGACCTGGATGCCGTACTTGATCGTGCCGCCGTCGACCGAGGTGACCTTGACCGTCACACCGAAGCTCGTGCCGTCGGTCGCGGTGAGCCTGCAGCGCAAAGAGGTGCCGACCTTGCCCGCGAGGTCCTCGGGGCAGGTGACGTCCGGCTTCGGCTGCCCCGTCTGCGCGGCGAGCTTCTCGGCCACCGACTTCGCCACCTCGTCCTTGGACAGCTTGGCCTCCGACGAGCAGCCCACCAGCAGCGCAGCGGCGGCTGCGGCGGCGAGGCCCCAAGAGGCCAAGGAAGAGGAGGACTTGGGCATAACGGGCTCCGTTCGGGGCGGGAGGATCATGAGGGTCGGAAGGTGACGCTCGTCAGTGCGACTGTCTATCAGCCCGGGCTGCCCTCCTGAAGGATCTTCACATCCTCCCGCTCCTGCCCGCGAGTGATCTTCACCTGCCGTGAATGGACAGCGCCCGCCGACGGAACGTTCCGTCGGCGGGCGCCTGAGGGTCGCGAACCAGTGGGTCAAGCGAGAGGCCCGGTTCACGACGGACGGGGACGCGGGCGGGGATCGGCGGCCGATCCCCTGCACGTCAGTGAATGATCAAGAGGTCAATGGATGTCAGCCGATCTCAGTGGATGATGCCGGTGCGCAGGGCCACGGCGACCATGCCGGCGCGGTCACCGGTGCCCAGCTTGCGGGCGATGCGGGCGAGGTGGCTCTTGACGGTCAGGGCGGACAGGCCCATCGAGACGCCGATCGCCTTGTTCGACTGGCCCTCCGCCACCAGCCGCAGCACCTCGACCTCGCGACCGGACAGCTCGCGGTAGCCGCCCGGGTGGCTCGGGGCACCCGGGTGGCGACGGTGCATACGGGCGGCGGCGGCGCCGATGGGGGCGGCACCAGGCCGGGTGGGGAGCCCGACGTTGGTGCGGGTGCCGGTGACGACGTAGCCCTTCACACCGCCGGCGAGGGCGTTGCGTACGGCGCCGATGTCGTCGGCGGCGGACAGGGCGAGGCCGTTGGGCCAGCCCGCGGCGCGGGTCTCCGACAGGAGGGTGAGGCCGGAGCCGTCGGGCAGGTGGACGTCGGCGACGCAGATGTCGCGGGGGTTGCCGATGCGGGGACGAGCCTCCGCGATGGACGAGGCCTCGATGACGTCGCGCACACCGAGCGCCCAGAGATGTCGGGTGACGGTGGAGCGGACGCGGGGATCGGCCACGACCACCATGGCGGTCGGCTTGTTCGGGCGGTAGGCGACCAGGCTTGCGGGCTGCTCGAGGAGAACGGACACCAGGCCTCCTGGGTGCGGGGACGGCTTTCAAGGTCACAGTCGTCTTCGGCACCAAACCCGTGGCCCTTTAGGGAAAGATCACGATTTAGTGAGTAACAATCGGGGCAATTCAGACACGTGGTCGATCGTTCGGTGAGCGAATTGGCTCGATCGAGAGCTGTTCCTGACCGAAAGTGGCCGTATCGACAAAGTGATGGTCAAGTGTGTGGCGGTTCGAGCAGGTGACCGTCAAGTGAGCGGCGAGCGAGCAGGCGGCGGTCAGCGGGACTGCGGATCGCGGCGCTGCGGCAGCGTCACCACCGACGCGTCGCCCGGGCCCGCCGGGGGCAGACCCGCGACCTGGGCCAGCAGATCGCACCAGGACGCCAGATGGGCCGCGGTGTCCGGAACGCCGCCCAGGCCCTCGCGGGGCGTCCAGGAGGCCCGGATCTCGATCTGCGAGGCCGCCGGGCGCTCGGACAGACCGCCGAAGTAGTGCGAGCTCGCGCGCGTGACGGTGCCGCTCGCCTCGCCGTACGACAGCCCGCGCGCCTGGAGCGCGCCGGTCAGCCAGGACCAGCACACGTCGGGCAGCAGCGGGTCGGCGGCCATCTCCGGCTCCAGCTCCGCGCGCACCAGGGTCACCAGCCGGAAGGAACCCCGCCAGGCGTCGTGCCCCGCCGGGTCGTGCAGCAGCACCAGGCGGCCGTCGGCCAGGTCCTGGTCACCGTCGACGACGGCGGCCTCCAGCGCGTGCGCGTACGGAGCCAGGCGCTGGGGCGCCTTCGTCTGCTCGACCTCGATCTGCGGCCGCAGCCGCGCGGCCCTGAGCGCGTCGACGGCGGCCCGGAAGGGCGTCGGAGCCGTACTGCTCCCGTCCAAGTCGCCCTCCTTGGCGTCCTTTGCGTCCATTCCGCCAGCGCCGTCCGACAGTCGTTCCTGAGCCGCAGCCATGCCGGGAAGATTAAGGGGAACGGGGGCTTCGTGCAGGGAGAGACACCCGGACAACACGGCAACCCCAACGCCGGGCCCCGCGCGGCCGTGCGAGACTTGCCCCCGTGAGTGCCAACCAGACGCCGCCGCCAGCCACGCCCGACGCAGTCAAGGATTCAGCCTTCCTCAAGGCGTGCAGGCGCGAACCCGTGCCGCACACGCCCGTGTGGTTCATGCGGCAGGCCGGGCGCTCCCTGCCGGAGTACCGCAAGGTGCGCGAGGGCATCCCGATGCTCGAGTCGTGCATGCGGCCCGAGCTGGTCACCGAGATCACCCTGCAGCCCGTGCGCCGGCACGACGTGGACGCGGCGATCTACTTCAGCGACATCGTCGTCCCGCTCAAGGCCATCGGCATCGACCTCGACATCAAGCCCGGCGTCGGCCCGGTCGTCGAGAACCCGATCCGCACCCGCGCCGACCTCGCCCAGCTGCGCGACCTCACCCCCGAGGACGTCTCGTACGTCACCGAGGCCATCGGCCTGCTCACCCGCGAGCTCGGCGCCACCCCGCTCATCGGTTTCGCCGGCGCGCCTTTCACCCTTGCGAGCTACCTCGTCGAGGGCGGCCCGTCCCGCACGTACGAGAACGCCAAGGCGATGATGTACGGCGACCCCGAGCTCTGGGCCGACCTGCTCGACCGCCTCGCCGACATCACGGCCGCCTTCCTCAAGGTCCAGATCGAGGCCGGCGCCTCCGCGGTCCAGCTCTTCGACTCCTGGGTCGGCTCCCTTGCCCCCGCCGACTACCGGCGCTCGGTGATGCCCCACTCGGCCAAGGTCTTCCAGGCGGTCGCCGAGTACGGCGTCCCGCGCATCCACTTCGGCGTCGGCACCGGTGAGTTGCTGAAGCTCATGGGCGAGGCCGGTGCGGACGTCGTCGGCGTCGACTGGCGTGTCCCGCTGGACGAGGCCGCGCGTCGCGTCGGCCCCGGCAAGGCGCTCCAGGGCAATCTCGACCCGACGATCCTCTTCACCACCCCCGAGGCCGTCGAGGCCAAGGCCCGCGAGGTGCTCGACGCCGCCGCCGGGCTCGAAGGCCACGTCTTCAACCTCGGCCACGGCGTCATGCCGTCCACCGACCCGGACGCGCTGACCCGGCTCGTCGAGTACGTCCACACGCAGACGGCCCGGTAAAAAGCCGACGGCCCGGTAAGAAGCGCTCACCACGTCTGCCGGGGCCGCGCCCGCCTGCCGAACAGCAGGCCGCGCGGTTCCGGTGGCGGCGGTGTTCCCGGTTTGAGCGGCCAGGCGAGCGCCATGCCCGCGAGGAAGCCCACGATGTGCGCCGCGTACGCCACGGTGCCCGCGTCGGAGACGCCCTCGCCGGACGAGTACAGCGCCTGCAGCACGAACCAGAAGCCGAGCACCAGCCAGGCCGGCAGCCGCAGCGGCAGGAAGATCAGGAACGGGACGAGGACCCACACCCTGGCCTTCGGATACAGCACGAGATAGGCGCCCAGTACGCCCGCGATGGCCCCGGACGCGCCGATCAGAGGCTCGGCGGAGTCGTCGTTGAGGATCGCGAAGCCGTACGACGCCGCGTAGCCGCACACGACGTAGAAGAGCAAGTACCGCACATGGCCCATGCGGTCCTCGATGTTGTTGCCGAAGATCAGCAGGAAGAGCAGGTTGCCCAGCAGGTGCAGCCAGCTGCCGTGCAGGAACATCGCGGTGAAGACGGACAGCACCGGGGACTTGTCGTACTCCGGCGCGCCGATCACACAGCCGGGGCCCTGGGCGCCCACGGCGACCTCGCCCGTGGGGACCACTCTCGGCAGCTGGTCGTGGATCAACTCCCTTGGCACCGCCGCGTAGTGGTCCAGGAACGCGTGCAGATGGCACAGCTGGGCCAGGCTGCTCTCACCGGCCACGGAGCCGGCTATGCCGGGCGTGGACAGGAACACGAGGACGTTCGCGGCGATCAGCGCGTATGTCACCCAGGGGGTGCGGCGTACCGGGTTCACGTCATGGACGGGGATGACCACGAGGGATTTCTGCCCGGGATACGTCCGGCGAACCGGTGAACGCCGTCGCCCGCGCGCGCGTATGTGTTCTCAACCGCCCGCGGCACGGGGAAGGCGGGTCGCGGGGACTACGTGAGGAACAGGCGATGAACGACCGAGTTACTCCTGCGATGCACGCGTTGCCGGATGGGGAGGCCGAGCTCTCCGTGGTGGTGCGGCTGCCGTGGGAAGACGTGGCCCGGCTGGGTCAGGAGGCGGGGCGGCTTGCTGCGCAGATGCAGCGGCCGGTGACGCTGGACGAGGCCGTGAGTCATCGGTTGCGGTCGGTTCGGCCGGGGGCCGCGCATGCGAAGCCGGCGGGGGAGCAGCCGGCTGCTGCCGCCGCCATGCCGCCGAGTGTGAGCGCGTCTGTGTCGTCGTTGCCCTCGCGGCCGCCGGCTGAGCAGGCTCGGCAGGCCATTGAGAGGATCAACGGGTCCGCGTAGCGCCGTCGGGGTGCGGGTGAGTTGCGGGCTGCGGGTCCGTTGTGGCTGGTCGCGCAGTTCCCCGCGCCCCTTGAGGGCGTTGCCGCGCCGCCTCCTTATGAGGTGCCGGCGTTCAGCGTCTTTGCTGCCTTCCTGGCTGCCACCAGAACCGGGTCCCAGACTGGCGAGAACGGGGGCGCGTAACCCAGGTCCAGGGACACCATCTGTTCCACCGTCATCCCCGCAGTCAGCGCCACCGCCGCGGTGTCCACCCTCTTGCCCGCGCCCTCCCTCCCCACGATCTGCACGCCCAGCAGCCGGCCCGTGCGGCGTTCGGCGAGCATCTTGACCGTCATGGTCGAGGCGCTCGGGTAGTAGCCCGCCCGGTTCGTGGACTCGATCGTCGCCGTGACGTACTTCAGGCCCGCCCTGCGCGCGTCCTTCTCGCGCAGGCCCGTGCGGGCGATCTCCAGGTCGCAGACCTTGCTGACGGCCGTGCCGACGACGCCGGGGAAGGTGGCGTAGTCGCCGGCGGCGTTCGTGCCGATGACCTGGCCGTGTTTGTTGGCGTGGGTGCCGAGGGCGATGTGGCGTTCCCGGCCGGAGACCAGGTCGAGGACCTCCACGCAGTCGCCGCCCGCCCAGATGTTCTCGTGGCCGCGCACCCGCATGGCCAGGTCGGTCAGGAGGCCGTCGTGGTCGCCGAGGGGGAGGCCGGCGGCTCGCGCGAGCGTGGTCTGCGGGCGTACGCCGATGCCCAGGACCACCACGTCCGCCGGGTATTCGGCGTCCTCCGTGGCCACCGCCCGGACCCACCCGTCCTCGCCCGTGAGGATCTTGGTGACCTCGGCATCGTTGACCATCGTGATGCCCAGGCCCTCCATGGCCTCGTGCACCAGGCGGCCCATGTCCGGGTCGAGCGTGGACATGGGCTCGCTGCCGCGGTTGACGACCGTCACCTCGTAGCCGCGGTTGATGAGCGCCTCGGCCATCTCCACGCCGATGTAGCCGGCGCCCACCACGACCGCTCGGCGCCCACGCGTGCGTGCCAGCGTGTCGATGAGGGCCTGGCCGTCGTCGAGGGTCTGCACGCCGTGGACGCCGAGGGCGTCGGCGCCCGGCATGTCGGGGCGGATCGGGCGGGCGCCGGTCGCGATCACGAGTTTGTCGTACGACGTCCAGGACTCGGCGCCGGAATCGACGTCACGCGCGTGTACCCGGCCGCCGGCCACGTCGATCTCCGTGACCTCCGTCCGCAAGCGCAGGTCGATGTCCCGCGCGCGGTGCTCCTCGGCCGTACGGGCGATCAGCTGGTCCCGGTCGGGGACGTCGCCGCCCACCCAGTACGGGATGCCGCAGGCCGAGTAGGAGGTGAAGTGGCCGCGTTCGAACGCCACGATCTCCAGCTCCTCGGCGCTCTTGAGGCGCCGCGCCTGCGACGCCGCGGACATCCCCGCGGCGTCGCCTCCGATCACGACCAGTCGCTCTCGCGCACCCGACACACCCCTCGCAGCGCTCATGTTCATGCGAACACGCTACGAGTGCCGGGCATTTCAGTCCTGCTCGCCGCCCTGTCCGGCGCCACGCTCGTCCCCCGCGCGCGTGGGCGCCGGTGCCTGGCGGGCCGTCGGCAGCGGGCCCAGGGCGGTCGTCGCGGGCGCGGTGGCCGGCCGGCGGGGCAGCCGGGGGCGCAGGACCTTCAGCCACACCAGCACGATCAGCGCCGCCACCGCGGCGAACGGCAGCACGGCGCCGAACGCCACCGCGAGCCAGCGCAGCATCGTCACGAACGCGTCCCAGCCGCCCGCCAGCGAGTCCAGGAAGCCGGGGTCGTCGTCCTTCGCGGCCTTCTTCACCGGCGTCTCGGACAGGGAGAGGGTGATGGTGGCGAGGCTGGTGCGGTCCTTCAGGGACGCCTGCTGGGCGAGCAGCGACTCCAGGTCGGCCTGGCGGGAGCTCAGTTCGCCCTCCAGCGTGACCACGTCGCTGAGCTTGGTCGCCTGGTCCATCAGCTCGCGGATCCGGGCCACGCTGGCGCGCTGCGACTTGATGCGGCTCTCCACGTCGACGACCTGGTCGGTGACGTCCTGCGCCTTGGCGCTGCGCTCGATCAGCTTGCCCGCGCCTTCCAGTTCGGTGAGGACTTCGGCGTACCTGCCGACGGGCACGCGCAGGACGACGCGGGTGTGCTCGTGGCCCTCCTCGTCCCGTGTGGTGGTCTCGTTGCCGACGTAGCCGCCCGCGTTCTCGGTGGTGGTGCGGGCCTCGTCCAGGGCCTTCGGTACGTCCTTGACCTGCACGGTCAGCGAGGCCGTACGGATGATGTGGCTCGCGGTGACCTTGGGCGGCGCGGTGGCCTTGTCGGCGTCGGAGCCGTAGCCCGGGGCGCCCTCCTTCGCACCCGCCTGTGAGTCCGCCTGCGCGGCCTCTCCTCCGGCGGCCTTGCTGTCGCCCGCCCCCGAATCGCTCGAGGCGCTGCAGCCGGTGAGCGCCAGTGCCGTGGCCAGCAGGAGGCCGGCGAGGGCCTGGACTGGTCGTACGGATCGTGCGGAGCGTCGTGCGCGCATGTGGGCGTCCCCCCGAGGGTCGTCGTGACGTCTGATGCTTCTTCGACGCCCGGGTCCGGCGGAACGTTGGCGGGAAACGGTCCCGATGCGGTCACGGTCGGGACTCGTGAAGGACACCGGGGCGCGGACGGATTGTCAGTGGGGTCTGAGAGGCTGTGGACATGCGCGAAGTGGAGACTCGTACGGGCACGGGCCGGGTCGTCGTCATCGGAGGCGGGATCGCGGGGCTCGCCGCGGCCCACCGGCTGCTGGACGCCGGCCGGCAGGTGACGGTCCTGGAGGCGTCGGACCGGGTGGGCGGCAAGCTGCTGCCCGGCGAGATCGCCGGTGCGCGGGTGGACTTCGGCGCCGAGTCGATGCTGGCCCGCCGTCCCGAGGCCGTCGCCCTCGCCCGCGAGGTGGGCCTCGACGAGCGCCTCCAGCCGCCCGCCACCGCGACCGCCTCGATCTGGACCCGCGGTGCCCTGCGCCCCATGCCCAAGGGACACGTGATGGGAGTCCCCGGCACCGCGTCCGCCCTCTCCGGCGTCCTGTCCGACGAGGGCCTGGCCCGCATCGAGCGCGACGCCGACCTGCCCCGCACCGAGGTCGGGGACGACGTGGCGGTCGGCGAGTACGTGGCGGCCCGCCTCGGCCGCGAGGTCGTCGACCGCCTGGTCGAGCCCCTGCTGGGCGGCGTCTACGCGGGCGACGCGTACCGCATCTCGATGCGCTCGGCGGTCCCGCAGCTCTACCAGGCCGCGCAGACGCACGACTCCCTGACGGAGGCGGTCCGCGAGATCCAGGCCAAGGCCGCCGCCAACCAGCAGACGGGGCCGGTGTTCATGGGCATCGAGGGCGGAGTCGGCCAACTCCCGCTCGCGGTCGCGCAGTCGGTGCGCGCGCGGGGCGGCGAGATCGTGACCGGGGCGCCGGTGACGGAGCTGCGCCGCGAGGCGCCCGCCGGGTGGCGCGTCGTCGCCGGTGACCGTGTGCTGCACGCCGACGCGGTCGTCGTCGCCGTACCCGCCCCGGCCGCCGCGACCCTCCTGCGCGCCGAGGCCCCCGAAGCCGCCACCGAGCTGGCCGGCATCGAGTACGCCTCCATGGCCCTGGTCACCCTCGCCTACCGCCGCGCCGACACCGACCTGCCCGCGGGCAGCGGCTTCCTCGTGCCGCCGGTCGACGGGCGCACCATCAAGGCGTCGACGTTCGCCTCCCAGAAGTGGGGCTGGATCGCCGACGAGAACCCGGACGTGGTCGTCCTGCGCACGTCCGTCGGGCGGTACGGCGAGACGGAGATCCTTGAGCGCGGCGACGACCACCTCGTGGAGGTCTCCCGCCGCGACCTCGGGGAAGCCACCGGCCTCGACGCCGCCCCCCTCGAAACCCGCGTCACCCGCTGGACCGACGGCCTGCCCCAGTACCCCGTCGGCCACCACGCGCGCGTGGCCCGCATCCGCGAGCACGTCGCCAAGGTGCCGGGCCTCGCCGTGTGCGGCGCGCAGTACGACGGCGTGGGCATCCCGGCGTGCATCGCGAGCGCGTATGCCGCGGTGGACCAGATCCACGGCGACCTGAGCGCTGTGCAGGAGCTCACCGCCAACCCGGTGCAGAGTCTGCACGGCGGAGCGGGAGAATAAGGGACATGAGTGACGACGCCCCCACCACCGAGTCCGGCAGGATCCCGAACAAGGGCAAGCTGGCCAAGGACCTCAACGAGGTCATCCGCTACACCCTCTGGTCCGTCTTCAAGCTGAAGGACGTGCTCCCCGAGGACCGCGCGGGCTACGCCGACGAGGTCCAGGAGCTGTTCGACCAGCTCGCCGCCAAGGACGTGACGATCCGCGGCACGTACGACGTGTCCGGCCTGCGCGCCGACGCCGATGTCATGATCTGGTGGCACGCCGAGACCAGCGACCAGCTGCAGGAGGCGTACAACCTCTTTCGCCGCACCAAGCTGGGCCGCGCCCTGGAGCCGGTCTGGTCGAACATGGCGCTGCACCGCCCCGCCGAGTTCAACCGCTCGCACATCCCGGCGTTCCTCGCCGACGAGACGCCGCGCGACTACGTCAGCGTCTACCCCTTCGTGCGCTCCTACGACTGGTACCTGCTGCCCGACGAGGACCGCCGCCGCATGCTCGCCGACCACGGCAAGATGGCCCGCGGCTACCCCGACGTGCGCGCCAACACGGTCGCCTCGTTCTCGCTGGGCGACTACGAGTGGCTCCTGGCCTTCGAGGCCGACGAGCTCTACCGCATCGTCGACCTCATGCGCCACCTGCGGGCTTCCGAGGCCCGGATGCACGTCCGCGAAGAGGTGCCGTTCTACACCGGGCGCCGGAAGTCGGTGGCGGAGCTGGTCGCCGGGCTCGCCTGATCAGTGCGGTAGCCGGGCGGACGCGGTCTCCTGGGGCCGGCCGCCCGGTTTCGTGTCGGTCTGCTTGCTCAGCTTCTTCGCCTCGGGGTCGCCCGGGCGCTCCGGCTTCGGCTCGGGGTGCCCCTCGCACGCCGCGCGTCGCGCCGGGAGGCGGCCCTCCAGCAGATAGGCGTCGACGTGGCCGTTGACGCAGGGGTTCGGGCCGTACGCGATGCCGTGCGTGCCGGCGTCCCGTTCGGTCACCAGGACCGAGCCCGCCAGGCGCCGGTGCATCTCCAGTGCCCCGTCGTACGGCGTGGCCGCGTCCCGCTCGGCGGCCAGGATCAGAATCGGCGGCACCTCGCCCGGCCCCGTCCGCACGTCGATGGGCTCCTGCCGGGGTGCCTGCCAGTAGGCACACGGCAGGTTCATCCACACGTTGTCCCAGGTCTCGAACGGCGCCACGCGCGCGAGCCGCGTGTTGTCCCGGTCCCAGACCGCCCAGTCCGTCGGCCAGGGCGCGTCGTTGCACTCCACGGCCGTGTACACCGCGCTCGAGTTCTCGTCCTCGGCCACCGCCTCCGTCACCGGTGCGGCCAGCTCGACCAGCGGCTTCGGGTCGCCCTTCAGATACGCCGACAGCGCCTGCGCCCGCGCGGGCCAGTAGTCGTCGTAGTACCCGGTCTGCAGGAACGCCTCCTGCAACTCCCCGGTCCCGATCTTCCCGCCCGCCGGCTTCACGGCCAGCCGCGCCCGCGCCTTCTCGTAGTTGCGCTGCACCTCCTCGGAGGTGTCACCGAGCCCGTAGACGTCGTGGTGCTTGGCGACCCACGCCCGGAAGTCCTCCCAGCGCCCTTCGAACGCGGCCGACTGGGCGAGGTTGTTGCGGTACCAGACCTGCGCGGGGTCGGGGTTCACCGCCGAGTCGAACACCATCCGCCGGACATGCGAGGGGAAGAGAGTCGCGTACACCGCGCCGAAGTAGGTGCCGTACGACGCGCCCATGAACGTCAGCTTCTCCTGGCCCAGCGCGGCGCGCAGGACGTCCAGGTCGCGGGCGTTGTTGAGGGTGTTGTAGTGCCGCAGCGCGCTGCCCGTGCGCTGGGCGCAGCCGCGGGCGTAGGCCTTCGCGCGGGCGATGCGCTCCTTCTTGTACGACTCCGAGGGGTGCGTCGGCGCATGCGAGGGCCCCTTGGCGAGCTGCTTGGGGTCCTGGCAGGACAGCGGCGCGGAAGGCCCCACTCCACGCGGGGCGTAGCCGACGAGGTCGTACGCGCCCGCCAGCCGCTTCCACGCGGGCAGGACACCGATCAGCGGGAAGTGCAGGCTGGAGGCGCCCGGTCCGCCCGGGTTGTAGACCAGGGCACCCTGGCTCGGCACCCGGCGCTTGCTGTTGTGCGGGTCCTTGTGGGTGGCCCGCATCCGGCTGACGGTGAGCTTGATCTGCTTGCCGTCGGGATGCGCGTAGTCGAGCGGGACGGACACCGTGCCGCACTTCACGCTGTCCGGCAGTTCGTGCTTCTTCGGGCAGCTGCCGAAGGTGAGGCCGGCCGCCTCGGCGCGCGCCACGGCCACCGTCGTGCCGTGCCGCTCGTCCGCGCCCGGGGCGACGGCCCCGGTGCTGCCGGCCGGGGCGGCGGAGAGGGTCGTCAGGAGCATGGCCCCGGCGGCCGAGTAGAGGGCGGGAGCTCTCATCGCGTATCCCTTCGCAGCACGGCAGCAACAAAAGGGATATTTCGTTTGTCTGTTGGTGAAGGCAAGCACCATCCCGCCGGTGTCGGCGTCAATGCCCCCTATGCGTCACCGAGCCCCGGATGTGTCAGTCGCTCCGGTGCGATGACTCATGGTGCGGCTCGCGGTGCGCGAAGGCCGCGCGCAGGTCCGGCTCGCCGATCGCGCGTACGCCCCGCACGGCGACGGAGGTCAGGAACGTACGGTCGTCCCCGCCCCGGGAACGCCGGACCAGGCCGCTCAGCAACCGCTGCCCCGCCGGGGAGGCCCATTGCGCGTACGGGTGGATCTCGACCCGGGCGATGGCGAGGCAGCTCAGGGTGAGCACGAAGGGGAGCGCGAACCACAGGGCGACCAGGTGCGCCGGCATGTCCGACTGGGTCGGCGCCAGCAGGGCGACCGCCCCCAACGCCAGGACGACCACCGCGGCGAGCTGCACCTGCCGGATCCCGGCCGCGATCCCGCTGCGCGTCCCGTCGGGCACGGCGAGGCCCGCGCTGACCAGCCGGTCGGCGAGGCTGCCGACCGCGTCGGCGGCGGCCGCGGCGTCCCGCACCGGCTCGATCCGGGACTGGCCCTCAGGCCCGATCGCCCCTATCACCGAGCGTTCCATCTCGTCCCGGCCCCGCGGGTCGACGACCGTCGCCCAGCCGGTGCGCGCGAGCAGCAGCCGCCGCTGCCGCGCCATGGAGACGAGGGTCAGATCGGCGACCCGCCGGGGGCCGCCGGACAGGAACGCGGCCTCGTACAGCGTCAGATCATGGCCCTGGCCTGCGGTCGCTTCCTTCGCTTCCACGGCCGCGGCGTGCACGGCGGCCAGGCACAGCCGTGTGCACGCAGTGCCGGCGACGGCCCAGGCCAGCAGCAGGAGAAGGACCCAGAACATGCCGTGTTTCTATGCCAAAGGCTCTGTGAAACGCCATGCCTTGTTCACAATGCGGACGGAGAGTTGTCGGTATGTGACGTTCCGGATCGGCGGAGTCCAGGAAGTCAGGACCCCTCGGTGTCTTCTGTGCGGGGACTTGTGGCGGCCGGTGGGAGGGGGTACGTCGGGGACGAGGGCGGTGTCATCGGCGTGGCCGGCGCGGGGTCGGCGGTCGGGCCGGGCGGGGCGGGGGGCGGGGTGAGCGGAGGGGTGCTGTCGGCGACCATGTCCCGGGCCAGCGCGTCGAAGTCGACGTAACCGGTGGCCTCCAGGACCGTGATGTGGTCCAGCACCGTGGTGTTGGCGTCGTCGGCCAGCTTGCGCACGAGGGAGTTGCGGGTGCCGGCCCGCACCTGGGCGACGACGGAGAACACCTTGCCGTGGGCCAGTCGCAGGATGTTGGCGAACTGCCGGTCGTACTCGACGCCTTGGGCCGAGTTCAGGGTGGCCAGCCACTCCTGCTGCTGCTCGGTGGGCTCGTTGGGCAGCTGCAGGCTGAGCTTGGCGGCGACGTCACGCACCCGCTCGTCCAGGAACGCGTGCCCCTCGATCAGGTGCTGCCCCGCGGTCCGTACGGCCGGCGTCATGCCCTTCTGCTGGGCTTGCCGGCCGGCGGGCAGCTCCCACAGCCCGGCCAGCCGGACCTTCGTGATGAAGTCACGGTCGAGGGCGGACAGCGGTCCGTACCCGGTCGAGACGGTCTCGGCGTTGAGTACGTCCAGACCGGTCCCGGACCGGTCGGCGTACGACCAGATCGGGAAGATCATCGCCAGCAGCGTCGCCGTCAGGCCCGTGATGATGAGCCCGGTGCCGCTGAAGATGCCTCTGCCGTTGATGGGGGGTCGCGGTCGCGGTCGCATGGTGCCTCCTGTTGCGGCACCGCACGTTAGTGCGCTTCGAGGGTTGGGTTGGCATATTACTTCGGGGTACCTCGGGGTCTACGCCAACTGCCGTACCGGAGCGAATGGTTGCAACGGGGGTGGATACGGGCGAATGGGGGAGGAGGGGTGGGTGGCGTACGGCGGCAAAGGTGGATGAAACGGGTGCGCCGGTCACGTCGCGGGCTGGGCTGTTAACCCCGGCACACTCTGAGGGGCGGGGGCGTCCAGTGGGGGAGCGGGAGTTGGCGTAGGCGGGGTCCGCCAGGCTGTGGGCGCAGAGTGGGTGGGGCGGGGGCCCGCCGCCAACGCGATCCGCTGCACCGCGCCACTGACGTGCCTCCCGGCCACCCGGTTCACGTCCATCACGCGCCGGGCCGTAGCCCGCTCACCGACGTAGCAGCACGCGCCGCGTGGCCCGGGCCAGCCGCACCCCGGGCCGCCGTGACCGCGGCCTCGGTCCCGATCGCTCCAGCCACCACTCCCGCAACTCCGCCCGCACCCGCGCGTCCTCGATCCGCCCCTCGGCCAGCAGATACCCGGCGAAGTCCAGCGCGTCGCGTCGATAGCCGTCGGTCATCGGGTGCCCGTGGCTGTACGCCAGGAACGCCCGCCGATACCCGTCCTTGAGAATCACCGGCAACTCGGGCGCGACCTTCGCCACGACGTCCGCCCGCTTCCCGGCGAGCGCCCGCGCCTGCACGCCGAGCCGCACCCGGTCGAACCCCTCCGGCACGGGCGTACCGGCGACGAGCGCGGACAACAGCGCGGCCTGAGCGAGAGCGAGGCGCTGCCGGACGGCATCGGCGGCGAACGCCCCAGCCGACGCCCCCTCCGCCTCGCGCACGGCCTCCGCCTCGCGTGCCGTGTCCTGCTCGCGTGCCGCCTGCTGCGAGGCCCCCTCCACGGGCGCCGGGCCTCCGGAGGCCCCCCTCTCCACGCCCCCCTTCTCCAAAGCCCCCCGAATCGCCCCCAACTCCCGCTCCAGCTCTGCCGGTTCAGGGAAGTTCTCGTCCCGCTCCAGCAGGACCCCGGGCGGGGACACGCGGGACGCGAGGTCGGTCAGGATGTCGAGGACCGGCGGCGGGACCGGGTGGGCGTGGCTGTCGTGCCAGACGCCGTCGCGTTCGAAGCCGCCCGCGACATGGACGTACGCGATGGCCTCCAGCGGAAGTTCGGCGAGCGCCTTGGCCGGGTCCTCGCCCCGGTTGACGTGGTTGGTGTGCAGGTTGGCGACGTCGATGAGGAGGCGTACGCCCGTGCGGTCGGCGAGTTCGTACAGGAACTGTCCCTCGGTCATCTCCTCGCCAGGCCAGGAGATGAGCGCGGCGATGTTCTCCACGGCCAGCGGCACCGGCAGTGCGTCCTGGGCGATACGGACGTTCTCGCACAGCACGTCGAGGGCGTCCCGGGTGCGGGGGACCGGCAGGAGATGCCCCGCCTCCAGGTGCGGGGACGCCGTCAGCGGACCGCCCGCCCGTACGAACGCGATGTGCTCGGTGACCAGCGGCGACCCCAGCGCCGCCACCCGCTCGGCGAGCGCGGCGAGCCGCTCGGCGGAGGGCCGGTCCGCGCCGCCCAGGCCCAGCGAGACGCCGTGCGGGATCACGGTCACCCCGCGCTCCCGCAGCCGTACCAGGGACTCGGGCAGATGCCCGGGGCAGACGTTCTCGGCGACGGCCTCGACCCAGTCGATGCCGGGCATACGCTCCACGGCGTCCGCGATCTCCGGACGCCATCCGATCCCCGTGCCCAGTCGCTTCATCGTCCCCTCCTCGGCCTCTTGCGTACCCGCTGCCCCGTCTCCTCGGACGTGCCGGATGTGACGGGGGTATGGCCCCGCGGGTCCCGCCCGAACCCCGCGGGCGGCACCTTCAGAGCAACATTTGAGGTTGGGACCCACACCCTGCGCCCCGCATCTCGCGAACGGCCGCCACGAAGTCGCTACCGCGAACGGCCACCGCAAGGTCGTACGCGCGAGGCGCCGGGGATGTTCAAACGCCCGGCGTCCGCCGCAGCGCCGGATGATCGGCGACGACCGTGCACGACCCGGGCGCGATCTCCGTGAACCCCGCGTCACGGACCAACGGCAGCCCACTGGTCGTCAGCTCGGCCCAGCGCCCCGGCTGTGCGGTCCGTACGGCGAGCGGAAACCCCGCGTCGCGCCAGGCGTCCCGCTCCTCGTCCGACAGCTCCCACCAGGCGAGCTGCGCCGCGTGCCCCGCCTGCGCCATCGTCTTGCCGGCCGACATGTCGAGTTCGGGGTTCAGCCAGAGCACGGGCGCCGACGGATCGGCGTCCACGGGCCGCTCCGGATCGTCGAGGTCGGTCCCGGAGACCTGGAGCTTCGCCAGCTCCTTGGGCCACCCGTCCAGGGGCACGGGCGGGAACACCCGCACCTCGGCCGACTTGCCGGTGACAGTGATACCCGGCAGCCCTTCGGCCCGCCGCCACTCCGCTCCACGGGCCCGCCGCACCACCTTGCGGATACGGGCGTCCTGCCAGTCCCGCACGGCCTCGGCCCACTCGCCTTCGCCGAGGGACCGCTCGTCGCTCAGCATGACCAGCACGGCGCGGGCAGCGGTTTCCAGGGCGTCCGTACGGGGCGGGGGAGCGGCCCGCTCGATGCGGACGACGAGGGGCAGCACGAACTGAGGTGCCTGGTCGCGCGTCGAAGGCTCGGTGCGAAAGGGGCTGGCGTCGGGAACGGAGGGATCACTGGTCACGTCCTCCAGTCTGCCAGGCGGAAGATCCGTTCTTCGGCGCGAGAGGATGAGCCCCATGCAACGCGATCTTCGTCTGGACAACGTAGGCCGCCGCTACGGCATACGCGGCCCATGGGTCTTACGCGGCGTCCACCTCACCGTGCCCCCCGGCACGCTCATCCGCATCGACGGACCCAACGGCACCGGCAAGTCCACCCTCCTGCGCCTGCTGGCCCGCATAGACGCCCCCTCCGAAGGCCGCGTCACCGGCCGCCCCCGCACCGCCTACGTCCCCGAGCGCTTCCCCACGGCCCTCCCCTTCACCGCCCTCGGCTACCTGACCCACCTCGGCACGGTCCACGGCCTCTCCCGGCCGGCGGCCACCCGTGCCGCCCTGGAGTGGCTCGACCGCTTCGGCGCCGCCCCTTACGCCCGTACGCCGATGGCCCAGTTGTCGAAGGGCAGCAGCCAGAAGGTCGCCGTCGTACAGGCCCTCCTCGCCGAACCGGAGCTGCTCGTCCTGGACGAGGCGTGGACCGGCCTCGACGCCGACGCCCGCGCGGAGCTGGAGCGTGCCGTCGCCGAACGCACGGCGGGCGGCACCGCCGTGGTGTTCGTGGATCACGACCCGAGCCGCCTGGCGGGGGCGCCCGACGCGACGTACACCGTGCGCGACGCGGGCCTGGACCGCCGTACGGAACAGGTGCCTTCGGATCCCACCGGCCCGCACGTGATCGTCGTCGTCCAGGGCCCGCGGGGCGGACAGCTCCCCACCGATGTGCCCCGCACCGTCACCTCGGCCGAGGAACCCACGCCCGGCACCCACCGCCTCACCGTCCCCGCGTCCCACTCGGACGTCCTCCTGCGCATCCTGCTGACCGCCCGTCCGTCATGGCACGTGGTGAGCGTGAGCCAGGAGAGACCTGCCCAACCCGAAACCGAGAGCCGCCGATGACGCCGATGAACGCCCTCCTCCGCTACCAGGCCGCCCTGCTGGCCCGCTCGCAGCGCTGGCTGCCGCCGTTCATCCTGTACGCCGTCTTCCTCGGCGTCGGTGTGCAGAGCGGGCAGCCCGTGCTCGACTCGCTCGGCTACGCGGCCGCGGCCCTGCTGCCCGTCGCCGCCTGGCTGGTGCGGATCTGCGTCACCAACGAGCCGCCCGCCGCCCGCAGTTGTGTCTCCGCGGCCGTCGGCCCGGGGCGCGCGCACCTCGCCGCGCTGTTGGTGGCGCTGGCCGCGTCGGCGGCGCTCGGCACGGTGGCGACCGTCTTCGTGACCCTGATCAGCAACCCGGTCAGCGCCGACCTCCAGACCCGAGTGCCACGGTGGCCCGCGGGCGCCGCCGGGCTGCTCGCCGCGCTGGCCTGCGCCCTGCTCGGCACCGCCGTCGGTGCCCTCACCACCTGGCCGCTGCTGCGCTCGACCGGCCGCGCGGTCCCCACGATGCTGCTCGCGGCCCTGATGTCGGTGGTGGTGACCGGCTCCCCGGCCCAGGCGGCGGTCAGCGGCCTGGTCACCGGCTCCCGCTCGGGCACGGTTCCCGTGCCCCTGCTGCCCCTGGCCGCGGCGGCCCTGCTCACGGCGGCGGCGATCGCCGCCGCCTGCGCGCTCACGTCCCGCAGGTCACCCTGAACGGCAGGTCATCCTGAACGGCAGGTCACCCCGAACAGGCCGTGCGCTGCGCCTCCTGCCACTCGCACACCGGGCAGAGCGTGATCCCCTTGTACGACTCCGGGTATTCCGTCGGCTCCCGGCACAGCACGCACTCCGCGTAGGGCGGCCCGTCAGCCTTGGGCGGCCTGGTCGCGTCGATCAGGCAGTAGTCGGTCGTGGGCTGTTCCTCGCTCATGCATCCAGCGTACGAGGCTCATGCCGCCGGCGAACGAGCGTCACCGCCGCCCGCGGGCGGCCCCGATCAGCTCGGAGACCTTGACGAACCGGAAGCCCTTCCCGCGCAGCTCGGGCACGACGCGCCGCACCACCCGCTCGGTCGTCGGAGCGGCACTGAGCGTGCAGTGCAGGACGACCACGGACCCGGGCCGCACCCCGTCCAGCACCTCCTGGGCGACCGCGCGGGCGTCCGTCGCGAACGCGTCCCCGCTCACCACGTCCCACTGCACGGCGGTGACACCCGCCGGGGTCAGCGCCTTCAGAGCACGCCGGTCGTAACAGCCGCCGGGAAACCGGAAGTACGGCATCGCGTCCCGCACCCCCACCTTCCGGAATGCGGCGTACGCCCGCTCCACATCCGCCCGCATCCGCTCCTCGGTGACGGTCGGCAGCCCGTAGCAGTCGTCGGTGAAGGCGTGGTGGCTGTACGAGTGGTTGGCGACCTCGAAGAGCGGGTCCCGCCCGATGGCCCGGGCCTGCCCCGGATACTGCTCGGCCCACCGGCCCGTCATGAACACGGTCGCCGGCACCTTCAGCTCGCGCAGGGCCGCGACGAGCCCCGGATTGTCGAACCGCTCGCCGCTCGCCGCCCGGGGCCCCTGATCGGAGGTCATGTCCGCGTCGAAGGTGAGCGCGACGGTCTTGTCCCGAGCGCGGGGGCCGTGCTCGAAGACGGGGGTCAGGCCGGCGGGGCCGGGCGCGAGGGTCGGAGGCCTGGCCGTGGGGGAGGAGGCGGCGGTGGCGCTGGGGGCCGGCAGGGGAGCGCGCGTCGCCTCGGGCGCACACGCGGCGAGTGCGCTCAGCGCCGCGCCCAGGGCGCAGACGGCCGTGACGCATCGTACAAGAGTGATCACCGCATGAAGATATGAGGATCAACTGGTCATATCGGCGCATCGGCAGGTGTGCCGGGTCCGTGTCACTCGCCCGGCGGGGCCGGGCTTCTCAGTCGGTGCGGGTGCAGGAGCCCGTCGGTGCGGTGGCCGGGGGGCGGCATTGGAGGGTGGAGTCGGTCGCGTCTGTGCTCAGGTAGCGGCCGAGGCAGGTGTTCGCCGTGGTGCGGCCGCGCTCGGCGCAGAAGGTCAGGGCGGCGCGGCCGTCGGTGAAGGGGCCGGGGGCGTAGATGACCCAGTAGCCGCCGCGCAGGGAGGCGTAGTCGTCGCTGCGCAGGACGGTCGCCTCCGGCACGGATCGGCGGATGGCGGCGAGTTGCCGGTCGCGGGCGGCGGTGCCCGAGGCGATGGGTTCGGAGTGGAGCTGGGCGATCCAGCGGCCTTCCGGCGTGCCGATGGGTGTGCGAGCGGGGGGCGTCGAGCCGGGAGTCGGTGAGGGGGACGGCTGCTGTGGTGTCGGGTTGGGGGCGGATCTCGTGACCGTCGGGGCCGTGGTGCCACCGGCCTTGTCGTCGCCGTCGCCGTCGGTGTCGCCGGGGCGCAGCGCGAAGACCAGGGCCGTCGCCGTGGCGATCACCAGCGCCGCGCTCGCGGCCACCACGAGTGGTGTACGGCGTCGAGGACCCCGCGACTGCTGCGGAACCGTCGGGAGTGGGGTGTCCGGCCGGGTGGGGACGGGCGGCGGGGTCGGCATCCGGTGGTGCGGGGCGCCGGCGGTCAGTGTCGGCCGAGCCGGGTGCGGTGTCGCCCCCGCCGCCACCTCCGCCAGCATCGCGTCCAGCCGGGCGGCGTCCGGGCGGGCCGCCGGGTCGCGTACCAGCAGGGCGTCGAGCACCGGCGTCAGCGGGCCCGAGCGGGTCGGTGCCGGGAGCGGGGCGTCGAGTACGGCGGCCAGGGTGGCGAGGGTGGTGGGGCGGCGCAGGGGGCTGACGCCCTCCACGCACACGTACAGGACCACGCCCAGCGACCACAGGTCGGCGGCCGGGTCGTCGTCGTGCCCCCTGATCCGCTCGGGGGCCATGTACTCGGGTGAACCGACCAGCTCGCCGGTGGCCGTGAGGGCCGTCGTGCCCTGCAGGGCGGCGATGCCGAAGTCGGTGAGGACGGCGTCGCCGTCGGGCCGCAGGAGGATGTTGGCGGGTTTGACGTCCCGGTGCTGGATGCCCGCCGCGTGCGCGGCCCGCAGCGCGGCGAGCACCTGGCGGCCGAGGCGGGCCGCCTCCACCGGGGTCAACGGGCCGTCGTCCAGCCGACGTTGGAGCGAGATGCCCGGGACCAGCTCCATCACGATCCACGGATGCGGATCGGCGGCCACGATCTGATGAACCGTCACCACATGCGGATGGTTGAGCCGGGCCAGCGCCCGCGCCTCCCGCATCACCCGCTCGCGCACCAGGGCGACCGTGTCCGCGTCGGACCGGACCGCCTTGAGTGCGACCTCGCGGTGCAGCACCGTGTCGCGAGCCCGCCACACGGTGCCCATTCCGCCGCTGCCGAGCCGCTCCACCAGCTCGAACCGGCCGTCGACGACATCCCCCGGTGCGTTCATGCGGCACAGGTTAGAGGACGCCGGAGAGGCGACCTCCGCTTGGGGAGGCGTGACGGGGGGAGGCTACTTGCGCCAGGGCCCCGTCACCGCGAACGTCGTACCCGGCGCGTAGCAGTTGACGTACATCGTCTCGCCGTCCGGCGAGAAGGTGACGCCGGCGAACTCGCCCCACTCCGGCTCTTCGGCCGTTCCCATGTTCTGGGCGTTGCGCGCCATCGCGTACACCTCGCCCTGCCGCGTCACCCCGAAGACGTGCTGGGCGCCGTTGCCGTCCTCGCACACCATCAGGCCGCCGCTGGGGGAGAGGCAGATGTTGTCCGGGGACTCGCCGGGGAGCTGCAGGTTCGTGTCGGGACCGAAGACGATCACCAGGGTGAGGCGGCGCGCGGTGGGGTCGTAGCGCCAGATCTGGCCGTAGTGGTCCGCCGCCGAGCCCTCCGCTCTGCGGGCGAAGGAGGAGACGAAGTAGACGTTGCGGCCGCCCCAGTAGCAGCCCTCCAGCTTCTGCGCGTGGGTGATGCCCTTCGGGCCGAAGTCCTGGTGGCGGATGGGGGTTTGGGCGGCGAGCGGGTCCGGTACGTCGACCCACTCGATGTTCTCGAAGCTCGCGCCCGTCTCCTGGATCGAGGAGAGGTCGGGGACCCCCGGCACGCGCATCGCCTGGAGGCGGCCGCCCGCGCGCAGGGTACCCAGGCTGCCGTGCGGCTGGTGGGGCAGGAAGCGGTAGAAGAGGCCGAAGGGCTTCTCGAAGGCGTCCTCGGTCTCGTAGACGATGCCGCGCCGTGGATCCACCGCGATCGCCTCGTGCTGGAAGCGGCCCATCGCGGCCAGCGGGACCGCGCCGGAGCGGTGCGGGTTCGCCGGGTCGACCTCGAAGATGAAGCCGTGGTCCTTGGTGTAGCCGTTGGTGCCCGCCCTGTCCTCGGTCTCCTCGCAGGTCAGCCAGGTACCCCAAGGCGTGGGCCCGCCCGCGCAGTTGACGGCCGTACCGGCGATGGCGACGCGCTCGGACAGGACCCGGTCACGCGAGTCCAGCGTCAGCGCCGTACAGCCGCCCTTGCCCGCCGGGTCGTAGGTGAGGCCCTCGACGGTCGGGACGGGGATTTTCGCGGTGACGCGGTTCTCGTGGTTGCGCACCAGGTGGACGCGGCCTGGCCGGCCGGCGGAACGCGCGGCGAAGGCGGACATGCCGTCGTGGTTGGAGGGGACCAGGCCCTCGCCGGAGCGGAGCCGGTCGCCCTCGCGGGAGAGGACCTGGTAGGAGAAACCTTTCGGCAGGTCGAGCAGGCCCTTTGGGTCGGGGACCAGCGGGCCGTATCCGGTGTGGCCCAGGTTCTGCGCGGCGGCGGTGCCCGCGAAGAGTTCGGTGAGTTCTCCGGCGAAGGCGATCGAGACGCCCAACGCGCCGGTGCGGGCGAGGAGCTGACGACGTGTCGTACGACCGACGGTCGTGTTCTCGGACATGGGGCAACCTTCCTGCTGGCGGACAGGAACTGTGACCCCGCCGTGTCTATCACCTGGTTCGAGTCGCGGGAACCACGCGCGTAGCGTGTGTCACTTCTGAAGGGGCTGTCCGGGCGTGGTGTCCGGCTCGGATTCCTTGATGGCCTCGTGGTCCGGCGGCGGCTGCGCACCCCTCTCCAGGAACCGCAGCAACTCCACCGGGATCGGCAGCACCAGCGTGGAGTTCTTCTCCGCCGCCACCGCCATCACCGTCTGCAGCAGCCGCAGCTGGAGGGCGGAGGGCGCGTCGGCCATCTGGTGCGCGGCTTCGGCCAGCTTCTTGGAGGCCTGGAGTTCGGCGTCGGCGTTGATGACCCGGGCCCGCCGCTCACGGTCGGCCTCGGCCTGCCGGGCCATGGAGCGCTTCATCGTGTCCGGGAGGGACACGTCCTTGATCTCGACACGGTCGATCTGCACGCCCCAGCCGATCGCCGGGCTGTCGATCATCAGCTCCAGGCCCTGGTTGAGCTTCTCGCGGTTGGACAGCAGATCGTCCAGATCGCTCTTGCCGATGATCGAGCGCAGCGACGTCTGCGCCATCTGGGAGACCGCGAAGCGATAGTCCTCGACGTTGATGATCGCGGAGGCCGCGTCCACGACCTTGAAGTACACGACCGCGTCGACCCGCACGGTGACGTTGTCGCGGGTGATGCCCTCCTGTGCGGGCACGGGCATCGTCACGATCTGCATGTTGACCTTGTGGAGCCGGTCCACGGCGGGGACGATCAGCGTGAATCCCGGCTCGCGTACGGTGCCCCGCAGACGTCCGAGTCGCAGGATCACCCCGCGTTCATACTGCTTGACGACCCGCGCGGCAGCCGCGAGGTACACCAGTCCCGCCACGCCGACACCTACGGCCGCGCCCAGCAGCTCCTCGACCATGGCGACCTCCTCACCAAGAGGCCCGTTCCCTATGCTCCTGTAACGATATGCCCGGTGTCTGGTCCGGGGCCATGGACGGCCCCGGACCAGACACCGGGCAAGGGGTCATACGCCGGTCAGGGCGCCGTCACCCGCACCGGTTCCGTCCCTGCCGCGCTGTGGCGCTCGGCCCAGGTCTCCAGGGCCGTACGGCAGGCGTGGTCGAGGTGGTGCAGGCCGGACAGGTCCAGCTCCACCGGGCGGTCCTGGGGCAGGGCCTCCAGGCTGTCGAGGATCTTCGGCAGCCTGAGGAAGGTCGCGTTGCCCGACAGGTACGCCTGGATCGGTCCGGCGCCCTTGTCGATGACCTCCAGCTTCACGTGCGAGGCCTCCCAGGCGGTCTTGGCGACCGACAGGGCCAGACCGATGAGCACGCCCTCGAACATGTTCACCGCGACGATGGAGACGGCGGTGACGACGAGGATCAGCGCCTCGCCCCGGTGGCCCCGCCACAGGGAGACGATCCCGCGGAAGGGGATCAGCTTCCAGCCCGCGTGGACCAGGATGCCGGCCAGTGCCGGGATCGGGATCAGCGCCAGGGCGGCGGGCAGCAGCGCCGCGAACAGCAGCAGCCACACGCCGTGCATGACACGGGACGCCTTGGTCTTCGCGCCCGCCTGGACGTTGGCGGAGCTGCGCACGATGACCGCGGTCATCGGCAGCGCGCCGAGCGCACCGCAGACCGCGTTGCCCGCGCCCTGCGCCATCAGCTCCTTGTCGTACTCGGTGCGCGGCCCGTCGTGCAGCCGGTCCACGGCCGCGGCGCTGAACAGCGACTCGGCCGACGCGATGAGCGTGAAGGCGACCATCGTGGCGAGCACGCCGACGTGTCCGAGCTCGCCGAAGGCGCTCAGGGACGGCGGCTGGATGGAGCCCAGCAGCCCCTTGACCTCGACGGTGGCGACGGGCAGGGAGAACACCACGGTCGCCAGGGTCGCCAGACCGACCGCGGCGAGCGGACCGGGAATCGTGCGCACCTTGCTCGGCATCCGCTTCCACAGCACCAGGACGGCGATGGTGCCGGCGCCCAGTCCGAGCGAGGCCAGCGCCCCGGTGTTCCCTACGGCCTCGGCGAGCGCGCCGGGAAGCCCGGCTATTTTCTCCAGGCCGGAGGCGGGCGCCTTGGCGTCCGCGACCGCGTAGAGCTGTCCGGCGATGAGCACAAGGCCGATGCCGGCCAGCATGCCCTCGACGACGGAGACCGAGATGGCCCGGAACCAGCGCCCCAGCTTCAGGGCGCCCATGAGGAGCTGGAGCAGGCCGGTGGCGAGCACGAGCACACCGAGGACCGGCAGCCCGAACTCCTGGACGGCCTCGAAGACCAGCACGGTCAGACCGGCGGCGGGCCCGGAGACCTGAAGGCTGCTGCCGCGCATCAGCCCGGTGACGATGCCGCCCACGATGCCGGTGACGAGCCCGAGCTCGGCCGGGACGCCGGAGGCGACGGCGACGCCGACGCACAGCGGCAGCGCGACCAGGAAGACGACCAACGAGGCGGCGAAGTCCTGCCGCAGGTGGGGGAACTTGGTCATCATGGCGATCACAGCGCCTCGAACGCGTCGGTCTCGGCGCTGTGGGCGCGCACGGCGCCCTTGTGCACCTCGTAGTACCAGCCGTGCAGGCTCAGTTGACGCTCCTTCAGCTTCTTCTCGATGAACGGGTACGAGCGCAGCCGCAGCAGCTGCGTCAGCACATGGGCCTGGACGCCTTCGGCGACCTCCGGGTCCTCTGCGGCGCCCGCAGGGCGCGGGGTGGCGTGCGAGAGCCAGTCGCGCACGGCCGGTACGGCGTCCAGGTCGTCGCCGCGCACGAGCGCGCCGACGGCACCGCAGTGCGAGTGGCCGCAGACCACGATGTCGCTGACGCCGAGGACCTCCACGGCGTACTCGATGGTGGCCGCCTCGCTGGTGGGGTGCTCGGAGACGTACGGCGGGACGATGTTGCCCGCGGTGCGCAGCTCGAAGAGCTCGCCGGGGCGGGCGCCCGTGATGAGGGCGGGTACGACGCGGGAGTCGGAGCAGGTGATGAACAGGACCTGCGGGGACTGCCCTTCGGCCAGCTTGGCGAACTCCTCAGGGCGCTGTCCGAACGTACGGGCGTTGTCGATGAGGGGCTGCATATGTGGTGACTCCTCCTGGCGCGCCGCAGCGGCGCGTCGGGGTTTACATGACAGAGGTGGGGGGACTGCTCTGCCGCTCAGCAGCGGAAGACCTGAAGTCCCGCCGGAGTGTGGGACGTCGAGGATCTCGACGTGCGCTGGTGCGCGGCGCCGGCTCTGGCCGGCTGGTGCGCGGACGCGGGGTCCCGGGCGAGCAACGGTCGGTCGGGCGCCTGGGGCCCGGTGTCGGCGTAGCGCAGATGGTCCCGGGTGCGCAGCGGACCGGTCGGGTCCCCATGGCCCGACGGCACGCAGTGGCGGGACGTGAGGGTTTCGTCGCGCAGCGCCTTCCCGGAGAGCTTGATTCCGGGCTGGGCTTTGGCCTTTGCCTGACTGACTGTGTGCGCGTCTGCGAAGGATGCGGTGGGTGTGAAGAACTGGAGGGCGAGCAGGACGGCGGCGAGGATCGAAACCGCGGTCCGAACCGTCGTACCTCGAAACATGCGCCCCCTCCCGTCAGTCCACACCTCTTGAACGCGCCAACACTTGGTCAACCGTTGGTCAAGAAACACATTAGCCCGGCAAAGTTGTTTGCAGGGTTAACTTAACGTTTCGACCTGAAGAGAGCCTGAAATGCGAGGGTGGCATGGCTTGAACTCCCCCTTGACCTGGGGGAGTTGGCCGGTTAGAAGGCGTCAGGCGGTGACGAGGCCCTGCGCGTCGCGCGCCAGGGCGGTGAGGCGCGAGATGGCGCGGAAGTACTTCTTGCGGTAGCCGCCCTTGAGCATGTCCTCGCTGAACAGCTTGTCGAACGGCAGCCCGGAGGCCAGGACCGGGACCTCACGGTCGTAGAGCCGGTCCGCGAGCACGACGAGCCGCAGCGCGGTGGACTGGTCCGGGATCGGCTGGACGTCGGTGAGGCACACGGCGTTCAGGCCATCGGTCAAAGCGCCGTAACGACTGGGGTGGACGCGGGCGAGGTGCTCCAGCAGATGCGGGAAGTCGTCGAGCGAGGCGCCCTCGGTGGCGTACGCCGCCTTCGTCACCTGCTCTTCGGAGTACGGCGCCGGCGCCTCGGGCAGGCCGCGGTGGCGGTAGTCCTCGCCGTCGATGCGCAGCGCGCGGAAGTGCGCCGACAGGCCCTGGATCTCCCGCAGGAAGTCGGCCGCCGCGAAGCGGCCCTCGCCGAGCTTGCCGGGGAGGGTGTTGGAGGTGGCGGCGAGCGCGACGCCCGCGTCGACGAGCTTGCCGAGCAGGGTCGAGACGAGGACGGTGTCGCCGGGGTCGTCGAGCTCGAACTCGTCGATGCAGAGGAGGCGGTGACCGGAGAGGGTCTGGACCGTCTGCTGGAAGCCGAGGGCGCCGACGAGGTTCGTCAGCTCCACGAAGGTGCCGAAGGCCTTCAGGGACGGCTCGGCCGGGGTGGCGTGCCAGAGGGAGGCGAGCAGGTGGGTCTTGCCGACGCCGTAGCCGCCGTCGAGGTAGACGCCGCGGGGGCCCGCGGGGGCCTTGGGTGCCTTGGGCCTGCCGAAGCCGAGGAAGCCGCGCCGGGCCTTGCCGGCGCCGCTGGCGTGCGCCCCGCCGAGCCCGGCGGCGAAGCCCTCCAGGACGCCGACCGCCTCGGTCTGGCTGGGCTGGTTCGGGTCCGGTATGTAGGTGCTGAACCGGACCGAGTCGAAGCGCGGCGGCGGCACCATCTCGGCGACCAGCCGGTCCGCGGGGACGTGCGGCTCGCGGGCGCACAGGGACAGCGGGCTCGCTTCGGCTATCGGGTGCGGACCGGAGGCGGCGGAGGAGGACGACACGGTTCACCATGCTAATCGCCGTGCCACACTCCTTGACATGCGACGCCTGTTCCCTGTGACCGATGAGACAGCAGCGAGGGCCTCCGGCGGTTCGGCCGGGGAAGGGGGTGCCGGAGCTGTCGATGAGGTTCTCGAGCGCGAGTGGAGTCTCGCCGAGATCGCCGCCGCGTATGCCTATCCCGCGCCGGGGCCCGGCGGGGCGCAGCCCTGGCTGCGGGCCAACATGGTGTCGACGCTGGACGGGGCCGCCCAGCACGACGGCCGCTCGCAGCCCATCTCCACCGCGACCGACATGCGGATCTTCGGCACGCTGCGGGCGCTGGCGGACGTGGTGATCGTCGGCGCTGAAACGGTACGTCTGGAGGGGTACCGTCCGGCACGCGCGCGTGCGGAGTTCGCCGACGCCCGTGAGGCGGCCGGGCAAGGGCCTGCGCCGGCCATCGCGGTGGTGAGCGCGAGCCTGGACCTCGACTACAGCCTTCCGCTCTTCACGTCGCCCTTGGTGCCGACCCTCGTCCTCACCGGTGCCGCCGCGGCCCCGGACCGCGTCGCGGCCGCGGAGAAGGCGGGCGCCCAGGTGGTGATCGCCGGGGACGGCGTCGGTGTCGACCCCGTACGTGCCGTCCAGGCCCTCGCCGAGCTCGGCCACACCCGGCTGCTGACCGAGGGCGGTCCACGGCTGCTCGGGCAGCTGGTGGCCGCGGGAGTGCTCGACGAGCTGTGCTTGACGATCTCCCCGATGCTCACCGCGGGTGACGCGCAGCGGATCGCCGGAGGGCCCTCGGTATCGGTCCCGAAGCGGTTCGAGCTGGTGTCGCTGCTGGAGGAGGAGGGGTTCCTGTTCGGCCGGTACCGGCGGACGTGACGACGGTTTGAATGGTTCGGAAAAGGGTTCTATCGGTGTCGTGGTCCTGAAAACGGCGGAATCTACCGTTCCGTTTAGCTTCCGCCGGGCACACTGAAAGTCGCAGTCCCCGTGCGAGCGCGGGGCAGGATGGTTTCCGCAGAAGGGGCGCCCGGTGTTCACAAGCGTTTTGATGATCGAGAAGGCCCTGACGTCCGCCGACGTG
The DNA here is from genome assembly GCF_028736035.1 of Streptomyces sp. T12. Lineage (NCBI taxonomy): Bacteria > Bacillati > Actinomycetota > Actinomycetes > Kitasatosporales > Streptomycetaceae > Streptomyces > Streptomyces sp. T12. Next base: position 8,335,323 of record NZ_CP117866.1, read on the forward strand.
GAGTTCGTCACCACCTTGCACGGGGACGAGCAGGTCGCCTTCCACGTGCTGCTCCAGCCGCGCGGCGAGCAGGCCGACAGGCTGTTGCGCGCCATCGACGACATCGCGCTCGGCGAGCTGGACGAGGCGGTCCGGGAAGGGAAGGCGCCGGAGGGCGAGGAGGCGCTGAGCACGGGGGAGCGGGCGCTGGAGGTGTCGCTCACGGCCCTGCGCGGGACCGGGGCGGAGGCCGAGGGGCGGCTGCTGGAGGACCATCCGCTGGATGCGCTCAAGGCCGTGGTGGACGAGGTCGGTGCGGATGAGGTCATCGTGCTGACCGACCCCCATTACGTGGAGGAGTTCTTCCATCGGGACTGGGCGTCGAGGGCTCGGCACAAGGTGGGGGTGCCGGTGCTGAAGCTGTTCTCGCACAGCAAGGCGTAGGGGTTTTCGGGGGAGCGCCGTGGGGGCTGGTGACATCTCCCGGCTGCGGGTCGTTCGTGGCTTGTCGCGCCCACGCGGCGGAGCCGCACATAGATACAGCCCCGCGCCCCTGGGCGGGCACAGTTCCCGGCGTCCCAGGCGCAAGGTCCGCCCCCTCACCCAATAGGCTGAGGGCTCACCGTCGTATCGCACGTACCGCAATCTTGGGAGAACACGCATGGCACCCGGCCTTCCCACCGCCATGGACCGACCGCACTTCATCGGTATCGGTGGGGCCGGAATGTCGGGGATCGCGAAGATTCTCGCGCAGCGTGGGGCCAAGGTGGCGGGCAGTGATGCCAAGGAGTCCGGGACCGCCGAGGCGCTGCGGACGCTGGGCGCGACCGTGCACATCGGGCATGCGGCGGAGCACCTCGCCGACGACGCCAGCTGTGTCGTCGTGTCGTCGGCGATCCGGCAGGACAACCCCGAGCTGGCCCGCGCCGCCGAGCTGGGCATTCCGGTGGTGCACCGCTCCGACGCGCTCGCCTCGCTGATGGACGGGCTGCGCCCGATCGCCGTCGCCGGTACGCACGGCAAGACGACCACGACGTCGATGCTGGCCGTCTCCCTGAGCGAGCTGGGCCTCAAGCCGTCGTACGCCATCGGCGGCGACCTCGACGCCCCCGGCTCGAACGCCCTGCACGGCGACGGTGACATCTTCGTCGCCGAGGCGGATGAATCGGACCGCAGCTTCCACAAGTACGCGCCCGACGTCGCGATCGTCCTGAACGTCGAGCTCGACCACCACGCCAACTACGCGTCGATGGACGAGATCTACGAGTCCTTCGAGACGTTCGCGGACCGCATCACCGACGGCGGCACGCTGGTGATCTCGGCGGACCAGGACGGGGCGCGGGAGCTGACCCGGCGGGTCGCGGCGCGCGACGTGCGGGTGGTGACGTACGGCGAGGCGGAGGACGCCGACGTACGGGTCCTGTCGGTGCTGGCGCAGGGGCTGAAGAGCCAGGTCACCGTCCTTCTGGGCGGCCAGGAACTCACCTTCACGGTCTCCGTCCCCGGCCGCCACTACGCGCTCAACGCCGTGGCCGCCCTCACGGCGGGTGCGGCGCTGGGCGTCCCGGCCGCCGAGCTGGCCCCGGCGCTGGCGGCCTACACGGGCGTCAAGCGGCGTCTTCAGCTGAAGGGCGAGGCCGCGGGCGTCCAGGTCATCGACTCCTACGCCCATCACCCGACCGAGATGACGGCCGACCTGGAGGCGATGCGCGCGGCCGCCGGCGACGCCCGGATCCTGGTCGTCTACCAGCCCCACCTCTTCTCCCGGACGCAGGAGCTCGGCAAGGAGATGGGCGATGCCCTCGCGCTCGCGGACTCCTCGCTGGTCCTGGACATCTATCCGGCCCGCGAGGACCCGATCCCCGGTGTCACCAGCGACCTGGTCATCGAGGCGGCCCGGGCGGCGGGCGCCGAGGTGACGGCGGTGCACGACAAGGGCGAGGTGCCCGCGCTGATCGCGGGAATGGCGAAGCCCGGTGATCTCGTTCTCACCATGGGCGCGGGCGATGTCACCGACCTCGGCCCGCTCATCCTGGACCGCCTGTCGAAGTGAGGGGTACGGACTCATGTCGTACGACGTCGAAAAGCCGGACGAGCAGTGGCGCGCGGAGCTGACCCCGGCCGAGTACGCCGTCCTGCGCCAGGCCGGCACGGAGCCCGCCTTCACGGGTGAGTACACCAACACCAAGACGACGGGCGTCTACTCCTGCCGCGCCTGCGGCGCCGAACTCTTCACCTCCACCACGAAGTTCGAGTCCCACTGCGGCTGGCCGTCCTTCTACGACCCGAAGGACACCGACGCGGTGGAGCTCATCGAGGATCGCTCGCACGGCATGGTGCGCACGGAGGTGCGGTGCGCCCGGTGCGGGTCTCACCTTGGGCATGTGTTCGAGGGGGAGGGTTACCCGACGCCCACGGATCAGCGGTACTGCATCAACTCGATCTCGTTGCGTTTGGTGCCGGACAAGGAGTGAGTGGGCGTCGGCCGCCTGCGGCCGGGCCGACTCGAAGAGGTGAAGTACATGCTTGCGGGCGGGGGCGAGCTCATGGTCGGCGGGGCGCCTCGTCACTTCACGGCTGTCCACCCTTCTCTCTGCGGGCGGGCAACGGCCGGTCCGCGCTCAGTGCCTGCCACACGGCCTTCGCCTGCGGTTCCTGGGGGACGACCCGGTTGGGGTCCTGCGGGGCGGGAGCGACCGGGAGAGTGCGGAAGTCGACCCGGTCGGCGTCCAGGCCGTCGAGGGAGCGGGCGAAGGAGGTCAGCGACGACAGCGAGCCGAGGCCCTTGTCCGTGGTGATGGCGCTGGTGAGGTCGTCGAGCAGCCGGTACAGCTGCACGGGATCCGTCAGCAGGTCGGCGGAGCGTATCTGGGTGATCAGGGCTTTCATGAAGGTTTGCTGGAGCTTGATACGGCCGAGGTCGCTGCCGTCGCCGATGCCGTGCCGGGTCCGTACCAGGCCGAGGGCCTGCTCGCCGTTCAGGCGGTGCGTTCCCTTGGACAGACGGGCGTGGCTGTAGGGGTCGCGGATGTCCTGCGGGACGTTCACGCGTATGCCGCCGAGCGTGTCGACCAGCTTCTTGAAACCGGTGAAGTCGATCTCCACGACGTGGTCCATCCGCAGCCCGGACATCCGCTCCACTGTGGCGACCGTGCAGGTCATGCCTCCGATTTGGTAGGCGGAGTTGAACATGACCGCCCGCGCGGCCGGAGCGACTCCGGACTTCACGGGGCAGGCCGGTCGGTCGACCAGGGTGTCCCGGGGAATGCTGATCACCGAGGCGTCCCTGCGACCGTTGGCCATGTGGACGACCATTGCGGTGTCGGAGCGGGCGCTGCCTTCGTCGCGGCCGTACGCACGGTTGGATCCCGACCGCGAATCCGACCCGAGCAGCAACACGTTCACCGCTCCCGGTGCCTTCCGCGCCGGCCGGACGTCGGCGTTCAGCTGCCCGTCGACGTCCTGGGAAGCGATGTTGTCGTTCAGGTCCTGGTAGGCGAAGGCCGCGCCGATCCCCAGCAGTGCCAGAAAGACGGCCGCCATCACCATGAGCCGATGTGCCCGGCGGCGCGCCCGGCGGCGTGACGGACGCCGGGAGACCGGCGGAGAGGTCCGGGCATCCGCGGCCCGCCGCCGACGGCGACGGCCTGTGGGCCCTCTGGAGTGACGGTGTGGCTCACCGACCGTGAGGAGTGGGTCGGTCATGCGCTACTCCATCGGACAGCCTGAACCAACTCGGACGGGGTGAGTGGCAGCAGCGGGAGCAGGCCCTCGGCCGGGCCGGACTTCCAGGCAGTGGGAGCACCGACTGTCTTGTTGCTCTCGTCGTCCGCACCCTGCGCGTCCTGAACGGCGGCACCGTCATCCAGCCCAAGGACAGCACCGGCGGCCTGTGCCGGTCGCCGCTCAGGAGCCGGCTTGCCGACCGCGTCGACAAGCTCTGGCTGGACGGCAGGGCGAAGGCCCCGGCCGTCCCGGCCGATACGGACGCCCATGCCCTGACGGCCCTCGCCGGGCAGCACGGACACGGCGGGAGCCGACACCGCCGCCGGGCCGACGGCGTGTGACACCGGCCCTGACGCGGCGACCGTGCCGGCCACCACGCCTGTGGGTGCGGGGGCCATCCCCCACCTGGCTGATGTGTGCAACGCCTGCTCCTTCGAGACCCGGCCGCACGCCGGGGCATCTGATGGATCGTCAACTGGCTGCTGGAGAAGAGACTTCGCGCCATCGGGGGCCGCTCAGGGCAGAAGTTCGACCACGTCGTACGACACGCCGGCGCTGAGGTAGGCGCTGCCGCCGGAACCGCTGACGATGTCGAGGGTCAACTCCTGGTAGGCGTCCGGTGACTTGAGCCAGGCGCTCGCCGGAACGGCGTAGCTGTAGGTGTGGTTGTTGCCCCGGTAGGAACCCACGGTCAGGGAACGGGTCGTCGGTTCCTTGGCGGGTGCGGGGAGGGCGGAGACCCAGTCGTTGACCCCAATTCGCGGCCTGCCGTTCGCGAACGCCGTGGTGATGCCGATGTTGAGGGTGTGGCCGGAGGTCAACTGCTGGGCGGTGAGCTTGAAGCGGATCTTCAGGCGGTTGTTGATGCCCGCCCACTGGTAGCAGGGGAAGTCCGCGATGTGCGAGGCACCCACCGTGTCGGCGGCGCCGGTCCAGGGCCTGGCCCGTACGTCGGCGGGATGCATGGTGGTCATCAGCGAGGCGTTCTTGAAGCCGCGCGGGGTCCCGCTCCAGTCGCCGATCCGCCAGATCGCCGGCTTCCTGCTCGGGTCGGCGCCGATCGCCATGGTGTGCAGCGGGGTCGTCCGCCCGGCGGTGACGGTGACCCGCGTGGTGTGCACCGCCAGTTCTTCCTTGTAGACGGTGAGGGTGTAGGTGCCGGGGAGCATGTACGGGGACATGAAACGCCCGGTGGCCGGGTCGGCCCGGGTCCAGTACTGCGCGTCGGCGTTGGAGAACCCGACGGTGTAGGCGTACGCCTTGTCCCGCCCGGTGATGCCGACCCCCGCGACCCGGCCGCGGCCGCCGCGGCCGACCCAGCCGGCCAGGCCCAGGCCGTCGACCCAGGAGGTGTCGATACGGTCGTGGCGCAGCGAGTCAGCGGGCGCTCCGCCGTCGGTGAAGGCCAGGACGTACGGGCCCTGGAGGCCGAAGCGCATCGGCTCGGTCTGGTTCTCGCCGTAGTAGAGGATCTCGTAGAGACCGGCGCCGTCCTCGTAGTGGTGGCGCATGAGCGAGCGGTAGAACGGGCCGCCGGACGCCTTCTCGTGGTTGCTGCGCACCATCCACATGCCGACCTTGCCGGTGCTCCAGCCGACGTGGTCGTAGTCGATGACGCGCTGGTTGGAATAGTGCTTGGAGCGGGTGGTGCCGTTCGGCTTGCGGCGGATGTCCTGTGCCTCGAGCAGGGTGTCGGTTCGGGCGTCCCAGGAGTCGGGATCGTTGTTGGGGAACAGGCCGGGCCGGACGCGGACGATGTAGCGGGTGGCGGTGATGGAGGCGTCCGCCTTGTTCGTCCACAGGTAGACGTTGTTCTCGCCGCGCCGGGCGGCATAGTAGTGGCGCATCGAGCCGTGCACGACGGTGATCAGGATCGTGTCACCGCTCTTGCGGATGCTCACGGACGACGCCCCGAGGCCCGTCTCGACGTGGGAGTTCCGGTTGCCGTAGCCCTGGTATTCGGTGCCCTTGTACACCAGCGAGGTCAGGTCGCCGTTACGGCGGTCGATCTTGAAGACCAGGTCGGCGCCGGTGCTCACCACGTACGCAGGTCCGTCGGTGCGGTAGCCGAAGGCCGGCGTGGCCGCGTCGGCGCCTGCGACGAGTGGTCCGGCGACCGCGGCGCCTCCGGCGAGGGCGAGGCCGCCGACGGCGGTTCTGCGGAGGGCGTCTCGGCGGGTCAGGCGACGGCGAGCGTGCTGGGGCATGAGTGTTCCGTTTCGTGCGTACGGGGATTTCGGCGTACGGGGTTTTCGGCGTACCGGGATTTCGGCGTACGAGGATGAGGGCGTGGTGCGGTCAGAGGGTGGCGCGCAGGTGGCTGACCGTGACGAAGTGGTAGCCCTGGGCGGTCAGCGTGCGCAGGATCTGCGGGACGGCGGCGACCGACGTGGGGTGGATGTCGTGCATGAGGACGACGTCGTTGCGCCGCGTCTTGCCGATGACGGTCTGGGCGACCTTGTCGGCGTCGCGGTATTTCCAGTCCTCGGTGTCCACGTCCCACAGCACGGGGGAGAGGCGGGTGGCGGCCCGGACCTTGTCGTCGATGGCGCCGTAGGGCGGGCGGAAGACGGTCGGGGTCTTGCCGGTGGCGGCCTTGATGGCGGCGCTGGTGCGGTTGAGCTGGGAGGCGATCTGCTCGGGGGAGAGCTTGGTGAGGTCGGGGTGGTTCCAGGAGTGGTTGCCGACCTCGTGTCCGGCGCGGGCCTCGGCGCGGACCAGTCCGGGGTGGGCGGCGACGTTCTGACCGACGGTGAAGAAGGTGGCGCGGGCCTTGTACTGCGCCAGGTGGGTCAGCAGGGTCGCGGTCTCCGGGGTGGCCGGTCCGTCATCGAAGGTCAGCGCTATGCACTTGACCTTCTTGCAGTCGGTGTCGTCGTCGCCGGAGGCGGTGTGGGTGGGCACGGCCGGCTCGGGGACGTGTGCCGCGCCCAGGTCGAGCGAACCGCTGGGCTTCACGGTCTGCCGCTGGACACGCTTGCCGAACGCGGACAACCAGGGAGTGATCGTCTCCTTGGGCAGGGTCACCAGGTAGCTCCCGGCGGCCGGGGCGCCCACGTCACCGCGGTCGAAGGTCACCCGCAGGGAGCCGGTGGCGGTGAAGTCCATGGCGTCCAGGAGGGAGGCGCGGGACGCCGCGTCGGAGGCCATGTCGTCGAGGGCGGCGGCGTTGACGCCTTCGCGCCCCTTGAGTCGATCCTTCAATGCGGCGACGAAGGCGTCCCGGGAGCCGTCGGCGACGAGTCCGAGAGCAGTGCGGTACTCGCCGGCCTTGCCGTCGTACCAGTACGTCCTGGTCGTCAGCCCGGACCCGGCGGCGGTGCCGTCCCGGGTGGTGAGCCGGACGCCGAGAACGTCGCCGGAGGCGACCAGGAACTGGTGGCTGATGTTGAACTCGCGGGCCCCCGCGTCACCCTCGCCGTCCTCGCACACCCGTGAGCGGAAGTCGGCCAGACGCTCCTCCACGTCCTTCTTCATCGCGGCCGTCGCCGCCTCCGCACCGGGCACGTCCGGATAGCTCGCCGCGTAGGGGCAGGAGCTCTGCTCGCTGCTGTCGCTGACGATCTCCAGGCCCTTGATCTTCGACGGGTCGACGCTGCGGACGGGTGCGGGGCTGGGGTCGGCTCCGGGCCGGGCGCCGGAGGACGCCGAGGAGCCGTCCGATCCGGACGAGCAGGCCGCCGTGATGGAGAGAGTGCAGAGCATGAGAAGTGAGGGGAGCAGAGTGCGAGTGCGCATGAGACCAGAACCTGACTGAGGGGAATGTGCGGACGCCGCCGATGGGACGCCGCGGTCGTTCTGGTCATGGATCGTGCTGGGCGGGGGTGTTTTTCAGCGACCCGCAGAGTCACCCTGAAAAAACCAGCCCGGGTCGTTTCTGGCGGTTTTCGGGTACTTCAGTCGCGTTTGGGGCGCACCTGCTCGTACGGTGCGTCAGGGTCTGAGGTCCGCCACTGCGCCGAGTGCGGTGGCCGGTCGGCCGGGGGCGCCGGAGTTGTCGAGGGCCCCCGCAGGGCACGTCGGCCCGAAACGCCGGGCTGCCTCACGGCTCAGAGGGTCGCGCGCAGGTGGCTGACCGTGACGAAGTGGTAGCCGCGGGCGGTGAGGGTGCGCAGGACCTCGGGGACGGCGGCGACCGAGGTGGGGTGGATGTCGTGGATCAGGACGACGTCGTTGGGCTCGGCCTGGGAGACGACGGTCCGGGCGACCTTGCCGGGATCGTGGAACTTCCAGTCCTCGGTGTCCACGTCCCACAGGGCGGGCGACAGGCTCGTGGCCGCACGGACCTTGCCGTCGATCGCGCCGTACGGCGGGCGGAAGAGTGTCGGCTCCTGGCCCGTGGCGTCCTTGATCGCCGCGTTGGTGCGTTCCAGCTGGGAGCGGACCTGGCCGGGGGTGAGGTTGGTGAGGACCGGGTGGTTCCAGGAGTGGTTGGCTATCTCGTGGCCGGACTTCATCTCGGCGCGGACGATGTCCGGGTGGGTGGCGACGTTCTGGCCGACGACGAAGAAGGTGGCGCGCGCCTTGTACTCGGCGAGGTACTTGAGCAGCGTTCCCGTCTCGGGGGCGGCGGGTCCGTCGTCGAAGGTGAGCGCGATGCACTTGACCTTGGAGCAGTCCGTGGTGTCCTCGCCCGGGTCCGGCTGCGCGGCGACGGTCGGGGCGGGGGTGTGGGCGGCACCGAGGTCGAGCTTGTCGTCCGGGTCGGTGCTCTGGTGCTGGGCGCGGCTGCCGAAGTCGGACAGCCACGGGGTGACGGTCGCCTTGGGGAGGGTGACGGAGATGCGGCCGGCCGGGGGGACGCCCACGGTGCCGCGGTCGAAGTCCACCTTCAGATCGCCGTCGGCGGTGAAGGCCATGTCGTCCAGGTAGGCGTCGGGGTCGTCCAGCGCCGTGACGGTGTCCGGAGTGACTCCCTCCCGCTTCTCCAGGCGCTCCTTCACGGCGGCGACGAAGGCGTCACGGGAGCCGTCCGCGATGAGGCCCGGGGACGGCCGGTACCGCTGGGCGGCACCGTCGTACCAGTACGCCTCGGTGTCCACGCCATCCGCGTTCGACGTACGGTCGACCGTTGTCAGCCGGACGCCCAGTACGTCGCCGGAGACCACGAGGAACGAGAAGCTGACGTTCAGCTCGGGGCCCTCCGAGCCCTCCATGCCGCCGCAGTCTGTGACCTGGCCGTCGGTGTCCTCGCCGAGGAAGACCGCGAGGCGGTTCTGCACGTCCTTCTTCATCACGGCGGTCATCTGGTCGGCGCCGGGGACGTCGGGGTAGCTCGTGGCCCAGGGGCAGGACCGGTCGGTGCTGCTGTCGCTGACGATGCTGACGCCCTTGAGGTTGGTCAGGTCGACCTGGGTGCCGGCGTCGTTGCCTTGAATCCGGGACGGGCGGTCCGGGGAGGGCGCGGAGTCCGCCGGGGAGGAGCCGGTGGAGCAGGCGGCCGTCAGGGCGAGCGAGCCGAGCAGGAAGAGCACGGGGGCGAGGGCGTGTCGAGGCATACGTGAACCTGGGTCCGTGAGGTGCCGGAGCATGAGTGCGGGCGCGCGGCGCGCGCGAGCTGATCGCTGTGCTGCGACATCCCGCCGCGGGTGCCTTGCAACGAGCAAGGGCTTTCTTTTCGCCGGGTCAAGCTATGTTTTCGGCCGGTCTCCCGCAATCCCCTTGGCCGCCGCCGGAGCGGATGTGACCACTGTCTCTCCGGCCGAGCTGCCGGATGCCCCACCTGCATTGCGCGAGGAGAAGCCCGAATCGTGCTGGGGGGGGGCGGCCCACGCACGGTTCAGTGGTCCGGCGGGGCTGGGAGTCCGGTACGCACGTGGAGAGGGCCACGACCGGGTGTCGTGACCCTCTCTCGGGACCTTGAGTGGAGCGGGCTTTGTCTCTGCCGGCGTGGCCGGGGGACTCAGCGGGATCCGCTGCTGGTCAGTCCTTGCCGGTGAGCCGCCAGATCTGGTTCTTCTTGGTGGTCAGGGCGCTTGCCGCATCGCAGGTCCACTGGTGGACGAGTGCGTCGGCTGTGGTGGAGATGTTGCTGACGTCGACGCACTTGCCGCTGTTCACGGCGACGAGCTGGTAGTCGTGGCTGTTGCCGAGCGCGGTCACCGCGTTCAGCCTGAACCGCTGGTTGGTGCCCCCGTGGCAGGTCCACTGCTGGACGGCGGCCCCGTTGGCGGTGGAGAGGGCGGAGATGTCGAGGCACTTGCCGCTGGAGTGGTTGACGACGGTGTAGGTGTCGGTCGCGCCGCTGACGGGGTGGAAGTCGAAGCGCTGTGCCTGGCCGCTTCCGCAGGTGTTCTGCTGGTACTGGGTGCCGTCGGCGGTGGACTGGGAGGGGTTTTCGAGGCAGAGCGAGCTGTGCTGGGCGACGGGGTCAGCCGCAGTACGCACCCTGACGTGCTGCTGATGGATGTACGGATGCCGGAGATGGACGGGCTGGAGGCCGCCCGGCGGCTGCTCGATCCGCCACCCGGTGTGGTGCACCGTCCAAAGGTGCTGATGCTGACGACTTTCGACATCGACGACTACGTCTACGAGGCCCTGCACGCCGGGGCCAGCGGCTTCCTGCTCAAGGAAGCGCCGGTCGCCGAACTCGTGCAGGCGGTACGGGTGATCGCCGCAGGCGAGGCGCTGCTCGCCCCGTCCATCACCCGTCGCCTCATCGAGGACGTGGCCCGGCGCCGCCCCCTCCCGCGCCCGAACACCCGCCTGCGGCTCAACGGCCTCACGCCACGGGAGACGGAGGTCCTGCTGCTGGTCGCGCGAGGCCTGTCGAATGCGGAGATCGCCTCGACGCTGGTGGTGTCGGAACAGACCGTCAAGACCCACATGAGCCGGCTGCTCGCCAAGCTCGGTGCCCGCGATCGGGCCCAACTCGTCGTCATGGCCTACGAGTCGGGGCTGGTCGCTCCGGGGACCTCCGGCTGAACCAGATCCGGCGCAGCTGGCCGCGGTCATCACGGATGGGCAAGCCCGGCGCCACCGTCACCATCCGGGCACCGGCACACCCCCGGCCCTCCCGGGGCCACGTCACTCATACCCAGGCGTGACACCGGAGTTGGCACCTGGGTCGGACGTGCCGACTCGTCCCCACGTCCTAGCGTCACCGCGCCCTGATCAACCAGACCGGTTTCGCACGGAGCACTCATGCACCAGACCATCGACGTCGACCACATCATCCGGCTCTACCGCGCCTACGCCGACGACCTCGACCGGGCCCGCGAGAAGCAGCGGAAGCTGCTCGCGCCGCCGACCTCGCTGAAGGCCTAACTCGACGACATCGAAGCGGAGATCACCTACCTACTGCTGCGCGAGACCCGACCGGAGACGGTGGTGGAGATCGGCACCTTCCACGGCTGGTCCACCACCTGGATCCTCCAGGCACTGAGGGACAACGGCACCGGCCACCTGTACTACTACGACGTCGTGGACCACGTCGTGCGCAACATCCCCGAGCAACTGTCCACCGGCCGCTGGACGTTCACGCAGGGGGACGCACGGGAGAACCTGGAGAAGATCCCGGACACCGCGGACTTCCTCTTCATCGACGCGGCGCACTCGGCGAGTTTCGCCCGCTGGTACATCCGCGAGCTGTTCCCGCGCATGCGGCCGGGCATACCGGTGTGCGTCCACGACGTCGTCCACGGCCGGTGGCCCCTGCCGTTCACCGAGGGCGCGGTCGTCCTGCGCTGGCTCGCCGAACAGGAGAACACCTGTTTCACCCCCTCCCGGGCCCGCGCACCCGAGATCCATGACCGCCTGAACGACGTCAAACGAACCCTCGCTCTGCGGCACCCCCTGCGGGACAGCAGGGACAACCCCATGATCTTCTTCACCCTGCGCTGAGGCGTGGGGCCGTCGCCTGCGCATGGGCCTGACCTTCTCGTCGTCGAGGCACGGCCGGCCCAGCGGCAGGTCGACTTGGACGAGGCGCGGGCGAGGAGACGGCCGGCTTCTCGCAGGCGCCTCAGCCCAGTTCGGCCAGCCGTCGTACGGCCGGGGCGGCGAAGGTCTCCATCCAGCGCGACGTGGCGCCCAGATGCGGCGAGATGATCACCGTGTCGACACCGAGCTTGCCGTAGGGCTCGATGTCACGGCTGAAGGTGTCCAGGTCCTCCTCGGTGGCCGCCGCTCCGGAGTACGTGAGGGTCCGGCGGACGGCGTCGTAGTCGCGGTCCGCCTTGTCGCAGTGCCCGCGCAGCACGTCCAGCTTGTGCGCGACTTCATCGGGCGAGGTGGCGAACAGGTTGCAGGCGTCGGCGTACCGGGCGACGAGCCGCAGGGTCTTCTTCTCACCGCCGCCGCCGATCATGATCTCGGGGTGCGGGCTGCTGACCGGCGGCGGAGTGCATAGGGTCCCGGCGAGTTGGTAGTAGCGGCTCTCGAAGGGTCCGTTGTCGTCCGGGTCCCACATCTGCAGGCAGATGCGCAGGGTCTCCTCCAGCCGCTCGAAGCGCTCCGCGAGCGGCGGGTAGGGCACGCCCAGGCCGTGGTGCTCGCGGTCGTACCAGGCCGCTCCGATGCCGAGGGTGGCCCGGCCGCCGGACAGTACGTCGAGCGTGGTGGCGATCTTGGCGAGCAGGCCGGGTTGACGGTACGTCACCCGGTGACCAAGGCGCCCAGTTGCACCGTGGAGGTGTGGGCGGCCAGGTAGGCCAGGGTCGTGTAGGCCTCCAGCATGGGTGCCTCGGCGCCGCCGTTGAACTCCATCTGGAAGTAGTGGTCCATGACCGACAGCCGGTTCACACCTGCCGCCTCGGCCGCGGCTCCCGCGGCGGCAAGCTCGGCCCGCAGAGCACCTCCGCCCTGCGGGTGGTCGAACCGGTTGATGTGCACGCCGACGTGCATGTCCGTCTCCGTTCGTTTCCTTTACGGGCCGTTGTCGACCCGGCGATGCTTGTGCGACGGTCAGTTACGACGTCGTGCCCGCGCCGGCCTTCGGCCCGTCGTGCCCCAGTGGCCGTGGCCAACGCCGCCCACCTGATCGACAGGGGGCCGACGGGGACGGCGCAGGGGCGGCCTGCCCGTCCCGCTCACCGCGGCATACCGGACCATCACGCCGCCCCGCCCGCACTCCCGCCCGCCGGCCGGTGCTCCCAGAGCGTCTCTCCCCGGACCTCCATGACGACGCTGCCGGAACCGTTGGTGAGGGTGCCCCGGCTGCGGACGACGGCGGTGCCGTCGTCGCGGGGGCGGACCTCCACGATCTCCAGCGTGCCGTGCAGTACATCCCCGGGCCGGACCGGCGCCCGCATGCGCAGGGATTCGATCTCCCGGCCGGCGATGAGGGCGGCGCGCGAGAACACCGCGTCCACCAGGAGGCGCTGCAGGACCGCCGCGGTGTGGAAACCGCTGGCGATGAGGCCCCCGAAGCGGCTCGTGGCAGCCGCTTCCTCGTCCGTGTGGAGAGGCAGCGGGTCGAAGCGGCGGCCGAAGTCGAGGATTTCCTCCTTGGAGACCTTGGCACTGCCCAGGTCGAACACGGCCCCGGGGCGGAGATCCTCGGCGTACAGCACGGCGCTCACCGCCGTTCCGGGGCCGGCGAGGGCCCCGTGTCGTCGCGGTGATGAAGCGGCATGTCCGGCTCGGGACCGAACCCTGCCGGTCCTCCTTGGCACGGGGTGAACCGGTGTATGTGCACGCCGAGTCGCATGCGGGCCTCCGTTCGTCTTCTCATCCGGTCGCTGATCGCCCGGTTCCCGTCCGCCGGACGGGCATGGCCCGGACGTCCGTTCAGTCCAGTTCCGTGACGAACCGCCAGAGCAGGCGGCTGAACGTCTCGACGTCTTCGTCCGGCCACCGGCCGAGTCGCTCCTCAAGCCCCTTGCGCTGGTGCTGCCTGACGCGGGCCAGGCAGGCCCGACCGGTGTCGGTGAGTTCCAGCAGCTTGGTCCTGGGCCGCGACGGATGTGCCACCCGGTGCAGGAGGCCGTCCTCTTCCAGCTGGGACAGCTGTCGGCTGACGGTGGACTTCTCCAGGCCGTACCTCTCGGCCAGATCGGAGGCGGTCGGATGAGGGACGGTGCCTACGTAGGACAGCATCGTGTACGCGACGAAGGACAGTTCGTCGTACATGCTGTTCGCCCGCACCCTGGAATTGCGGGAGAACAGGATGATCGCCTCGTGGATCAAGTCGAGGGGTTCGTCATGAGCCGCCATGACGCCATCCTGGAGTTGTACGAAGCAACTGTCAAGGTTGTATCACGCAACTCTGACCTCGTCGCCCTTCTCCGGTGACCGGAGTCCCGAGCCGAGATCCCCGGCCACACCGCCCGAAGGTGTGTCTGCGCTGTGATGCTTGGCGCGCTGGATCTGTTCGTAGACGTGCGAGCGCAGTTCGGCGAAGCGCGCGCTGGAGCGGGTGTGCAGCTGGTCGCGCTCGTCGGGCAGGTCGATGGTGAGGTCTTCCAGTACCACGGTCGGCGACTTGGAGAGGATGATCGTGCGCCGGCCGAGGTAGACGGCTTCGTCGATGTCGTGGGTGACGAACAGGACGGTGACGCCCAGCTCGTGCCACAGGCGCCGGATGAGGTCCTCCAGGTCGGCGCGGGTCTGGGCGTCGACGGCCGCGAAGGGCTCGTCCATGAGCAGCACTTTGGGTTCGTAGGCGACGGCGCGGGCGATGGCGACGCGCTGTTGCATGCCGCCGGAGAGCTGCCAGGGGTAGGCGTGGTGGGCGTCGGCCAGGCCGACCACCTCCAGGGCGTGGTCGACGAGTTCCTTCTCGCGGGCCTTGCCGAGCTTCTTGCGGCGCAGGGGGAGGGCGACGTTGTCGCGGACGTTCATCCAGGCGAACAGGGAGCGGCCGTACTCCTGGAAGACCACGGCCATGCCGGGCGGGGGCCCGGCGACCGGGCGGCCGTCCAGCATCACCTCGCCGCCGGTGGGGGTGAGCAGTCCGGCCATGCACTTCAGCAGGGTGGTCTTGCCGCAGCCGGACGGGCCGACCAGGCAGACCAGTTCACCGGCGTCGATGTGGAAGCTGAGACTGCGCAGTGCCTCGACGGTGCGGTTGCGTCCGGTGTAGGTCTTCTGCAGGTTGCGTACGTCGAGCATCGACGTCTCCTTCGTACGGGTGGTGAAGGTCGTGGCCGGACGGTCGGTCAGGTGTTGCGCTGGGCGCGGCGCAGGCCGTGGTACCAGGCCAGAAGGCGCCTCTCGGCGAGGCGGAAGAGCAGCGACAGGGCGAAGCCGAGCAGGCCGAGCAGCAGGACGCCGCTCCACATCTCGGGGATGGCGAAGGTGCGCTGGAACTGCACGATGGTGAAGCCCAGGCCGTTGCTGGCGGCGAACATCTCGCTGATGACCATGAGGATGATGCCGATCGACAGCGACTGCCGCATGCCCGTGACGATCTGCGGGCCGGCCGAGGGCAGTACGAGGTGCCACAGGCGGGCGGGGCCCGTGATGCCGTAGGAGCGGCAGGTGTCGCCGAGCACCTCGTCGACGGCGCGGACGCCCTCGACCGTGTTGAGCAGGATCGGCCAGACGCAGCCGCTGACGATGACCAGGATCTTCATGGTGTCGCCGATGCCCGCGAACAGCATGATCACCGGTACGAGCACAGGTGGCGGGATGGCCCGGAAGAGTTCCAGCACCGGCTCCAGGACGTCCCGTACGACGCGGCTCGTGCCGACGACGAGGCCGAGTCCGACGCCGACGGCGACGGCGAGGAGGTAGCCCGCGGTGAGCCGGAGGAGGCTGGGCAGGACGTCGGACGCCAGCCGGTCGCCCGCCCAGACCTCCCCGAACTTCTGCAGGATGACGGAGAGCGGGGGGACGTAGAAGTCGGTGCTGTCGGCGGTGGCGAACCACCACATGGCGAACAGAACGGCGGGAAGGCCGAGCACGAGAAGCACCCGTCGGCCCACTGTGAGGACGGTCATCGGGTCATCCCTCCCTGCGCAGAGACTGGTGCCAGTGCAGCGACCGCCGCTCGACGGCCCGCGCCACCAGGTTGATCGCGACGCCGAGCAGCCCGGTGACCAGCACCAGGGCGTACACGCGTGATACGGCGCCGGAATTCTGCGCGACGGCGATCTCGCGGCCCAGGCCGGGTGAGCCGATGACGAGTTCCGCGGTGATCGCGAGGACCAGCGCCACCGCGGACGCCAGCCGTACGCCCGTCATCACATACGGCAGTGCGGTGGGCCACAGGACGTACCGCACTCGCCCCCATCCGCCGAGCAGGTAGCTGCGGGCGGTGTCGTCCGCGACCGGGTCGACGTCCTGCGTGCCGGCCAGCACCTGGACGAGCACCTGCCAGAAGGAGGCGTAGACCACCAGCAGCAGCGTCGACTCCAGGTCGGTGCCGTAGAGCAGCACCGCCACCGGGATCAGCGCCACGGACGGGATGGGACGCAGGAACTCGATGGTGGAGGCGGTCACCGCCCGCAGTACGGGGACGGAGCCGATCACCACGCCGGCGACCACCCCGGCCACGACCGCGATGGCCAGCCCGATGCCCCACCCGGTCAGGGTGTCGGCGAGCGCCGTCCAGAACCCGTTCTCGGCGAGCAGGTGCCACAGCGTACGGCCGATCTCCGACGCGGGCGGAAGGTAGTCGGCCGAGACGAATCCGGTGTGGGGCAGCACCTCCACGACCGCCACCAGGCCGACCAGGCCGGCGAGCCCGCGCAGTGCGGTGGCGGTGCCCGGGCCGCGCCGGGCGGGGGCCCCGCCGGGACCGGTACCGGTCCCGGCGGGCTTCGTCCTCACGGACGGGATGGCCGACGGTGTCACTGGAACAGCGCCTCCAGGTCGGGCTTCTTGCCGCCGAAGAGTCCGTCCTGCTCGCCGAGCGAGGCCAGCTTCTCCAGGGAGGCCATGTCGTACTGGGCGGGCCAGTCGGGCAGCGTCAGGTTCTTCAGCACTTCGCCGCTGATCTTGGTGTAGGTGGTGAGGATCTGCCGCGCCTCCTCCGGGTGCTCGGAGGCATACGTGAGTGACTCGGTCATCGCCGCGGCGAACTTCTTCACCAGGTCGGGGTTCTCCTTCGTCAGCTGCGTCGCGGTGAAGTACGTCGCCACGGTGAGCTTGGGGTCGGTCTCGGCGAACGGCCACGCCACGACCCGGGCGCCCTGCGCCTTGGCGATCGTCTGTGCCGGCTCGCCCATCCAGGCCGCGTCCACCTGGCCGCCGTCGAGGGCGGCCGGCATCTGGTCGAACGGGATCTCGACGAACTTGACCTTCGAGGGGTCGCCGCCGGCCTTGCGCACCGCCTCGCGGACCGTCGTGTCGCCGATGTTCTGCAGGGTGTTCACCGCCACCGTCCTGCCGACCAGGTCCTTGGCGGACTTGGCCGGGCTGTCCTTCTTGACGAGGACACCTGTGACGTCGCCGCCGACCTTGCCGTTGGAGGCCGCCCCGTTGACCACGGACTTGACCGGAACTCCCTTGGTCTGGGCGATCATCAGCGACGTGGTGTTGCTGAACCCGAAGTCGAACTGTCCGCTCACCACACCGGGAATGATCGCGGCGCCGCCCTGGGCGCTCTCCATCTTCAGATCGATGCCGCGGCTGCTGAAGAAGCCCTTCTTCTGGCCCAGATAGAGCGGCGCCACATCCACGATCGGGATGATGCCGACCTTGACCCCGGTGGTCTTGCCGCTGCCCGATGAGGACGAACCGCTCGTCTCATCGGACGAGGATCCACATCCGGCCGCACCGATGACGGTGACCACTGCTGTCGCAAGCCCGAGAATGCGTCGTCGCATGGGGCTCCTCCTCACGGGAAGTGGGTGAGAACTGCTCTGGGTGTAGGTGCGAAATTCGAGCGAGTCGAGCCGATGGTGTGCCGTTGCCGGGAAGGCGCCGACGGGGGCGCGCCGCAGAACTCCGGGAGGGTGTGCGGCTGTTCCGGTCGGCGCGGGTCGTGGGGTGGGGCGGCCGTCTCCTGCGATGACTCCATGGGGCCATGGCGTGAGGTTCACAAGGTCGATCGGGTGTCGGCGGTCTTCTGGTGGCTCGCCGCGGCACCCCGTCGAATATGTTGTGCATCTTCTTGACGGCCGCAATGTACACGCCTACCTTCGCGGTGTCATGCTCCCGGACGAAAGAGACCGCGATGGCTTCGCACCGGTCTCCGGCCGGGCTCCTCACCGAGGTCGCAGTCCCCCGTCGCTGCTTGTGCCGCACTCCCTCCCGCCACCCTCACCAGGACAAAGGAGTCCGTCTCGTGAAGTCCCGCATCCGCAGACGTACGTTCGTCGCCCTGGCGGCGCTGCTGCTCGCCGCCCCCCTGGCCCCGTCCGCCCAGGCGGCCGATACCAGCGCTCATGTCGAAGGCACGTTGCCGTCCGGCGCGACCTACGTGATGGACAAGCCGGAATCCTGGAACGGCACGGTCCTGCTCTTCAGCCACGGCTACACCCCGCTCGCAGTGCCCAATCCGGCGCGCAACGCCCCCGACGACGCCACCAAGTCCGCTCTGCTCAAGGAGGGTTACGCGCTCATCGGCTCCTCGTACGCGAGCAACGGATGGGCGGTGAGTGAGGCGGTGCCGGACCAGCTGGCCACGCTTGACACGTTCACCGCGCGCTTCGGCCCGGCCCGGCGCACCATCGCCTGGGGCGCCTCCTACGGCGGGCTCGTGACCTCGATGATCGCCGAGCGTCACCCGGACCGCATCAGCGGATCACTGTCCCTCTGCGGCCTGCTCCAGGGCGGCGTGGCCAACTGGAACAGCACCCTCGACCCGGTCTTCGCATTGAAGGCACTGCTCGCCCCGGACGCGGACGTCCCACTGACCGGTCTGGCGAGCCAGGCAGCCGCTGCCGAGGCGGCCGACACGCTGGCCGGGGCCGTCGCCGGGGCGCAGGACACGGCCTCCGGGCGGGCCCGTATCGCGCTGGCCGCCGCCCTGCACAACATCCCCGGCTGGAACGATCCCTCCCAGACCCGGCCGGGACCGACCGACTGGGACGCCCAGCAGGCCAACCAGTTCCAGGCGGTCATGGGCCTGGTGAAATTCCCTGCCTTCTCCTGGCGGCAGGAGGCCGAAAGCCGGGTCGGGGGCAACATGTCCTGGAACACCGGCGTCGATTACACCGCCATGCTTCACCGCTCCCCCCTCTACAAGGAGGTCAGCGAGCTCTACGTCAAGGCCGGTCTGTCACTGACCAAGGACCTCGCCACGCTGAACGGCGCTCCCCGGATCGCCGCCGACACCAAGGCCGTGGACCGGATGGCCCTCACCAGCTCGTTCACCGGCCGGCTGGCCAAGCCGCAACTGACCGTGCACACCACGGGCGACGGGCTCATCCCGGTACAGTCGGCGAGCGCCTATCGGCGTGCGGTCACCGCTGCGGGCGCCACCCCCTTGCTGCGCCAGGCCTTCGTCGAGAACGCGGGCCACTGCACGTTCAGCACGGGGGAAGGGGTCGCCGCTGTGCACACCCTGGAGACCCGCATCACCACGGGCCACTGGCAGGGCACGGACCCTGCCACGCTCAACGCCCGCGCCACGGAGGCTGATCCGTCCGGGCCGGCGCGTTATGTGTCCTACCAGCCCGCGCCGTACCCGCGCTCCTATGACCTGTCCCACCCCGCCGACCGGTACCGGCCCTGACACCACGCCACACCACGCCACGCCGCCCGCCGTACCCGCGGCGGGCGGCCGTACCTTTCCCGACATGACGCTCTCCGAGGTGAACTCCGACGTGGACGACGGGTACAACGGCATCGCCCCGGACTCGCCCGGCGGACCGCAACTGCGCCCCCAGTCGCTGTTGCTCGCCTTCTTCGGCGACCACGTCCTGGAAGAGGGCCCGCTGTGCGTGTACTCGGGCAGCATCATCGACGTCCTCGGCCGCGTGGGAGTCGGGGAGCAGGCCGTCCGCTCCACCCTCACCCGCATGGTGGGTCGTGGCCTGCTGCAGCGTCAGCGGCAAGGGCGCCGCATGTACTTCGGCCTGACCCCGCACGCGACGCAGATCCTTTACGACGGCCGCAAACGCGTCTGGGAGACCAGCGCGGTCAACGACGACTGGGACGGAACCTGGACCCTGCTGGGCTTCTCGTTGCCCGAAGCCTGGCAGCGTCAGCGCCACGACCTGCGCTCGCGGCTCACCTGGTCCGGATTCGGTCCTCTCTACAGCGGGCTGTGGATCGCGCCGGGTGGTGTCGACGTCTCTGAGATCGTCGCCGAGCTCGGCATCGCAGCCCACGTCAAGATCTTCCATGCGCGCGCCGACGCCGCCACCGATGTCGATGTGATGATCCGCGACACCTGGAATCTGGAGACCATCGCCGCCCGCTACACCGCTTTCGACGACCGATGGGTCAGCCGCGTCGGCGATCCGTCCGCCGACCCGCTGGCCACCCACCTGCGCCTGGTCGCCGAGTGGCTCGGCACGATCCGCACCGATCCCCGGCTGCCCGTCCGGCATCTGCCACCCGACTGGCCCGCCCGATCGGCGGAGAAGACCTTCCGGCGTATCGCGGAACAGACGGGGGAGCCCGGCCGCCGGGCGGCCGCCGAGCTGCTGGAGACGACGCCTGTGGCCCCTTCGTGACCATGGGTGACGCCAACCCACCGCCTGACGGCCGTGAGCCGGGCCAGGCACCGGCCGGACAACGGACGAGGGCTGACGCGCGCGGGGCGCGGCATCCGGCTGCGCTGGCATGCCGGATGCCGGTGTTCCTAGACTCGAAAGGGACGTCGACGTCCGGCGCCGGCGGTCAGTGGCGGTGCGGGAAGGCGGTGGCACTTCATGCCGTACGTCGCTGTGAGTGCGATCAGTCATCCCGGACTGTTGCGCGAGGGGAACGAGGACAGCCTCGTTGCGGGGCCGTGGACGCTGTGCGCCACCGTCACCGAGAATCCGCAGACCCTGATCTTCCCGCTGGGGACGCCCCTGGTCGTGGCCGTCGCCGACGGGCTCGGCGGGCACCCCGGCGGTGAAGTGGCCAGCGCCCTGGTCGTGCGCCGGATCGCGTCGCTCGGTCCCGCCCTGAGCAGCGAGGTCGCCGTCCGTGACGCCCTGAACGCCTGCAACCGTGCCGTGTACCAGGCGGCCGGTGGTGACGAGGGAGGCGAGCTGTCCGCCATGGGGACGACGGTCGCCGGAGTCGTCGTACAGCCCGGCTCGCTGCTGGCGTTCAACGTGGGCGACAGCCGCGTCTTCGCGGTCTCCCGCGACGGGCTGCGTCAGCTGAGCGTGGACGACAGCCCACCGCACCCGGCGGGGCGCACCACTTCCCTCGTCACTCAGTGCCTGGGCGGCTCGCCCACCTATCGCGCGGTCCAGCCCCATGTCATGGCCGAGTCCCTCACACCCGGCGAGCGCTACCTCATCTGCTCGGACGGGCTGACTGACCCGGTGAAGGAGGACGTACTGGACGAGATCCTGCGGGAGCACGACGACGGCCGTGCGGTCTTCGAACTGTGGAAGGCCGCCATCGACGCGGGCGGGCCCGACAACATCACGCTGGCTCTGGTGCGGGTCCAGGAGGAGTAGCGCGGGGCACCCGGCCGGTCAGGAAGCCCGGGGCGACGACTCGTGGGACCAGGCGTTGCGTCTACTCAAAGGGGCGGCCGAGGTTCGGCGGATCAGAGGATCTTGCGCTGGACCAGGATCGAGAGCACGAGGGCGCCCGGCAGTAGAGGGACCCAGACCGTGAGGACGCGGTAGCCGATGACCGTGGCCGCGGAGAGGCTCATCGGTGCGCCGAAGGTGACCATCGTGAACACCAGCGCCGCGTCCACGGGGCCGATGCCGCCCGGCGCGGGTACGGCGCC
This sequence comes from Streptomyces sp. T12, assembly GCF_028736035.1. NCBI lineage: Bacteria > Bacillati > Actinomycetota > Actinomycetes > Kitasatosporales > Streptomycetaceae > Streptomyces > Streptomyces sp. T12. The sequence continues at coordinate 8,356,765 of NZ_CP117866.1, forward strand.
CACCGCGGTGCTGGCGAGCAGGAGGGACAGGGTCACCTGCGTCCAGGACAGCGGCAGGCCGAGCGCCGAGCCGACCGAGGCGATCACGCTCGCCTGGAGCAGCGGGGTGGCGGCGGCCCCGCCCCACAGGGCGAGGACGCGGCTGGGACGGGTGTGCAGGATCCGCGCGTCGGTCAGGGCGGTGCGTACGCAGCGGACGAGGGGGCGGCGCAGTGGCCGTACGGCTGCCGCGAGGGCGCCCGCGGCGGCGAGGGCGACCGTGACGCCCGCGGCCACCAGGAGCAACGTGCGCTCGTCCGGGACGAGTTCGCCCAGGTGCAGCAGTTCGGGGAAGGCCACGAGGAAGCCGAGCAGCACCGCTGTCTTCGCGATCGGTTTGACCAGCGAGTACAGGGCGAGTGAGGCGGTGGCTCGGGCCAGCGGTATGCCGCGGTTGTGCAGGAAGCGCAGGGTGACGGCATGGGCGCCGATGCTCGCCGGCAGCACCTGGTTCGCGGCGCCGGCCGCGAACTGCGACGCGAGCAGCAGGCCCGGCGGGAGCCGTTCCGGCATGGCCCCCTGGCGGACGCACGCGGCGGCCACCCAGCCCATGCAGGTGAAGAAGAGACCGGCGAGCAGCCACCACGGGTCGGCGGAGGCGAGCCGGGCGGCGCCGTCGACGAAGGTGCGCCAGTCGGCCGCCGCCCACGCCCCGATCAGCAGGACCGGGAGCAGGGTCAGTGCGTGGCGGGTGAGGCGTGCGGGGGAGAAGGGGGAGCGGGCGGGGGCGGGGCGGGTGGGCAGCGGTCCGGGGAGATCGGTGAGCGGGAGCGAGGACACGGCGCGGTCGTCCTTCCGCGTCACCTCCGCGCGGACGCGGGGCGACGGCTAGAGGGCGAGGCAGGAGGGGACGCCGAAAACGTGCCCGCCCGGTGTGACGCCGTGGTGTCCGCAAGCCGAAGCGGGGTCGGCGGGCGAGCGACGCGACCGGGGACCGCGCACCGGCGCCCGGTCCCCGCTCCCGCCCTCACCGCGTCCAGTGCCGCCCGTGCTCCACCCCAGGAAGCGGCGGGCTCGGCCGTCGGCCGCCGTGCCGTCGGCATCGAAGGGGACACCGCCCGCACCCAGGGCAGTTCCTCGACGCGCACCTGCCGTTCCAGGTTGAGCAGAAGCCGCGAAAGGCGGTTGCGGAACGCCCGGTAGTTCGCGGCCCTCAGTGCCCGCAGCGTCTCGTCGCCGTACGCCCGCGCGGTGCTGGCGGCCACCAACTGCAGTACCGGTTCGGCCAGTTCGGCCAGTACCTCGGCGGAGGGGACGACGCCCTGCTGCACGAGCGTGCCGATCGGTGCGCTCAGGGCGGACTCGGCCACCTGCCGAATCGTCGGCGGTACGGCCGCCCCGGGCTGTCGTTCACAAGCCGGCGTGGCAGGTTCCGCCCCTGCGCCCTCCGGGTCTCAAGCCCGGTGCTCTGCTGCTGGGCTGCACGCCGATGGAGGCTGACGTCAGCGCCGGGATGATCGCCGTGGGGCGCCGCAGGCGGCGCGCGGCAGACCGAGGGCGAGGGCGAGTCCGATCCGAAAGTGCCCCGGGGCGCCCTCGCCCATGGTCGACAACCGCTCCGCGGTCATGAGTGCCGGGCAACTCGCCGCGAGGGGGGCGTCGCTGAATCAGCCAGCCACTGGAAGGTTGACTTTCGGCTGGTCGAGCCAGAGTATTGCCGGGGTGAGCCACTTCGAGCACATATCGCCCGGGTCGACCGCACTCCCCGTCGACCTGGACGAAGCCGCCCACCGCTGCCTCGTCGCCGGGTTCGACGGGGCCACGAGCGTGCCGGACACGCTCAAGGAGCTCATCGACCGCGGCCTCGGCGGGGTCATCCTCTTCACCCGCAACATCCGCGACGCGCAGCAGGTGCGCCGCCTCACGGACGAGCTGCGGGCCATCCGCCCGGACCTCCTCGTCGCCATCGACAACGAGGGCGGCGGCATCGGCCACCTGGTGAGCGCCGGCGCCCCCGACGTCCCCGGCTCCTACGCCCTCGGCGTCGTCGACGACACCGCCCTGACCGCCCGCTGCGCCGACGCGCTGGCCGGGCACCTGGCCACCCTCGGCATCACCGCCTCCTACGCCCCCGTGGCCGACCTCCAGCATCGGCCGGACAACCCGATCGTGCGCACCCGCTCCTTCGGCGCCGACCCCGAACTCGCCGCCCGCCATCTGCGCGCCTGGATCACCGCCACCGAGGCGCGCGGCATCGCCTCCTGCGCCAAGCACTTCCCCGGCCACGGCGGCACCGTCACCGACAGCCACCACGGCATGGCGGTCGACCCGAGGCCGTACGACGAACTCCACGCCGACCTCGAACCGTTCCGCGCGGCCGTCGCCGCGGGCGTGCCGATGCTGATGAGCGCCCATGTCGTCTTCCCGGCGCTGGACCCGGGCCGCCCCGCCACCCTCAGCCGCCGCATCCTGGGCGACCTGCTCCGCCACGACCTCGGCTTCGACGGCGTCCTCGTCAGCGACGCGCTGGAGATGAAGGCGATCGCCGAGGAGTACGGCGAGGCGGTCGGCGCGCGCATCGCGCTCGCGGCGGGCGCGGACCAGGTCATCGTCGCCGTAGGGGACTTGGACGTCACCCTGGCCTGCCGGGACGCGGTGCTCGACGCACTGCGCACCGGCGTGCTGGCTCAGGAGCGCGTCGAGGAGGCCGCGGGGCGGGTACGGCGGCTCGCCGCGCGCTATGCGACCCCGCCCCTCGTGGTCGCCGACTGGGACGTGGAGGCCGGTCTCGCGGCCGCGCGCCGGGCCGTCCGCGGCCGGAGCGTACCGCCCGCCGTGCGCGGGGCCCATGTCGTCGACCTCTTCCCGCCGCCGCACCCCGCGCTCAACTGGGGCGGCGAGGACCTGCTGACCGAGGTGCGCGCCGTCGACCCCACGGCGACGGGCACCTCGGTCACCGGTGAACCGGCGGATCCGGCCGAGCTCGTCGACGGGATGCTGCGCTGCTGCGGCGACGCGCCCCTGGCCGTCGCCACCTGCGACGCCGGGCTGCATCCCTGGCAACTGCGGTTGCGGGAGGCCCTGTTGGCCCGGCGGCCGGACGCGGTACGGGTGGACACGGGGCTGCCGGAGGGCGGCGCGCTGTGCTCGTACGGGCGGGGGCGGGCGAACCTGCGGGCGGTCGCCGAGGTGCTGGCGGGCGTCGCCGACGGCTGAGGCGCGCCCGCCGGTCTCACATCACTCAGGACGGCCGTACGACCTCCTCGATGCCCCGCGCCGCCAGGTGCTCCGCGTCCTTTGCCCGCGCGGCGAGGACCACCGCCGGGCGAACGCCTTCCGTCCGCATCCGCATCCACGCCTCGAAGTACGCGCCGCCCGGTCCGGACACCGACCGCGTGTCCGGCGTGCAGTCCAGGACCAGGGCCGTGCGGCGCGGCTGTGCGGGCCGAGGGCCTTGGCGCAGTTCCGTGACGGTCTCGGCGAGTGCCTCGGCGATCGGCTTGGGGCGGCCGGAGGGGTCGAACAGGCCCAGGGTGTACTCCAGCTCCGGGAAGTCGGCCAGTGACCGGTCCACGTCGTGCGAGCACCACCACGTGACCCCCCACAGCCCCGCGCACCCGGCCGCGTTCCGTACGGTCGCCCGCGCGAACTCCGGGGCGTCGGCGGCCGGGATGTGCGGCTCGGGCGCGCCCGTCTCCTGGACCCAGACGGGGCGGGCGGGGTCGGTGGCGTACGCCTTGGCGAGCTCGGTGCCGTACTCGGCGAGGTGCCGGACCTGCGGGGAGCGGGGGCCGTAGCGGCGGGCGCAGTCGCCGGAGAACACCCAGGGGTGGACGGTGGTCAGGTCGCCCTTGCGGGCGGAGGCCTCCGGGGTGAAGGGGTGGTCGTCGCCGTACCAGGCGGCGTCGTACGCGGAGTGCGTGACCAGGCCGCCGCTCGCGCCGAGTCCGTCCCGGGCGGCGGCCAGCAGGGTGTCGAGGTAGTGGTCGACCTCGTCCGCCGTCACCGGGTTGTGCTCCACCAGGTTGTTGAGCTCGTTGCCGAGCTGGAGGCCGATGAGGTTCGGGCGGCCGGTGAGTGCGCGGCCGAGGGTGCGCAGGAGGGTGGCCTGGGCTTCGATGGCCTCCGGGTCCGTGAACACGTTGCGGTGGTGCCAGCTGCGGGTCCACTCCGGGTAGAAGTCGAAGCTCGACAGGTGGCCCTGGACGCCGTCCACCATGACGTCGAGACCGGCCTCGCCGGCCAGGTCCACGAGGTGCGCCAGCTGGTCCACGGCAGCGGTGCGGACGAGGGCGCGGTTCGGCTGGAGCAGCGGCCAGAGGTGGAAGACGCGGACGTGGTCGAGGCCGAGGCCGGCGATCCGGTCGAGGTCCTCACGCGCGCGTGCCGGGTCGAAGTCGTGCCAGGAGTGGAACCAGCCGTGGCGGGGCGTGTAGTTGACGCCGAAGCGGAGCGGGTGGATGGGATCCTCCTCGGGTCCGGGCTTGCTCTGGGCGTGGGCTCTAGCCCTTCACCTGTCCAGTATGAATGTATCAACCACCACCCTTGCTATTGAATTGGTGGTTTGAATCAAACCCTTCGGTGGGCGTTGCCTGCCCGCGTATTGCCCGTGCCCGCGTCAGCGTCTGAGGTGTCTCGCGTGTCCCTGTGTCCCTGGCGCCCGCCTATTCCGAGCAGGCAGGCCGTACGCCGAGTGCGCCCTCGGCCACCCGTGAACCTCGATTGTCAGCGGCTCTAGCCGCTGGCTGAAACATTGGGGAGGGGCGGGACAGCCGCGACAGATCAGGGCAGCAGGACAGCAGGACAGGGAAGACACCCCCCAATATCTCGAACAGCTCATCACGGGCCAGTACCCGCCATCGCATGCCCACAGGGAAGGAGCCCCCCCCGATGCGCGGCAACTCGTCCGTACGCCACGTCGCCCCGGCGCCGATCCGGCACCACATGTGTCGAGCCTTAGGGCACGGACTAGCGGCGGCAGGGTGACTTCTGAGGTGGCCTGACCGTGCGGCCGGGGTTGCGAGCTGACATGACGGGGGCCGGTCGAGCAGAGCCCGGGCATGGTGCAGAACCTTGTTGCCGTGTTCAGCACGCTGATCGGTCTCGCGGGTCTGGTGCTGAGTTACGCCGGGCACCGGCAGAAGGTCCGGCAGGAGGCGCAGGAGAGCGCGCGCCGCGCGGAGGAGTTGCGGAGCATCGAGCGCGAGCGGGAGCAGGAGCGGGAAGCGGGAGCCCGACGGGAGCGGGAACGGCTTCAGGCATCCATGATCAGCGGGCACATCGCGCAGACCCCGTCCGCTCTGGACGACAGCTGGGTCGTCCCGCAGATCGTGATCCACAACGGGTTCAACCAATCGATCCGGGACGTACGCGTGTTCCGCTGCGGCGAAGTGATCCGCGAATTGCCCCACGTCGGCACCGGTTATGAGTACCTCCGGCTGCCGCCTACTCGGATCCCGGACGAACACTCTGGGCAGATCACCATCGAGTTCACAGATGTCGCTGGGATCCGCTGGCGTCGTGAGGGCTACGGTGCTCTGCAACGTGCCCGGCAGGGCACCGAAGGCTCGGAGACCTGGGCATGGGAGGACCCGGAGTTCCCGTCATCGAAAGAGCCGCGCCGCCCCCGGTCCCGCCCACAACTTCTCCGACCAGGGTCACGGGGCCGCCCTCGGGCCCGTCTCAGCGCCCGGGCCGGTACCCGCCGAGCCCTGTCGAGGCGAATCGGGAAGTGGAGATTCGGCGCTATGGCGGCGGCCCGCGGGAGCCGGCCGGGCCGCCGGTGCGCCGGCGTGTGGGGTTCCTCCGGCTGGCCGTCGTGCTGGGTTCCCTGGTGCTCATCGCCGGAGGCGTCCGGTGGCTCCTCCAGGACTAGTGCTGCTCTGCGGAAGTTCGTGGAGGGGGTCAGGCTGTCTTGAGTGGGGTGCCGTCGGAGGTCCAGCGGTAGGGCTTGGCGGTCTCGTTGTGGGTGATGACGTACCTGCGCATCTTCTCGATGAGATCGTCGCGGCTGGCGAAGTCGCCGTACCGCAGGACCCGGCGGGTCAGCGCGGAGAAGAACAGCTCGACCTGGTTGATCCAGGAGGTGTGCGGCGGTGTCCAGTGCACGTGCCAGCGCGGATGAGCGGCGAGCCATGTCTTGGTGTGCTTGGCCGTGTGCGAGGAGCCGTTGTCGAGCACATTCTATCGTTCGGACCAGGTGCGTACGGTGCCGAGGGTGACTGGGATGAGGTCGCTGACGTCGATGGTGAAGCGGTGAACCTTGCGGGCGCGGCGGCTGTTCTCCGGGTCGAAGAAGCGGAGTTTGACGTCCCAGCAATCGCTGTTGAGGCGGCAGAAGGGGCTCTTTTCGACGTCGATGGTGTCCAGGGTCATGCCGTCGGCGACGGCGGAGGCGAAGGTGTCGGCGGCCTGGAAGGCGTTGGTGGCGGCGAAGTTCAGCGCCCGGTCGGCGGAGGTGGTGCCCAGGTTGCGCAGGTCGTAGTAGATCCGGGCCAGGAACTCCCGGAACCGGCCGGTGAGGGCCTCATCGGTCTGCTTGGTGGGGTGACGGCGGGCGGCCTCGAGGGCCGCGGCCGCGAGTGTGTTGGTGTTCCAGCCGTACATGCCTCGTGGGGCGGCGACTTCGATGACCGGGACGACCTGGCCGGAGAAGAGCTTGACGGTGCGACCCGTCAGACGCCCGGGAACGCTGATCCGTTCGATGTGGTCCTCGTCGTCCTCGGCAGCGATCTGTCCGGCCAGGAGTCGGGTGAGTCTTTCGTAGACGCCTGCCGCGTACGGGCTGTTGCTTTCGATGGCGTAGACCGGGGTGAGTTCCAGGTTGAGCGTCCAGATCAGTGACGTGGCTTCGGAGGGGTGCAGGTTGAGGTGGTCGACCATCTGCTGGGAATCGTACGGGTTGGCCGGCACCGCCGTTCTGCCGGAGGACACGGCGGTCATCAGCTGCTTGAAACTGTCGCGCCGCGCCTCGGTGCCGAAGTCATAGCCCAGGGTGCCCAGCACATAGGCCAGGGGACTCCACGCCGGGCTGCCGGCACCCGATGTCACTACTCCCGTGTCAGCAGCCGCCAGCTCGGTTGAGGCGGCTACCTCGGAGACGGATACAGGTGCACGGCTTGCCGGAACCGCAGGTGGGGGTTGGTCGAAGAGGATGGTGGTCGTGCCGGTGATGTCCAGTTTGCCGGCCAGGCAGCGGGTGGGTTCGTCGTGTGCGTCTTCGGGCTGGCAGGGGCGGGCGCTTTCCAGTAGCGCGGCGCGCACTGCTGCGGGGTTGGGTGGCATGCCGTTTTGGCGTTGCAGACTGAGCATCAGTGCGGCGACGCCGGTGATGATGGGTGCCGCGCAGCTGGTGCCTTTGTGAATTGCGGTTTTACCGCCGGGGGCCGCGCCGTGGATGTTGCCGCCGGGAGCGACGATGCCGTGGTCACTGTACTGCGGGCCGAAGTTGCTGAACTTGAACATCGTGCCGTCGTCGTCGCAGGCGCCGACGGCCAGGACCTGCGGCAGCGCGGCGGGGATGCACCGGCACTCTCCACGGTCGTTTCCCGAGGGCGCCACGATCAGCACCCCGGCGTCGGTGGCGCGCGTGATTGCCCGCTTCAGCATGCCGTCGGCGTCGTCGGAGGCGGTCGGCATGCAGCAGGCGATGTGGATGATGCCGGCGGCGGCGTCCACTGCCGCCTCAATGCCACGGGTCAGACTGACCGGATCCGACGAGGTGGCCTGGTCCCGCAGACACGGCACGATCACCCCGGAACACCGGGGCGCGATCCCCATCACCGGGCTGCCGTGCTGGCCGAAGATCACACTGGCGATGTGCGTCCCATGCTCAGCAAATCCGTCCTCGCCCGCGCCCTCGTCCTCTTCGTCGGGTAGCCAGCCCGGTTCGAGCACGGTGAGGTCTGCCCCGTCAAAGCACGGGTGGGTGACTTCGACGGGGCCGTCGAGCACGGCGATGCGGACTCTGGGATCACCCAGGGTCCGCTCCCACAGCTGGGCAAGGCCGGGGATGGACGCAAGGTCAGGCACGGCGATTTCCTTCGCTGCCGGTCACGAACATGGTCGGTGAGGGCTGCGGGGCAGCCCTCACCGGTGGGAAGGGAGTGGTCAGACCCAGATGCGGCCTCGCCGAAAACCGGTCGACGGCTCTTCGGGCCGGTCCTGGAACATCTGCACCCACATGCCGTAGTCGACCAACCCGGTGAACAGACCACACTCCGGGATGACCGGATTCCATTCGGGAGCAGGTTTGCTTTCCGCTCTTTTCGCCGTGCTCGTCTTCACAGCAGTCTTCTTCGCTGCGGTCTTCTTCGCTGCGGTCTTCGCCGTCGCGGGTTTCTTAGCCATGGCTGGACACCTTCATCCGGGCATATCCAGGCCACGTGAAATGCTGGGGATCGTTGAAGTTCGCGCCGTGCATCAAATCCATGCGGATCTTGACGAGATGCGCGGGTGACCCGTGTACGACGTCGACCAGCTCGTGCGGGCGGACCAGTTCAGGCCGGCGCACCGGCGGAGCCTGCCTGGGCTGATGACCTGTCATGGCCCTCACCTTCCTTATCGTTCTGACCAGGTGCGTACGGTGCCGAGGGTGACCGGGATGAGGTCGCTGACGTCGATGGTGAAGCGGTAGACCTTGCGGGCGCGGCGGCTGTTCTCCGGGTCGAAGAAGCGGAGTTTGACGTCCCAGCAATCGCTGTCGATCCGGCCGAAGGGGCTCTTCTCGACGTCGATGGTGTCCAGGGTCATGCCGTCGGCGACGGCGGAGGCGAAGGTGTCGGCGGCCTGGAAGGCGTTGGTGGCGGCGAAGTTCAGCGCCCGGTCGGCGGAGGTGGTGCCCAGGTTGCGCAGGTCGTAGTAGATCCGGGCCAGGAACTCCCGGAACCGGCCGGTGAGGGCCTCATCAGTCTCACCGGTGGGGTGACGGCGGGCGGCCTCGAGTGCCGCGGTCATCAAGGCGTTGATGTTCCAGCCGTACAGGCCTCGTGGGGCGGTGACTTCGATGACCGGGACGACCTGGCCGGAGAAGAGCTTGACGGTGCGACCCGTCAGCCGCCCGGGAACGCTGACCCGTTCGATGTAGTCCTCGTCGTCCTCGGCAGCGGCCTCCCCCGCCAGCAGATTAGTGAGCAACTCGTAGACGCCTGCCGCATACGGGCTGTTGCTTTCGATGGCGTAGACCGGCGTGAGTTCCAGGTTGAGCGTCCAGATCAGCGAGGTGGCCTCGGAGGGATGCAGCCTGAGATGGTCCACCATCTGCCGGGAGTCATACGGATTGGCCGGCACCGCCGTACCGCCGACGGACACGGCAGTCATCAGCTGCTTGAAACTGTCCCGCCGCGCCTCGGTGCCGAAGTCGTAACCCAAGGTGCCCAGCGTGTACGCCAGCGGACTCCACGTCGGGCCGTCGGCACCCGAGGCCACCACCCCGGCAGCACCCATCACCCCGGCGGCAGGCACCACCTCGACAGCGGCGGCTACCTCGGACATGGATACAGGTGCACGGCTTACCGGAACCGCAGGTGGGGCGTCGCTGACCTCACCTCCACAACTGCACCCGCCGGCAGAAAGCTCGACCGATTCACTCGTGGTCACGTCGCCCGCTTCGGGCATGGCATACACCGCTTTCTTGATGTTGAGTTTCCCCGCCAAAAAACGCATACACGCACTGGGATCGGCCCACTGGCAGGCATCCGCGCTGTCCAGCAGCACCTGCCGCACCCGCCGCGGGTCCGGTTCCCGGCCCGCGCCCAGCTGCAGGCTCAGCAACAGCGCGGCCACTCCCGAGACGATGGGCGCCGCGAAGCTGCTTCCGCTGGCCCTGGCCGTGCCCGAACCCGGCACCGCGCCAAGGACATTCGCCCCCGGGGCCAAAATTGCCTGCTGCTGATACGCCTGACCCCAATTGTTGGACTCCAGCGGATCGCCCACATCATCAAGAGCTCCGGCCGCCAGCACGGAGGGCAGACAGGCCGGAACGTGATGACAGAAACACCCGTCATTGCCCACCGCCGCCACCAGCAGCACGTTGCGCTCCTCACACAACCGCGCCGCCCTGTCCAGCAGGTCATCGGCCTCACCCGACGGGCTCAGCTGTCCACCGCTCAGATTGATCACATGGACGCCGGCCTCCACCGCCGCCTCAATCCCCCGGGCCAAATCCAACTGCGAGGTCGACCCTCGACTATCGGAAAACGCCGGAATGCTCACACCCCAACATTTCGGAGCCACCCCGGGTACCGGGCCCTCATGCTGCCCAAACAACACACTGGCCACCTGCGTCCCATGAGATGCCTTTGGCCCGTCGAACTCCTCTTCGGGCCAGATCCCGTCCAGACGGGAGAGCTGCGCGCCATCAAACACCGGATGAGACAGATCGACCGGACCATCGATAACAGCCACACCGATCCGCTCATCACCCAACGTCTGGCCCCACAGATCAGCCAGACCCGCAATCGCGGGCACCTCACACACCAGGCAACTCATCCCCTCAACAACGTCCGCCCACCGACGCGGCATACCGGACCGGCGCATGAACGCACCGGCCCGGCACTCCTGCCGATCAATCCGCTACTCGGCGTCATCCCCGGCAAACGGGGGGTAGGGGCCCCCCGTGACGGCCACTGAGAGTTCGGCTCCGTCGTTGTTTTCGTTGGTTGCGCCGACCGTTGTCCTGGTCACCGGCGGCGCCAGGTTCGGAGTCATCTGTTCCTGCTCAGGCATGACAACACCTTTCTTTAGCTGCTTTCCCTGCCAGAACTCCGGTGAGTTCAACTATTCGGCTCGTTCTGGCAAATGGATGGGGCCGATACCAGCAACGGAGAACTCTGCTCCCGCGCCGCGCTCGACTTCCGTCACGCCGATGAGATGAGTGGGCAGCCGTCCGGTGCCGAATCGAGGGAATCCGTATTGCCAGCGTTGCATACCTTCCTCACTCCCACACATCGGCCACTGACGCCGGGCTCAGGACAACTCGAATGGAGCATGCAGCCACCCAAATACCCTGGCTGGGGTCTGTGCCCTGGGAGAACAGGAGCTCTTGCCCCGCCCCGCCCATCAAGTACTCATGACCGGGTTCGTGTCACTGTCGGCCTCGCGGCTCGTTGATCCATGTATGAACCCCGCCTCGAACTGGCCGCAGAATTAAGGGCATTGACGACTGACAACGCACAGCCTGTTTGTGGGCCGGTGTGGGTCACCCCTGTAAGGGGGCCTGCCCCAAGGCCCGTTCGCCCACCGACGTGGCAGGCCGGACCGGCGCATGAACGCGCTGGCCCGGCACTTCTGCCGATCGATCCGCTACTCGGCGTCATCCCCAGCAAATGGGGGGAAGTTGATGGCGTCGTACGTGAACTGTGAGAGTTCGGCTCCGTCGGTGTTCGCGTTGGTTGCACCGGCCGTTGTCCTGGTCACCGGCGGCGCCAGGTTCGGGATCATCGATTCCTGCTCGGACATGGCAAGACTCCTTCTTCTGGCTTCCTGATCAGAACTCCAGCGAGCCAACAATCCAGCTCATTTCTGGAAAACGGGTTGAGAGCGGCGCCGGAGACAGAGAGCTCGCCGCGTGCATGTCTGTCGTCACACCGGTGAGATGAGTGCGCAGTTGTCCCGTGCCGAATCGAATCGAGAGGATGGAATCCGGGTATATGTAGCCTTTCACGCCACCCTCACCCCTGCATCTCGGCCACTGACTCCAGGCTCAAGACAACCCGAGTGGAGCGCACGCCCCCCCAATGCTTGGGGCCAGTGTCCACGGTTCAGGGAAAGGCCCCGAGGCTCGCCCACCTTCAAGTCGCCGGCCATGTACTCGAATCCGGCCCGGTGGCGGACAGTCACCTCCGCCAGCTGGGGCCAGTGGGTGCGGGTGTGGTCGTTGAGACGCTGACGCGGGGAGACCTGAATCGATTCCGGCAGGTTATTCGGCAAGGACCCGACCCTGCCGGGCACCGCGCCCACCCGCCATGATCGTCTGTTATGGGTGGGATGGCTCATGCGTTGGCGGCGGTTCCGGTAGTGCTCGACGAGGCAACGCGGAGGCGGCTTGAGCAGCTGGCGTCCTCGGCCACCGCACAGGTCCGCCAGGTGCTACGGGCAAGGATTGTGCCGGCGGCCGGGGCCGGGTGCGGTAACGGCCGCATCGCGCGTGAACTGAACCTCAACGTGAATACCGTGCGCAAGTGGCGGGGCCGGTTCGCCACCGGCGGCCTGGACGGGCTGCAGGACGCGCGGCGTTCGGGGAGGCCCCGCTCCTATGGTCCCGAGGTACGGGTGGCGGTTGTGGCCACGGCAACCAGCACCCCGCCCCATCCGGAGGCGACCTGGTCGCACCGGACCGTCGCCGCGCAGGTCGCCCGGACTGTCTCCGCCCCGATCTCCGCCTCTCAAGTCGGACGGATCCTTGCCGGGTTGGATCTCAAACCGCACAAAGTCCGCGGCTGGCTCGCCCGCCGCGACACGCCGGACTTCTGGGCCCGGATCAAGAACATCTGCGATCTGTACCGCAACCCGCCCAAGGACGCCGTCGTGCTGTCGATCGACGAGAAGACCGCGATCCAGGCCCGCTCCTGTCACCATCCGGGGCGGCCCGCCCGTCCCGGGCAGGCGGCGCGGCAGGAATTCGAGTACCGCCGCCACGGCACCGCTTCACTGATCGCCGCCCTGGACGTGATCAGCGGCGAGGCCCTGATCGAGATCATCACACGCAACAAAGCGGCCACCTTCACCGCCTTCCTCGACCGGCTCAACGCCCTGCTCCCCAGAGACAAGGGGATCCACGTCGTACTCGACAATGGCTCCTCGCACACGGCCAAGCACACCAAGACATGGCTCGCCGCTCATCCGCGCTGGCACGTGCACTGGACACCGCCGCACGCCTCCTGGATCAACCAGGTCGAGCTGTTCTTCTCCGCGCTGACCCGCCGGGTCCTGCGGTACGGCGACTTCGCCAGCCGCGACGATCTCATCGAGAAGATGCGCAGGTACGTCATCACCCACAACGAGACCGCCAGGCCCTACCGCTGGACCTACGACGGCACCCCACTCAAGACAGCCTGACCCCCTCCACGAACTTCCGCAGAGCAGCACTAGGGCGCGGTTGAGTAGCTGCTGCGGGTGCCTGAGGCTGTCGCTCGCGATGGCGCACTGTCGGCCTGGGCCGCTGTTCGGCTTCCGGCGCCGGCTGCCTGGGCGCCGGATGCTCTGGAGGGGTGTTGCGTTGCCGTGAGACGGCTCTACAGTCGTCCGCATGCCGGGTCTGTTCCCGGCACTCCTTGCAGGACTCGCCGTCGCCACCATTCATGACCGCCGGCCATCCGCTGGACTCCCACGGTGAGTCCAGCCTTGCATCGGTCGTGTCCCTTGCCACCCGCCGCGGCGTGAAGGCCATCACCCTCGAAAGTTCTACGCGTGGCGCATCCGACGCGGAACTTCAGGAGCAGGCATGTCGGCACTGGGCCACGTCAGCGCCGTCGCCAGCTGCACGTCACCCTTGGCGCCTTCGAACCGCATCGCACCATCCACCCACGGACACGGCGCCTCCACCGGCGGCGGGCACGACATGGCCGGCTCTCCGGGCATTGTGAGCCACCTGCAAGCTGACGGACCCGCCCCAGGACTTCCTCCGGTACATCCGCCTCCTGCGGACGGGCGAACTGCCCAACTGAACCCCGGCAACGGCAGAGGCCCGGACTACTAGTCCGGGCCTCTGCCGTTGCCGCACCGGTGGCATACAGCCGCCGGTGCGGTGCGTGGACCCGTCACTCGACGATGTTGTTCGAAATCGTGAGGTCCCAGTGGACGTAGTCCTCGCTGCTTTCGTCTGTGTTCGTAACGTGCGCTGCCCGCTGGACAGTTGCGCCCTTCGGCACGGAGAAACTCAGTTCCTCCCTACCGTCGAGGTCCCCCGTGTCCTCGCTCGTACCCTCGTACAGGAGTGCTTCCCCCTTGACGAACAGTTCATTGTTCTGCACGAGTCCGTCCAGGTGGACCTCGCCACGGCATTCCCCGCCCCAGCGCAGTTCGCTGTCGAAGAAGCGGCGGTAGCCTTCTCCATCCTGGAAGAAGTCCACTCCGTTTCGGACTCCAGATCCGTGTTCGTTGGCGCCGAAGACTTCGTAGTCCATGCCGTGGACTGCTGCCAGCGTGGTGATTCTGCGGGTCATGTCATCTCCTTGCCTTCGATCAGGGCTCAGCAGGACGATGCCGTGCCCTCACGCGAGGGTGCTGTCATATCCCAGCGCCATGAGCCCAGAAATCCGTGAGCGGATGGTCGTGGCACTGAGCGGAGGCGGGCATCCAGCCCGTGAGTCCCTGACGTCCCATTTGCCCCTGTCAGTCCACCATGCCTCCTCGCTCGTGCCATGTCGACTCGGCACTTTGTTGTCACCTCAACTGGGCCTGGTTCGCCAAGGAATCCGTGCACCAAAGGTGAGCAGCGCACGGCGTCCCGTGGCGGACAGATCCCATCTGCCTGGAGATCGTCGCTCGCCACGACTACGGCCGCGTCCGGCGCCAGCCACTCCGTCCACGCCCTGAGCCCGGGCTGCGCGTTGTCACGCCGCCGCCGGGTGGCGAGAATCCCGCACGCCGTGCACCGCCTCCGCCCCCGTCCAGGTGCTGCCCCCACGGGTGCCGGTCCTCGGCCACCGCCTTCCCGGCGAGGTACGCCCGGAACGCGGCGACGGCCGCCCGGTCCCCGTCAGTGAGCCGGGCCCGCGGATCGTTACCGCAGCGCATCACGCGTCCTCTGGCGGCTCGGCCCAATCGCAAACGTGAGGCGCTCCGCGGACATGGGGGAAGATGCGGTGCCCCCCAACTAGCCACGGTTGGCCGCCTCGTTAGCCTGGGGCGCGACAGCCTTGGCGACGCAGCTCGGGCACAAGTCCTCGTCCGGCGTGCACAACCAGCCCTCGTTCGCGGTGAGGTGATCCCGTGAGCAGGATCGGCCCGGTGGGCACCGTCTTGCGTTTGACGGTGAACCCGGCGGCCTCGAGCGTGTCGGCGTACGCCGCGGCCCGGGCCAGCTGCACGGGGAGCCACAGCCGCAGCGCGGCCCAGGCGCGCGCCGGGAGCGGGAACGTCTGCACGGTGGCCTCGGTACGGTCGGGCGGGTTCACGGTCAGCTCGATCGTGGACAGGTCGGGGGAGAGGTGGGTGGTGTCTGCGGCGACCAAGCCCTCCCGGGTGACGTGGGTGGACCACAGCACCTCCAGCGCGGTCAGGAGCCGCAGTCGGTACGGTTCGCGTCGAGGGGTGACGGGTGTGGTGAGGGCGCGGCGGAGTGCTATGTGCTGGCCCGGGTCGAGCGGGACGCGGGTGTGCTTGGACCAGGGGGCGGGCTCCGGGGACCTCCCACCAGAACGGCCGTCGGCCGGAGGCTCGGTTGAGGTCGACGATGCCGTCCATGAGGTACCGCTGCGACGCCGAGGTGAGCGGCTTCCCGTAGGGCGGACGGGTGCGGTACGCCCCTGCGGCGTTACGGGCGAGCACCGTGCCGGGCTGGTCCGGGCGGCCGAGGACGTCGTTCCGGAACAACGTCGACAGGCTCCGCACAGCCTCCGCCGGTAGGTTCGCGGCCCGCTTCTCCCCGGTGTTGATCTCGCGGGCGGCGAGGGGCCACCGCAGGGTGGTGTGGAGTTGGCGGAGGGCGGCCGGTGTCGCGGGCGGTGTCATGGCAGCAGGCCAGAGCCACAATGGCGCGGCGGTGAGGGCCGGATCCCGCGTTCGATCACGAATGGATCGTATGGTCTTCACGCTGTGACTTCATGGGCTGATGATGCCTTGACAGAGCATGATCCACTTCGGGGGGATTCATGCGCCGCCGCACCACCGCCATCCTGTTCACTGCAGCCTGCCCCGCACTCGCGGGCTGCTCCATCTCCGACAGCGACAAGCCCGAGCCCGCGAAGTCGACGCTGGCCGCCACGTCCGGCGCCCCAGTGGAACTGTCGGCGGCGGATCGGATCAAGGCTTGCACCGACGCGATCGCCGCCGGTTCGGACTCCAGCGCACCGGAGTGCGCGGACCTATCGGCGGACGATTACATGAAGGCGCTACAGGACGCGAACCAGCAGGGGCGGGACGCTTTGCAGGACCTGATCGACGAGGCGCCGGCGTCCGCGCAGCCGTGACCCTGCGCCGTAGCTCGGTGAGGTGGGCGAACCGCTCTCACGACCCTCGTAATCGGCTACGTGATCCGGTTGATCCAGTCCCGATAGCCCAGCCCGGCCAACGCAAGGGGCTCGTCCACCCGGACGGGCCCCTCTGTCACGCCGCCGGGGCCCCTCGGCATCTCCGAGCACGGCCCGAACCTGTGGGACCTGGAAGCGGCCCGTAGATCAACAACCATCTCAAGCGCGCCTGCGGCGGAAAGCGGCCATGTGCCGGTGGGCCCATACTCCGGGAGAGAGCCCGACTGGGCGGATGGATTCCCAACGGCCAAGGCGGACCGGACGGATTCTCACAAGCGACCAGTTGAGAGGCTAGCCGTCGCCCCGGCGCTTGGCCTGCACCTTGAGCCACGGGTTCTCGGCGCGGGACTGCGCCCGGTCCAGGTACTCCCGCTGCGCGGTGATCTCCCGCCAGTTGGGCAAGTCGGCGGCGAAGGCGCGGCCGCGGATCATGTCGCTGACGGCGTCACCGGAGACGTGCTCGCCGCGCTCGGTCGCGGTGGACCGGTTCTGCAGAGTGTCGGCGACGGTGAGCGCGCGGTAGGCCGCGCCGCACGAGACGGGCGTGTAGTTGACGCCGAAGCGGAGCGGGTGGATGGGATCCTCCTCGGGTCCGGCCAGGTCCGGGTTCGGCTCTGGCTCGCAGTTTGGCTCTTGCCCGTCGCGAATGTATCAACCACCATGGTCGACAATGAATAGTGATTTGAACCAAACCTCGGCAACCTCGCCGGCCTCGGCGTACGTCGTCGGCCTGGACGCCGGAGGCACCCGCACCCGCGCCGTGCTGGCACCCGTGCGCGCCGGCGATCCCGAGGGCGAGGGCGTCGGCGGGCCGGGCAACGCCCTGACCGTCCCCGGCCCGCAGCTCACCGAGCACCTCGTCGAGGCCCTCGGGCACGCCGTGCCGGAAGGGCTGCGCAGCCGTGTCGTGGCCGTGGCGGGCGGGTTCGCGGGCGCCTCGCGCACCGCTCCGGACGAGCCGGGCCGGGTCAAGGCGCACGCCGCGCTCACCGTCGCGCTGAGCCGGCTGGGCATCGGCGCCGCCTCGGTCGAGATCCACAGCGACATCGAGGCCGCGTTCGCCTCCGCGCCCGGCCACCCCGCCGACGGCCTCGCCCTGGTGGCCGGCACCGGCGCGGTCGCGGCGCGGATCACCGCGCGCGCGTGCACGACGACCGCCGGCGGCGACGGCTGGCTGCTCGGGGACGACGGCAGCGGCTTCTGGATCGGGCGCGAGGCGGCACGGGTGGTGCTGCGCATGGCCGACGGACGAGGCGGGCCCACGGCCCTGGCCGCGTCGGTCGGGCGGGCACTGGGGGTGCCGGAGGACGTCCTGCCGGGAGGGGCTCCGGGCCCGTACGGCGAAGAGTCCTGGACGCGGGCCCGGCGTGAGGCCTACCGCATGCACCTGCTGCCCGCCGTCATGGACCGTCCGCCGGTCCACCTGGCCCAGCTCGCCCCGCTGGTCGCCGAGGCCGCCCGGCACAAGGACGTCGCCGCGGAGGCGATCCTCGCCGCGGCCGCCGACCACCTCACCGACACGGTCCGCGCCCTCGGCCCCCGCCCCGGTGAGCGCATCGTCGCGACCGGCGGCCTGCTCGGACCGGACGGCCCCCTCACCGACCCCCTCACCGCCCGGCTCCGGCCTCTCGGCCTCACCCTCGACTGGGTGGCGGACGGCTCCCGAGGCGCCGTAGCCCTCGCCCGACTGGGGTACGACGGATGAGGGGCTTCGCCGCGCGGCGGCACCGCGCCGACCTCCCGCCCACCCCGCTCTACCGGGACCCCGCCGCCCCCGTGGACGCCCGGGTCCGCGACCTTCTCTCCCGGATGACCCTGCGCGAGAAGGTCGGCCAGCTCAACCAGCGGATGTACGGCTGGAACGCCTACCGCCGCACCCCCGACGGCGCCTTCGAACTCACCGAGTCCCTGTACGCCGAGACCGACCGCTTCGAGGGACTCGGCGCCCTGTACGGCCTCCAGCGCGCCGACGCCTGGTCCGGCGTCGACCACACCAACGGACCCGGCGCCGAGGACGGCGCGGCCCTCGCCGACCTGGTGCAGCGGCATGTGGTCGAGCGCAGCCGGCTCGGCATACCGGCGCTGTTCGTCGAGGAGGTGCCGCACGGGCTGATGGCCCTCGACGGCACGGTCCTCCCGGTCAATCTGGCCGTCGGCGCCACCTGGGATCCCGACCTGTACGAGCGTGCGGCCGCCCATTCCGCCGCCGAACTGAGGGCTCGCGGCGGGCATGTCGCCCTGGTCTCGGCGCTCGACATCGCCCGCGACCCACGCTGGGGCCGCACCGAGGAGTGCTTCGGGGAGGACCCGTACCTCGCCGCCTGCTTCACGGAGGCCGTCGTACGCGGCATGCAGGGCGAGCCCGCCGAGTTCTTCGCCGCCGACAAGGCCCCCGTCGTCCTCAAGCACTTCGCCGGACAGGGCGCCACCGTCGGCGGCCGCAACTCCGCCGAGTCCGAGCTGGGCCTGCGGGAACTGCACGAGATCCACCTGCCCGCCGCCCGCGCCGGCGTCCGCGCCGGGGCCGCCGCCGTCATGGCCGCCTACAACGAGGTCGACGGGATGCCCTGCTCCGGCAACCGGGCCCTGCTCACCGAACTCCTCAGGGACCGCTGGGGATTCGAGGGGCTGGTCATGGCCGATGGTCTCGCAGTGGACCGACTGGCCCGTATCACCGGCGACAAGGTGTCCGCCGGTGCCCTCGCGCTCAACTCCGGTGTCGATCTGAGCCTTTGGGACGAGGGCTTCACGCATCTGGCGGAGGCGGTCGAGCGGGGGCTGGTGGCCGAGGAGGTCATCGACACCGCCGTCGCCCGCGTCCTGCGCCTCAAGTTCCGGCTGGGACTGTTCGACCGGCAGGGCGCCACGACTCCCTTCCCGGCTCATGGCCGGGAGGTGAGCACCCTCGTCGCCCGAGCCGCGGTCACCCTCCTCCACAACGACGGCGGGGTCCTGCCCCTGTCGGCGGCCGTCCTCCGTGTCGCTGTCCTCGGTCCCCAATCCGCCACCGCCGCACACCAGTTGGGCGACTACACTGCGCCGCAACGCCCCGGCACGGGAGTGAGCGTGCTCGACGGGCTACGGCGCCTCGCCCCGCCCGGCCTCGACATCCGCCACGCCCCCGGCTGCGCCCTCACCGGCGACGACCTCTCCGGCATCCCCGAGGCGGTTGCGGCAGCCGCCGCCTCCGACCTGGCCGTGGTGGTGCTGGGCGGCAGCAGCGCGCGTACCCCCGGCACGGAGTTCGACGCCAACGGGGCCGCGCGGACCGTCGTTACCGAGATGACCTGCGGTGAGGGTGTCGATCTGGCCGCACTGCGGCTGGGGAAGGCCCAGTACGCCCTGCTGGACGCCGTCACCGCGACCGGGACGCCGACCGTGGTCGTGCTGATCCAGGGCCGACCGCATGTCGTGCCCGCCACCGGAGCCGCCCTGCTCACCGCCTGGTACCCGGGCCCGTGGGGCGGCGAGGCGATCGCCGAGGTGCTGCTCGGGCTCGCCGAACCCGTCGGCCGACTGCCGGTCTCGGTACCGCGCTCCGCGGCCCAGCTCCCCGTCTACTACAACCACAAGGACACCGAGTACGGCGGCTATGTGGACGAGGACGCCGCGCCGCTCTACTCCTTCGGGCACGGGCTCTCGTACACGAGCTTCGCGTACGGTCCACCGCGGCTGTCCGGGCACACGGTCGAGGCTGACATCACCAACACGGGTCAGCGCCCGGGCCGTTCCGTCGCCCAGCTGTATCTGCGCCGTCTGCGGACCCCCGTGTGGCCGCGCACGCTGGAACTGCGGGGCTTGCGGGCCGTCGACCTGGCGCCGGGCGAGACCCGCACGGTCACGTTCCCGCTCGGCGCCGACCTGCCCGGCCGGGGCACGGTGGTCGAGTTCCGCGTGGCGGAGTCGGCGCGGGCGGCACTGACCGCCGTACCGACTCAGAGCTTCACGGCCCCCGAGGACACTCCCTTGTAGAACCACCGCTGCGTGATCACGAACAGCACCAGCACCGGAATCACCGAGATCACCGACCCCGCCATCACCAGCCGCTGGTCGTACCCGAACGACGACGTCTGCAGCCGGGCCAGACCCAGCGTCAGCGTGAATTGCTCCTCGGAGCGCAGCACGATCAGCGGCCACAGGAAGTCGTCCCAGGCGCTGATGAAGGTGTTGATGGTGACGACCAGGATCGCGCCGTAGGCGGAGGGCAGGTAGAGGTGGCGGAATCGCTTCCACTCGCCCGCCCCGTCCAGCATCGCCGCGTCCTCGATCTCGCGCGGGACGGACAGGAACGCCGCCCGCATGATGAGGACGTTGATCGCGGCGACGAAGCCGGGCAGCCAGACGCCGACGAGGTTGTCGACCAGGCCCATGTCACGGACGCTGAGGAACAGCGACACCATGATCGACTCGAAGGGGAACATCATGGACGCCATCAGCAGCACCCAGACCAGCCCCCGGCCCTTCCAGCCGGGCTTGGAGAGCATGTAGCCGGCCATGGTGGAGAAGGCGAGCTGGCTGGCGATCGAGATGATCGCGACGAACAGGCTGTTCCTGATGTACGTCCACACCGGCACCTGGTCGAAGACCTGCTCGTAGGCCCGCAGGGTCGGGTGGTGCGGGATCAGGGAGGCGCCCGCGCCGAAGACGTCCTCGCCGGCACCCTTGAGCGACGACAGCACCTGCCAGACCAGGGGGCCGACGGTGATGAACAGGACGAAGACCAACAGCGCGTAGCGGAGGACGAGTTCGCGGGGACGGCCGTAGTCGCGCCAGCGCGGCAGCAGGCGCCGGCGCCGCACCTCGGGCGGCGCCGGCGTCATGCCCTCGGAAGCGGTCGTCATGCCTCGTCCTCCTTCGTCAGGCGCTGGGCGAGCAGCGTGAGGCCCAGGGTGAGTGCGAACAGGGCGACGCTGACCGCCGCGCCGTAGCCGGCGTTGCCGGTGAGCGGGTCGAGGCCGACGTCCCGGATGTAGAAGGGGAGCGTACGGTCGGCGCCGCCCGGGCCGCCGGTGGCGCCGCCGAGCATGTAGATCTCGGTGAAGACGCGCAGCGAGCCGATGCCGGTGAGGGTGCCGACCAGCATCATCGACGTGCGTACGCCGGGCACGGTGACGTGCCAGAAGCGGCGGACCGCGCCGGCGCCGTCCACGGCGGCCGCCTCGTGCAGTTCCTTGGGGACGTTCCCGAGCGCGGCCAGGTAGAAGATCATGTACCAGCCGAGGCCCTTCCACAGCGTCAGGCCCATCGCCGACAGCAGGATCAGCCAGGAGTCGGACAGGAAGGGGATGGCGTCCCGGATGATGTGTGCCTTCTGCAGCCAGGTGTTGACCAGGCCCTGGTCGCTCAGCAGCCACTGCCAGCTCAGGCCCACGACCACGCTGGAGGCGAGGACGGGGGTGTAGAAGGCGGAGCGGAAGAAGCCGATGCCCGGGAGGTTCTTCTCGACCAGGATGGCGAGCAGCAGCGGCAGCAGCACCATCAGCGGGACCACGATCAGCGCGTACAGCAGGCTGTTGCGGGTGGCCAGCCAGAAGTCGGAGTCGGAGAGCATCCGGCGGTAGTTGTCCAGGCCCACCAGGTCGTACGCGCCGCCCAGCGGCTTGGCGTCGGTGAAGGACACCAGGATCGTGTTGAGGAACGGGAACACCCCGAACACCGTCGTGCCGACGATCGCCGGGAGCATCCACAGCCAGGGCAGCCACCAGCGGCGGTAGAGCGCCGCGCCCCCCGCGTCCGCCGTCGGGCCGGGCGTCACGCGGCGCAGGACGCGACGCAGCAGCCCCGGCGCAGGCGGCGCGGGGGAGGCGCCGGGGCGCGGGGCGCCCGCCCCCGGGGGAGCGGGGACGGGCGCCTTGTCCAGTGCGGAGCGCTGATCCATCGTCAGCTGCCCTGCTCGATCAGCTCGTTGGCCTTGGACTGCGCTTCGTTCAGCGCGTCCTGGGCGCTCTTCTTGCCCTGCATGGCCAGCTGGATCTGGGCGACGATCGCGTTCAGCTCGCCCGGGGTGAGGGCGATTTCGTCGGCTGTCGCGGTCTTGCGGTCACTGGCGACGATCTTGCGGGCCTCGGCGAAGGGGTCGGTGCCCTTGACCGACTGGAAGAACGGGTCGTCCAGCGAGGCGGTGGTGGAGGGGAAGATGACGACGTTCGGGTCCTTCGCCCACGCCAGCTGGTTCTCGGCGTTGGTCAGGAACTGCGCGAAGGCCAGTGCGGTCGCCGCGTGCTTGCTGGTGGAGGCGACGCCGATGTACTGCGGGGCTCCGACGGTGTGGCCGAGGGCGTCCAGCGTGAAGGGGGCGACGCCCGTCTTCTTGTAGACGGTCGGGTTGTTCTGCTGGATGAAGCGCAGGAAGTTGGGGTTGGTCGGGCCGTAGACGAGCTTGCCCTGGCCGTAGACGTTGGCCGGGTCCTGGGTGGAGGAGAGGGAGTCCCTCGGCATCGCACCCGCCTTGTAGAGCCTCGTCATGCCCTCGACCCACTGCACGGTCTTCGGGTCGTCGGCGAAGGTGAACTTCTTGCCGTCCTCGGACAGCACCTTGATGTCCATCTGCTGCCAGTCGGCGGGGATGCGGAGTTGGGGGTTGGCGAGGAAGGCGAAGTACTTGCCGTCGGAGGCCTTGGCGATCTTCTCGGCGTCGTCGAACAGCCCGAGGACGGTCGTCGGAGGTTTGGCCGGATCCAGGCCCGCCTTCTTCACCAGGTCGGTGTTGAAGGTCTGCACGATGCCGCCGGAGTACCAGGGCAGCACGCTGTGCACCTCGGTGCCGTCGGCCTGGGCGTAGGTGCTCGACTTCCACATCGACTCGCTGAACGGCTTGCCCGCGTCCGGGGCCTTGTCGTCGAGGTTCAGCAGATAGCCGTTCTTCGTCAGCGCCACCGCCGTGTTGACGTTGATGTTCACCACGTCCGGCAGCGTGCAGCCCTGCGCGTCGGCGACCAGGCGCTGGGTGAAGGTGGCGTCGCCGGGGTCGTCGATCCACTTGACCTTCGTGTCCGGGTGCTGCTTCTCGAAGGCGGCGATGACGCCGTTGAAGTAGTCGCCGAAGTCTTTCTTCAGGTTGGTCGTCTGGAAGGTGATGTCGCCCTTGACGTCCCCGGAGAGCGCACCGGACCCGACGTTCGCCTTGTCGACCTTGCAGCCGCCGGCCGTGGCCTCGCCGTCGTCGGAGCCGCCGGAGAGGCCGCAGCCGGCGGCCGCGAGTGCCAGGGCGAGGAAACATGCCAGGGATCCGGGAAGTCTGCTTGCGCGCATGGGTGCCCTCCTGCGGCCGATCTGGGCGGCCGGGTTTCGCTGGTTCAAATCACCAACTTGGACGCTGATTGATGAAAAGGTGGACCAGAATTCATCGGAGGTCAATGGGTTGCCGTGTTGCTTTTACGTTCCGGTCAGTGACGGTGCTCGTGGTCCGGGTGGGACGGGTCGCCCGGATGCTCGTGCCCCGGGGCGAACTCCACGCCGCTGCGCGCCTGGTCCAGCCAGCCGAAGAAGGCCCGCTGACCGAGCGCCTGCCGCAACTCGCGCACGATGCCCTCGCGGGCCTGCTCGTACGGCAGGAAGTCCGTCGGCGCGGCGGTGGCGCCGAAGGGGTCGACGCCGAGCCGGAGCGCGTCCGGGGTGAGGAAGCGGTCCCGGTTGCGCTCGTAGTAGTCGCGTACGGCTGCCTCGGGGACGTGTTGCTCGCTCTCCAGCTCGGCGAGCAGCAGGCGTGCGGCCGGGGAGTGGGCGAGGGCGACCGCGACGATGCTGCCGAGGTCGGCGACGTCGCGCTCCGCGGGGTGGGCCGTGATGTGCCCGCCCTTGTCCGCGGCGCCGTCGTGGCTGGTCGTACCCACGCGGCGGAGCCGCACATCGACACCGCCCGCGCTCCTCGACGGCGCTGCCGGACCGCCTTCCGGCGGCTCCAGCCCGCGCTCCGCGCAAGCCCGTCGGGCCAGCTCGTCGGTCACCACCACCTGTGTCGCCCAGCGTCGCCGCTGCCGCTCGGCCCGAGCGAGGGCTTCGGGGCGGGTCTCACGATCACGCGGAGGGACCGCCTCAAGGAAGGCGTCCACGCGTTCCTTGGGGACCTCCTCGCCGTGCACGCGAGCCGCGTATTCCCCCGTCATGGCGTCACCTCCAGCTCCACGGCCTCCGTATACGCCACGCAGCCGTGCCAGCCCACCTTCGCCATCAGCCAGTACGACCCCGGCGGCATCGCCGCGCCGTCCACCTCGATCACGGACTCCAGCTGCTCGCCGCCGGCCACGGTGAAGCCCTGGTGGCCGGGGGTCACGCCCGCCCAGGTCCCCCATGAGGAGACGGCCCACAGCGTGCCGCTGATCGGCCCCCGGGTTCTGTTGCGCAGGGTCACGGGGACCCGGGCCCGTTCGCCCCGGCGTACGGTGAGCCGTTCAACTCCCAGCTCTGTCACGAGCGTTGGGCCCTTGTGTCCATCCAGCCCATCCAGCACATCCAGCGCCACGACGTCCTCGTACGTCTGCCCGCCGTACGACAACCGAGCTGCCAGCCAGTGCCGCCCGGGCTCTGGGTCGGGCGGCGGTGTCACCGTGGCCTCGGTGAGCGTGAACCCGCCGGGGCCGAGCGCGTACGGCAGCTCGGCCGGCTCGACGGACCAGCCGGGCGGGACGTGCAGGCTCACCGTGCCCGACACCGGTGCGTCGGTCAGTTCCGAGCTCACCCGGACCGTCGCCGTGACCGGGCCGTCGGCGACGGTGAGCGTGGTCGGCGAGAGGTACACCGCGACCGGCATGTTGCCGCGCGGGGCGGGGCCGCAGTTGTGGAGCCAGTAGCGGGTGGGGACGGGCTGGGCGGGTTCGTGGGCGGCGACGCCGGGACCGGGTGTCGTGTCCGACTCGGTGTCGGCGAGCACGGTGGCCACCTCGAAGCCGGTCAGGTCGAGGTCGAGTGCCCCCTGAGCGTCCGGCGTCAGCGGCTCCCCGCGCCGCTCCAGCACGTCCGCCCGGGCGCCGTCCGTCCACTCCCGCGGCCCGCGCACCCGCGCCCGCACCGGCCGTCCGTTCACCTCATGTACCCGTACGACGACCCCGCGTCCCGGATCGGCCGCCGCCACGCTGCCCCGCGCGAGCGGCGACCCGGCCGGCTTGAGCGCGTCGAGCAGCACCTCACCGGCGGGCTCCAGGCCCAGCAGTGCGGTCTTCCTCGGCAGTACGGCATCCTCGGCCGCCGTCCGCCGCACCCGCCCCGTCAGCGGATGGTTGAACGCATGCCCGGCCTGCGGCAGCCGCAGCTCCCGCCAGTCGCCCGCGCCCGCGACCACGGCGTACTCGAACGTGTGGGACCAGCGCTGGAGCTGGAAGGCCGAGCCGTCGGGCGCCGTACGCCGGGGCGGGTCCACCCAGATGCCGGACGGCCAGCCCGTGCAGGAGCGCATCAGGGACATGTAGAGGTCGCCCGAGGAGGTCACCACACAGCCCGGCGTCCCCCGGTTCAGGACCGCGAAGCTGCGGCCGTCCCACGCGTCCCCGGGCGGCAGGGCCTCCCCGCCGCCCGCCGCCGTGGCCCGCAGCACCGCGTCGTCCAGGTCGGCGATCAGCGCGTCCACGGCTTTGGCGTCGTCCTCGGGGCGGGCGCCCGCCACCACGAGCAGCGGCAGTCGCTCCAGGTCGCGCAGGTCGGCGCCGGGCACCCACTCCTCCCGCAGCGAGGCGCGCGGCGCGACCCAGACGGCGGCCACGCCCTGCTCGGCGAGCTGTCGGCGGAGCTCCCGCCCGGCCGCCGGGTCCCAGCCGAGGGCCTCGGCGACCACGGAGTTGCGCTCGGGCGCGCCGACCGCGATCCGGATGTCGGGCAGGTTGGAGTCGACCTCCAGGTCGCCGTAGCGCGGTCCCCCGGCGATCGTCGAGGTCGCCGTCACGCCCACGCGCACCAGGGCCGCCGCGAGCGCGCTGCCCAGCTCACCGGCGTCGTCCCAGGACGCGTACACCAACTCGGCGACACCGATGGACCGTTCGCCCAGCGGCCTGCCGGAGCCGTCGGCGACCGCGACCCGCGCGGTGGATCCCAGCCCGAACCACGTGTTGGCCGGATTGTCCAGCGTCCACGGGAACCGTTCGCTGTCCACCTCCACGAACCCGAAGCCGCGCCCGATCACCGCGTCGGCCACCTCGTGCACCGGCAGCCCGCCCCGCACGTCGGAGGGCCAGCGGACCCGGATGAGGCGGTCGGCGCCGTCGTAGCCGTCGAGGGTGGTCGTGAGGTCGAGGCGGTCGACGCCCTTCCACAGGGTCAGCCGCTGGGTGTAGCGGAACAGGCCGAGGTCGGCGCGGACGGTGATGCGTGATCCGGCGGGGGAGTGCTCGACATCGATGTCGGCCGTGACGTCCCGGCTGCGGGCGGCGGTCGTGCCGGTGGGGGTGAGGTGCCAGGGGCCCTCCCCGAAGCGCGGGTGCCGTGCGTATTCCTCC
Organism: Streptomyces sp. T12; assembly: GCF_028736035.1. Classification (NCBI taxonomy): domain Bacteria; kingdom Bacillati; phylum Actinomycetota; class Actinomycetes; order Kitasatosporales; family Streptomycetaceae; genus Streptomyces; species Streptomyces sp. T12. The sequence continues at coordinate 8,383,358 of NZ_CP117866.1, forward strand.
TGTACGACCAGCTCGTTGCCGATGTCGCCGGGGCGCAGCAGTTGCCGGCCGCCTTCGGAGAGGGCCCGCAGACTGCTGACGGCGCCGCCGCGCGCGGGGTCGACCGTCACCTCGTAGAACTCGTTGCGGATGGTGGTGCCCTCGTCTCGCGTCCACTCGGGGACGGTCCCCTCGGCGAGCGGGAGCGCCTTGAGGCCCATGCCCGGCACCTGAGGTACGACGACGCGCAGTTCGCCGTCCTCCCGTACGGCGGGCAGGGGCAGCCCGGTGTCGTCCAGCGGTACGAGCCCCGCGTCCTCGACCGCCAGCACGTCCTGCCGCTCCCAGGTCGCGGCGTTGAACACCACCAAGTCCGGTGCGTCGCCAGGTAGTTGGGCGACCTTGCTCGCCAAGGCGTCGGTCGCGTCGGCGTGCACGGTCTCGGCGAGGTCGTACAACTCCCGCCAGCCGGTGAGCAGATCGATATAGACCTGGTCGGACTCCGAGCCGGTGATGGCGTCGTGATGGGCGCCGTAGATCAGCTGCCGCCAGGCCTTGTCGAGCGCCGCGTCCGGATACGGGTGCCCGGTCACCAGCGAGGCGAGCGTCGCCCAGGCCTCCGCGTCGGCGAGCAGCGTCTCGCCGTACCGCTGGGCCTGCTTGGTGTCGATGTAGGAGACGTCCTTGCCGGTGTAGATCGGGTTCATGTCCCGCGTCTGCGGCGAGGCCTTGCGGCCCTCCGACTCCAGCTCCGCGCGGACGGCCGCGAAGAAGTCCCGGGGGATGCCGCTGACGAAACGCGGCCAGACGTAGCGGGCGTTCCAGTCCCGGTGGATGTCCATCACCCAGCGGCACGGCGGCGCGTAGTCACCGCCGACCGGGAGCAGCACATTGCGGGTGAGCGCGACCTGCTTGAGCCCCTTGAACAGCTTGAGCGCGGCCGCCTCCGCCTCCGGCAGGGTCGGCGCGTTGTCGATCGCCCAGCCGGCGCCGTAGTGGTTGACCATGTACGCGGTGAGGATGCCGCGCCCCGAGGGGGCGATCCAGTCGAACTCCGCCGGGAACTGCATCCGCTGCGGATCCCGCGGCTCCTCACCGAAGACGGAGAGGGTGGGGCCCCACTGGTGGAAGGGCCCGCGCGCCCATGAACTCGACGTGACCCCCGCGTCCGCCATCAGCCCGGGGAACTGCGGATCGTGCCCGAACGCGTCCAACTGCCAGGCCGTCTGAGGAGACGCACCGATGATCCCGCGCTGGAAGCCGTCGCCGTACAGGGCGTTGCGTACGGTCGCCTCGGCGCCGGTGAGGTTGGTGTTCGGCTCGTTGTAGGTGCCGCCCATGATCTCCACGCGGCCGGTGCGGATCAGCTGGCGCAGGAAGGCGCGCTCCTCCGGGAAGGCGTCCCAGTAGGGCTTGAGGTAGTCGACCTCGGCGAGCACGAAGGTGTACGCCGCATCGCGCCGCGCCAGATCGCAGTGCGCCCGCACCAGGCTCATGCCGGACTGGCCGCGCGAGTCGAAGGTGCGGGCGGGCAGGCCGGTGGTGGCGGGGTCGTCGGCGACGTCCCAGGTCTCGGTGTAGGCGCCCTGGGTGTTCCACCACACGGGGTCGTAGTGGAAGTGGCTGACCATGAACATCGTCCAGCCGGGTTCGGCGGCCGTGAACGCGGCGGAGTGCTCCGCGGTCCGCCCCGGGTCGTCGGCGTCCTCGGCCGTGACCCTGACATGCGTACGGTCGCCGGGGGCCAGGTCGGTCGTCACCGGTATCTCGGCGCGTACGGTGCCGTCGTCCCCCGCGGTCGCCTCGGCGGAGCCGTGGACACCGGGTCCCTCGACGGTGAGCCGGACCGCCCGGCCGGGGGCATGGCCGATCTCGACGGCCACCACCTGGTGCGGCTGGTCCTCGGTACCGACGAAAAGGTCGGTCGACTCGACAGAGATGACGCGCATGGGGCTCCTACGAGTGCTCGTGGGGAGCCCCATCCTGGCATCGAGGGGATGATTCAAACAACCACCTTCATGTTTCTCAGGTGGTTGAGCCATACATGGCCGACCGGGCTCAGCGAGTCCGGCGGTTCTTCACCGCGTGCTGCGGGGTGATGTGGTCCGTCAGCGCGAGCGAGGCGCTGGCGCGCTGGTAGGAGACCTGGCCGACCCGGACGTAGAGACAGTCGACGATCATCAGGACGGAGTGCCGGCCGCCGATGCTGCCGGTGCGGAAGCTGGTCTCCGAGGTGGCCGAGATGAGCCGGATGTCGGCTGCCTTGGCCAGCGGTGAGCGCGGGTCGGTGGTGATGGCGATGGTGGTGGCGCCCCGCTCCTTGGCCATCTCGAACGGTTCGAGGGTCTCGCGGGTGGCACCCGAGTGGGAGATGCCGATGGCCACGTCGGCCGGGGTGAGCAGGGCCGCGGAGGTGGCCGCCCCGTGTACCTCGGTCCAGCCGCGGACCTGGCAGCCGATGCGGAACAGCCGGGTCTCCGTCTCCTGGGCCACCGCGCCGCTGCCGCCGACGCCGTACACGTCGATACGGCGGGCGCGGGCCAGGGCCTGGGCCGCGCGTTCCAGCGCGTCGAGGTCGATCCGCTCGATGGTCTGCTGGATGGCGCGCAGGTCCGCGCTGCCGACGACCTGCACGACCCGTTCGAGGCTGTCGTCGGGGGAGATGTCGGGCCCGATCTCGGCGGTGCCCCAGTCGGAGACCTCGCCGCGGCCGCGCTCCTGGGCCAGCTCGATCAGCAGATGCTGGTAGGAGTCGAGCCCGATGGCCCGGCAGAAGCGGGTCACCGTCGCCTGGGAGGTGCCGGTGCGGCGCCCCAGTTCGGCGGCCGAGCAGTGGGTGACGGCGGCCGGATCCTCCAGGATCAGCTCGCCGACCTTCCGCAGGGAGCCGGCCAGCCGGGGCAGTTCGGTGCGGATCAGTGTGGTGACGTCCGTCGGGGGCATGGGAAGAAGGTACCAGCCACCGTTTGCCCCGCAGGATGAATACCAGGACCGAGAACGCGGCCGTATCGCACCTGCGCTCATTGCCCGTGCCGTCCAGTATGTGATTTATTGATTCATCGATGTAGTAGTACGGGGTGGTTCAATCCACCAGTGGGGAGTGACGCGTGTCCGACGACTCTGTGAGCGCCCAGCGCTTCGCGCGCGAGAGCATGGCCGTCCTCGACCGCATTGCCGAGTCCGCCCGCGACGATGTGGCGCGCGCCGCCGAGCTGATCGCCGGCTGTGTGCGCGCGGACGGCGTGATCCAGGCCTTCGGCACCGGCCACTCCCAGGCCATCGTCCTCGAACTCGCCGGACGGGCGGGCGGGTTGGTGCCCACGAACCGGTTGAGCATCGCCGACCTCGTCCTGTACGGCGGCGACTCCCCGAGCGTCCTGGACGACCCGCTCCTGGAGCGCCGGGCCGGGGTGGCGGCCCGGCTCTACGAGCTCGCCGCACCGCGCCCCCAGGACCTCTTCGTCGTGATCTCCAACTCCGGCGTCAACAACGTCATCGTGGAGATGGCCCTGCAGGCCAAGGAGCACGGCCACCGCGTCCTCGCCCTCACCTCCCTCACCCACACCCGCGCCGTCCCCGCCGGACACCCCAGCGGCAAGAAGCTCGTCGACCTCGCCGACGTCGTCCTCGACAACGCGGCCCCGCGCGGCGACGCGCTGCTGGAGTTTCCGGGCGGCGGCGCGGTGTGCGCCCTGTCCACGCTGACCGGCGTGATGCTCGTCCAGATGGCCGTGGCCGAGGCCTCCGCCCAGCTCCTGGCGGCCGGGGAGCGACCGCCGGTGTACGTCTCGGCCAATGTGCCGGGCGGCTTCGAGGGCAACCTGGAGCTGGAGAAGCGGTACGCCGGACGGATCCGGCGCACCGCGAGCTGATCACTCCACGGGGACCGGCGTCAGCGCCACCGCCAGCGGATAGGCGCCCGTCTTCAGGGGTGCCCCGGTGGTGCCCGACGCGGTGTCGACCGGTACCAGGGCGTTGCCGTCCGCGGTGGTGACGTAGGCCGTGCGGCCGTTCCAGTCCAGGCCGACGTCGAACGCGGACCTGCCGACCGTGACCTCGGCGCCGGTGGCACCGGTCACCGTGTCGACCGGCGTGACGTAGTCCCCGGTACTGGGGCTGACCCACAGCGTCCGCCCGTCCGGTGACAGACCCAGCCCGTAGGCCTGGCCCGTGACCAGCAGCGTCGGCTCGGTGTCGTTCGACGCCGTGTCGATCGGAGTCACCGTCGAGCCACCGGAGTTGGACACGTACACCGTCCTCCCGTCCGGCGCCGCGACGACGTTGAAGGGGCGGGGACCGACGGGAATGGCCTTGCCGGCCCGTGCGGTGGTGAGGTCGACGGGGCTGACCGTGTTGTCGTGGATGTTGGCCACGTACAGGGTCCTGCCGTCGGGGGTGATCGCCATGTTCTCGGGTCCGTCGCCGACCGGGACGGGCGTGCCGGTTCTCAGCGTGCCGGTGTCGATCGACTGCACCGTGCCGTCCGTGTAGTTGGCGACCCAGAGCGTGCCGCCGTCCGGGGTGAGCGCGAGACCGGCGGGGACCTTGCCGACGGCGACCGTGGCGGTGACCGCGCCGCCGGCCACATCGATCACGCTGACCGTGTTCGAGCCCTGGTTGGCGGCGTACGCGGTACGCCCGTCCGCGCTCACGACGACCTCGCCGGGGTTGTTGCCGACCGCGATGTCCTTGGTCGTGCCGGTGGCGAGGTCGAGGGAACTCACCGACGCGCCACTGAAGTCGGCGGTCAGCGCACGGGGAGTGCCCGTGCCGTCGGTGACCTGCACGGGGAGTGCGCGATCGAGGAGGCCGGTGCCGGAGACCACCACGGAGTGGACGCCCTCCGTCTTGCCCGTGAGGGTGACGGTGACCGATGCCGGGGTGGTCGCCGTGCCCTCGGCGGGCGTGGCGGTGACGCCGTCGGGCACGTCGAGCTTCCAGGTGACGGTCTTGGCCCGCGCGTCGGACAGGTCGAGGGTGACCGTGGCGGAGGCCCCGGGCTCCAGCGACAGCGAGCTGGGGGTGAAGGAGGCGTCGATGCCGGGGTCGGGTGCGTTCTCCAGCATCGTCGTGTAGAGGAACTGGTCCATCACGCCCGGGGAGACCTGCTCGGGTACGGCGTCCAGTTCCTTGCGCTCGCCCCTCAGCTCGTTCCAGTACCTGGTGACGGCTTCGGTGTCCCCGTCCTTGTGAGCCAGCAGCAGGTCCACGGCGGTTTCGCCTGCCCCGCCGTAGCGGCCGAGCTTGTCGAGCCAGGCGGAGGTCTCGTCCAGGAAGCCGGGGTTGTCGAGGCGGGCGCGCAATTGGGCCGGGGTGGCGGCCATGTCGGTGAAGTAGCTCTTGAGCGCGGCGGCGGCTCGATCGAGGCCGCTGCCGTTCTCGTAGGCCTTGCGGAAGGCGGTGATCAGCCGGGTGAGGGTCGGGGATTCGGTCGGGTCGAGCTGGGAGGAGTAGTTGTTCTCGGCGAAGATCCGCAGCCATTTTGCGGCGGCGGACCCTGCGAGATCCCGTACGGACGCTAGGAAGGCGGCCCGCGGGTCGTACGCGTCGGGGTTCCACAGATAGGCGGCGGAGGTGAACAGCGCGATCCGGCTGGCCTCGCCCTGGACCATCGGGTTGGCGGTCACACCGGCCGACGCGCCTGCCACTGCGGGCGCGCGGCCGGTGTAGGGGCCGAGCAGGAGACGGCTGGTGACGTAGTCGTTGACCGGGTAGTTGTCCCAGATCAGGATCGGGTGGCCGTACACCTCGCGCGCGCGTGCCACCTGATCGGCGGTGATGGTCGGCGCGATCACCCCGACGCCGGTCCACTCGACGACCACGGACGGGTCGAGCTGCTCCCGCAGCGCCTTCTTGTACGGGGAGTCGGCGAGGTCGGAGTACTCGGTGGGGACCATCTCCAGCGGTTGGAGGTCCATGGGGGTCCCCCCGCTCGAGCGAAGTCGGGAGTGGGGGTGCTCGGCGGTGAACCGCTCCCACACGGTGTTGAGCAGATGCGCCTGGGCCGCGCCCGCCGCGCCCCCGCCCGTCCCGAACTTCTCCTCGTCGGCGGCGCAGTTCCACTTGGTGTAGCTGATGTCGTCTAGCGGGATCGCGAAGGAGCGGACGCCGATGTCGTACAGCGAGTCGAACTTGGCGGTGAGCGCCTTGATGTCGGCGCCGGAGGAGTAGCAGACGGAGAGCCCGGGGGAGAGGGCGTAGGTGAAACGGACGTGGTTGGCGCGGGCCCGGTCGACCAGTTCCTTCAGCTTGGCCAGCTCGGCGGGCGGGTACTCGTCGCGCCAGCGGGCGCGGAGGTAGTCGTCGTCCTTGGGGGAGTAGACGTAGACGTTCTGTTTCGTCCGGCCGTAGAAGTCCAGTTGGGCGAGGCGCTCGGCGTGCGACCACGGGGTGCCGTAGAAGCCCTCGATGACGCCGCGCAGGCCGGCCGTGGGCCAGTCGCGGACGGTCAGCGCGGGAACCCGGCCCCCGGTGGCGAGTTGGCGCAGGGTCTGGGCCGCGTAGAAGGTGCCCGCGGGGTCGACGCCGGAGAGGGCGACGAGGGCGCGGCCGTGGGAGCGTCCGGAGGCGAGGGTGTAACCGCCGGAGGGCAGCCCGGCGGGCGACTCGGCGTGGAGTTTGCGCAACGCCGCCCCCGTGGCGGTGTTCTCGCCGGGGCCGCCGACATAGACCGTGAGGCCGGAGGCAGGCGGCTTCTCGCCCGCGTTCACGGTGACGATGCGCTCGGCGCCGGCATCGCGCAGCACGGATTCGACGAGGTGTCGGGCGGAGGGGTCGGTCCCCGGACCGACGACTTCAACGACCCTGTCCGGAACGGTGAGTCGGCCCGCGCCGGTGTGCATGCTCTTGGGGGTCGGCCATACCTGCGGGGTTCGGGTGGGGGGCTCGGGGGCGGCGGCTGCGGTCGGTGCGGCCGGTGCGCACAGGCCGAGGGTCAGCAGCAGGGCGGCGGTGGCCGATATGACCGGGCGCCGTGGACGTCTGACACGAGGGGGTGGAAGCACAGGTCCTCCCGGGGTGAATGTATCCACCGGGAGATGCTAGGGATGCTGAATGCTTCATTCAATGGCGCCGGAACATACGCCCCGGCGCAGATGGGCGCACACTGGAAGAGTGCTGTCGGTGCTCAAGGGGGTGTCGACATGGCTGCGTCGAAATGCACGAGGGTGCGGCTGTGGCGGTGGCGGCGGAGTCCGCTGCGGCGGCGCAGTGACCTCATCGAGGCCTGGGTCGTGCTGTGCGGCTGGGTGTTCGCGCTGGTCGCCGCCCTGTTCGCGGGCCTGGCGGCGGCGGACGCGGTCGTGCACTCGGCGCAGGAGCAGCGGGCCCAGAGCCACAAGGTCACGGCCGTACTCGTGAAGGACGCCGAGGATCCGGGGCCCTCGCGGGTCACCACCGACCATCTCGTGTGGGCCACCGTCCGCTGGACCGAACCGGACGGCTCGACCCGCACGGACGAGGCACGCGTACCGCCGAAGGCGCAGGCGGGCAGCAAGGTCGAGGTGTGGGCCGACCGCCACGGCGCCATCGCCAACGAGCCGCTGTCCGAGAGCGAGCTGGTGCTGCACTCGATCGCCGGAGGCGTCCTGGCCGGTGCGGCCACCGCCGGCATCGTGCTGGGGTCCACCTGGGTGGTACGGCTGGGTCTGGAGCGGCGGCGGCTGGAGCAGTGGGCCGCGGAGTGGGAGCGGATGGACACGCCGTGGGGGTGGAAGACGGGTTGATGCGGCGGCCCACGGCGGCCCACTGCCTTGCTTGTGTTCCGGGCTTGTGTTCCGGCAGGACTGCTTGCCTTCCGTCAGCCCGCCGACGGGCTCGGGGCCGGGGACGCGGTGTTGAGGTCCTGCAGGCCCTTGGGGATGGGGAGGGTGAGGACCGGGGTGCCCGGCTGCGGCGGGGGCGGCGTGGTCTGGTCCTGGGGGAGCTTCGGCGGGGTGGTCTGCTGGAAGTTGTTCGCGTCGAAGTTCACCAGGCCGGTCTTCTCCAGGACCGTCATGTGGTCGAGCACGGTGTCGTTCGCCTGGTCGGCCAGCTGACGGACCAGCGTGTTCTGGGTGTTGGCCCGGATCTTGGCGACCACCGGGAAGATCTGGCCGTGGGTCACCCGCATGATGGCGGTGGCCGTGGCGTCGAACTCCTTGCCGGTCTTGGAGTCCGCGGTCGCCACGAACTGCTGCTGCTGCGGGCTCGCCTGGTTGGGCAGGGTGATGCCCAGTTCGGGTGCGATCTTGCGGCAGGTCTCGTCGAGTCGGCCGTGTCCGACGACCAGGTGCTGGCCGGCCTCCTTCATGGCCGCGGTCGTGCCCTTCTGCATCGCGATCAGCCCGAGCGGGTGCTCCCACAGCCCCGCCGCGCGGACCTTGACGACGAAGTCCCGGTCGGCTTCGGTCAGCGGCCCGTAGCGGGTGTTGGCGATGACGCGGTCCTGCGAGGCGGACGTGGTCTCCACGCCGAGCATGGCGGGGTAGGCGAGGGCGGAGAGGGTGAGTACGAGGGCGCCTCCCACGAAGACGGTTCCTACCATGCGGCGCGAGATGGGCATCGTGCCTAGCCTCCTGACGTGAGCTGCTCGGTCCCCAGGAGGTACGTAGGGAAAGCGCGAAACAATCACCGGTGCAGGCAAAAAGTTAGGGGCCCGCTGTGCGTCGTGCGTCACGTTCGGGTCTCAGCGCAGGTGGCGCTCGAAGAAGGCCGTGGATCAGCGGCGGCTCGGTGCCCCCCGCCCCACCGCCAAGGGAATCCATTGTGATGCGCATCACAGTAGGGCTAGGGTGATAGCGCCTGGGGAAGCCCACAGGGCCGCGGGTCGAGCGGCGGCGCGCGTGACCGGGCCGGCTCCGGGTGAGGGAAGTGATCCCTTTGACCGTGGCCTGGGACGACATCGGCGGGCTCGTCGATGCCCACGAACGCTTCCTCGCCGGCTCACTGGTCGAGTCGGACGTCCGGGACTCGGTGCTCGATTCGTGGAAGCGATGCCGCTCCGTCGGGCTCGAGCCACACCGGCTGCTGGTCCGCTACACCGCTGACGTGGCACTGGACGACCGGTTGCTGCGCGCTGTCGACCCGGTTCTGAAGGGCCTGGCCGCCTCGCTCGCCGACGTGGGGATGACCATCGCCCTGTGCGACGGACAGGGCCGGATGGTCCAGCGGCTCGGCGGTGGCCGGCAGCTGAGCGAGCGCCTCGACGCGGTGCAGTTCGCGCCCGGGTTCGACGCCTCGGAAGCGGTCGTGGGCACCAACGGTGTCGGCACCGCCCTCGCCGAGCGCGGTCCGGTCTATGTCGCCGGCCGGGAGCACTTCGCCGACTGCCTGCAGCCCTTCGCCTGTGCGGGCGCGCCCGTCCGGGACCCGTTCAGCGGGCGTATCGAGGCCGTCCTCGACCTCACCTGCCTGCGCGACCAGGGCGACCCGGTCATGGTGCGGATGGTCCGTGACGCCGCCCGGGACATCGAGGGCCGGCTGCTGGAGCAGGCCACCCAGCGGGAACGTGCGCTCATCGCCGCGTACCGGCGGGCCGACGGCTACGCGCGGGGTTGGCCGAAGCAGCCCGCGGCGCAGCCGTTCGGCCACGACGTCGACCCTCTCGGCTCTCTCGGCCGGATCGATCTGGCGGTGCTGCGCGAGCGGGCCGAGGAACTCATCGCCTCACCGCGGCGCACCTTCGCCGAGGTCACCCTGCCCAGCGGGCGGACCGCCACCCTGTTGCGCCGGCAGGTCAGGGGAGCGGCGGGGGAGACCGGCGTCGCCGTCGAGGCCCGCGTCCTCGGCGGCCCACGGCTGCGTCACGTCCGTCCGGCACCTTCGGTCGCGCAGCCCCTGGCCGCATCGGCGGTACAGGGCACGCTCGGCTCGGCCGTCGGGGCCGTCGGGGCCGCGCAGGCCGTCCAGGCCATGCCGGTCGCGCTGGTCGCGCCGCCCGCCTCCGACGAGCCCGCACCGCCACCGCCCCGACCCCAGTCCGAGCCGGAGTCCACCAAGCCACCCCCCGTGCCGGAATCAGCCACAGCACCGCCCGCCACGACGCGCACCGTCGTCCCCACCCCCGCCGGACCGCCCTCTCACGCCCCCACCCCGACCGGACCGGACGGCGAGAGTGCCGGCGCCGAAGGGTGGCTGCTTCTCGTCGGTGAGCCCGGGGTCGGCCGGCTCGCCGTTCTGGCGCGGCGCCGGCTGGAGCTGCTGCACGACGCGAGTGTCCGGATCGGCACCACCCTGGATGTCACCCGCACCGCGGAGGAGCTCGCCGAGGTGACCGTCCCCCGGTTCGCCGACTTCGTCGCCGTCGACCTGCCCGACTCCGTGCTGAGAGGCGAGGAACCGGAGGCTCTCGGCGGTGGTACGGCGCTGCGCCGGGTGGCCATCCGCGCCGTACGCAAGGAGCCCCACAAGCTGTACGACGTCGGCGACCTGGTCGAGTACGTCCCGTCCACGCCGCAGGCCCGCTGTCTGGAGACCCGGCGGTCCGTGCTCGAACCCGTCCTGGCCGACGCGGGCGGCTGGATCGCGCAGGACCCGGCACGGCTGGAACGGGTGCTGGCGGCGGGCATCCACTCCCTGATCACCGTGCCGTTGCGGGCGCGGGGCACGACCCTCGGCGTGGTCAGCTTCTACCGCTCACTGCGGCCCGCCGCCTTCGAGGACGACGACCTGTCCCTGGCGCAGGAGTTGTCCGGCCGCGCGGCGATCTGCATCGACAACGCCCGCCGCTACACCCGCGAGCACAACACCGCCCTCACCCTGCAGCGCAGCCTGCTGCCGCGGGGCCGTTCCGAGCAGAGCGCCGTGGAGGTCGCCTACCGCTACCTGCCGGCGCAGGCCGGCGTCGGCGGCGACTGGTTCGACGTCATCCCGCTGTCCGGCGCCCGCGTCGCACTGGTCGTCGGCGACGTCGTCGGGCACGGCCTGCACGCCGCGGCCACGATGGGCCGGCTGCGCACGGCGGTCCACAACTTCTGCGCGCTCGACATGCCGCCCGAAGACCTGCTCACCCACCTCGACGACCTGGTCGGCCGGCTCGACCGCGGCGAGGGCTGGGCGGCGGAGAACACCCCCGACTCCGGCATCGTCGGCGCGACCTGTCTGTACGCCGTCTACGACCCGGTGTCCCGGCGCTGCACCCTCACCCGCGCCGGGCACCCCCTGCCCGCGGTCGTCGCCCCCGACGGCACGGTCGAGTTCGTCGACCTGCCCTCCGCGCCTCCCCTGGGGCTCGGCGGCATGCCCTTCGAGACGATCGAGCTGGAGCTGGCCGAGGGCAGCCAGCTCGTGCTCTACACCGACGGTCTGGTCGAGGACCGGCATCGCGACATCGACGCCGGCCTGGACCAGCTGCGCACCGTCCTGGCCGGCGTCGGCCGTCCGCCGGAGGAGACCTGCGAGGCCGTTCTCGACGCCCTGCTCCCGACCCGGCCCGGCGACGACGTCGCCCTGCTCGTCGCCCGCACCCACACGCTGGGTGCCGACCGCGTGGCCCAGTGGGACCTGCCCAGCGACCCGGCGGTCGTCTCCCGCTCCCGCGCGGCGGTCACCGACCGGCTCGCCGCGTGGGACCTGGACGACCTGGCCTTCAGCACCGAACTGATCGCCAGCGAACTGGTCACCAACGCCATCCGCCACGCCGTCGGCCCCGTCCAGCTGCGCCTGCTCCGCGACCGCGCCCTGATCTGCGAGGTCTCCGACGGCAGCAGCACCTCGCCGCGCCTGCGCCGGGCCCGCAGCACGGACGAGGGCGGCCGCGGTCTGTTCCTCGTCGCCCAGCTCACCGAGCGCTGGGGAACGCGCTACACGCCCAACGGCAAGATCATTTGGACGGAGCAGCCGCTGCCGTGACCGGCAGCCCCGGCCCGGAGCAGCGCACGTCGGCCGCGGGCACCGTCCCGTCCACGAGATAGGCGGCGACGGCCCCGTCCACGCACGCGTTGCCGCGGCTGGCGAACACGCCGTGCGAGTAGTCGTCGTCGAGGGTGACCAGACGGGAGCCGGGCAGCACCTCCCGCAGTCGGCGGGCGCCTTCGATCGGGGTCACCGGGTCGTGCGCGGATGCGACGAGCAGGACGGGCGGGGCGGCCGGGCTGCCCAGGGCGGTGCGGTGGTTCGGGCGGTGGTGCCAGTACGCGCAGGCCGACGCCTCCAGGCCGGTCAGGACCGGCTGCGGGTCGACCCGTCGTATGCGCCGTATGTCCGCCACGACCTCCCGGGGCGTCGGTCCCGGACCGTCCGCGCACTTCACGATCCGGTTGGCCGCCTCGTAGTTGCGGGATTCCGGGCTGTCGAGGGCGGACGCGGGGCGCAGGCCGTCCGGGCTGCCGTCGGTCAGATAGGTGCGCAGCCCGTCGGCCAGGCCCGCCCAGCGCTCGGTGCGGCCCAGGGCGCGGTAGACGGCGCGGTCGAACTCCGCCGGGCCGAAGCCGTTCACCGGCCGGGCGGCGAGACCTTGGCGTACGCGCAGATACGACCGCCGTACGTCATCCGCGCCGGCGCCCAGCCCGAAGCGCTCCGCGTGCTCGGCGGTCCAGGCGAAGAAGGTGTCACGGGCGTGCAGCATCGCGCGGCTCTGGATCACGTCGAAGTCGTGCCAGTCCCACGGGCCGACCACGCTGTCCAGCACCATGCGGCCGACCCGGTGCGGAAAGCGTGCGGCGTAGGCCGCGCCCAGGTAACTGCCGTACGAGATGCCGAGGAAGCCGGCCCGTGGCTCGCCCAGCGCGGCGCGGATCGCGTCCATGTCGGAGGCCGTCTGCTCGGTGGACAGGTACGGCAGCGCCTCCGTACCCGCGCCCGCCGCGCAGTCGTCGGCCATGTCCCGTTGTGACGCGAGGTACGTCCGCTCGGCGCGCGGGGTCGTCGGCACCGGGTCCGCTCCCGGAGCGGCGAACAGGCCGCCCATCGCACCGCAGTCCACCGGCGCGCTGTGGCCGACGCCGCGCGGGTCGAAGCCGATGACGTCGTACGAACGCCGCACGCTCGCGGGGAGCTTGGCCCGCTTGGTCACCGCGTAGGGGAGCCCGGAGCCGCCCGGGCCACCGGGGTTCACCAGCAGGATGCCGCGCCGCTCGGCCGGGGTGCCGGAGGCGGGGACGCGGGAGACGGCGATCTCGATGCGCGGGCCGGACGGGCGCTCCCGGTCCAGCGGGACGGTGAGGCGCCCGCATTCCACGCGGTCCGGCGCGGGCGGCTTCGGTACGGAGTCCGGGCAGGCGCCGAAGGTGAGGGCCTGTGAACAAACCCCCGTCGTCCGCCCGAAGGGCGGGCGCTGCGGCGTCCGGTGCGTGCGACCGCAAGGCGCCGGAGCGCCCTCGTGGCGGAGCCACGTGGGTGGTTCGGCAACGCGGCTGGGGGTCCCCCCTCTGGGGGAGTGCGTGCCGGGCGTCGCAGCGCAGGCGGGGGTTTGTTCACAGGCCCTGGGGGAGGCCGACGCGCGGGCGGGGGCGGCCGTGGGGAGGAGGGCGGCCGCGGCCACGAGGGCGCACAGCAGGGCAGTGGGGCGGGGCAGAACGGACAAGGTCTCTCCGACTCTCCGAAGGCTGGGTAAGAACGGGGTGGTAAATGAAAATGATTATCGCTAACGTGTGCGCGTCAAGTCCGGCACCCCTCCGACCGAGGGGCGCCCCGGGCTGCCTTGACGTCTGAACTCACGGCACGAAAAGGGGAGTTGTGGCTCATCTGCTGGTGGTAGAGAGCTGGGTCGGGTCGATGAGCAGGCTGCTGCCACGGGCGATCCGGGAGGGCGGACACGAGTTCACCTTCCTCACCCGGGACCTGCATCACTACCTGCGCTCGGCGCCCGAGGGCACGGCGCACCCGCTGCTCGGGGCCCGCAATGTGATCACGACCGACACCAACGACATCGACGCCCTGCTGCCCGAGGTGGAGCGGCTGCACTCGGTGCTGGGCTTCGACGGGGTGGTCACCTCCTGCGACTACTACCTGCCGACGGTGGCCCGGATCGCCGGGCACCTCGGCCTGCCAGGACCCGGCCCCGAGGCGGTGCACAACGCCTGCCGCAAGGACGCCACCCGTCGCATCCTCGCCGACTCGGGCCTGCCCGGACCGCGCTTCGCCGTGCACGAGGAGTGGGCCGACCTCGCCCGCGCCGCGAAGGAGATCGGCTACCCGCTGGTCGTCAAGCCCGTCGATCTGTGCGCGGGCATGTATGTGCGGCGCGTCGACGACGAGTCCCAACTCGCCGATGCCTTCAGGGCGTTGGCCGACTTCCCGGTCAACGCCCGTGGGCAGCGGCGCACCTCCGCCGTGCTCCTGGAGGAGTTTCTCGACGGCCCTGAAGTGAGCGTCGAGACCGTGTCGTACGGGGGCGCGGTGCACCTGATCGGCGTCACGGACAAGAGCATCGGCGGAGCGCCCGCCTTCATCGAGACCGGCCACATGTTCCCGGCCGCCCTGCCGCTCGCCGACATCGACGCCGCCGAGCAGACCACGCTCGGCGCACTCAAGGCGCTCGGGCTGACGGACGGGGTCGTGGCGCACACCGAGATCAAGCTGACCTCCGCAGGTCCGCGTGTGGTCGAGGTCAACCCCCGGCCCGCCGGCAACCGCATCACCGAGCTCGTCCGCCATGTCACCGGCATCGACCTCGCCGCCGCCTTCGTGGACGTCGCCCTCGGTCGCGAACCCGACCTCAGGCGCACGGACACCGGCCTGCGCAGCGCCGCCATCGGCTTCCTCGTCCCGGACCGCGCGGGCCGGCTCGAAGCGCTCGACGCCGGACAACTGGCCGACGAACCAGGTGTGTTGGAGGTTCAGCTCGCCGAGCCCGGCAAGATCGTGAAGGCGGCGGGCAGCAACAACGAGTACCTGGGCCACGTCATGGCCGGAGACCCGGACGGGCCCGGCGCGCGCGAGCGCGTGGAGAACCTGCTGGCCGGACTGCGCGCGGGGCTGGTGATCCGATGACCGCCGTAAGCGCGACGCCGACGGCGCCCTGTCGAACGTACGACGACCTGGTCGCCCGCGTCCGCGCCGGCGCCCTCGGCCCCGACCCCCGCGCCCAGCGGATCGCCGTCGCCTTCACCACCCGGCAGGCGGTACGCCACGACGGGCGCGGCACCGGCTACCGCAACGAGGTCCTCAGCCTGCGCCTCGCCGAGGCCGTCGGCTCGTGCGCCGTCGAGCCCGGGGAGCTGCCCGACAGCGCGCTCGACGACTGCGTCGGCGCCGACGTGGCAGGGCTGCTGGAGCACCCGCTGGCGGCGGTGCGGGTGGCCGCCCTGGACGCCTACCTGATGCACGTCACCCCGCACACGCCGGACCACGGGGCCCTGCCCGTCGCGCTGCCCGCCGGGTCCTCGCTGGAGAAGTCCAAGGCCAGGGCGAGGGCCGTGGTCGAGCTGCTGGACCTGCGGGCCGGGGGCACGGTGCTGGTCGTCGGTGTCGTCAACTCCCTGCTGGAAGCGCTGCGTTCGCGAGGCATCGGCTATGTGCCGTGCGACCTCAAGGGCGGGGTGACGGAGTGGAGCGAGCCGGTCGTCGCCGACGCGCTCGCCGCGGCCGGTGGCTGTGACGCGCTGCTGGTGTCCGGGATGACCCTGGGCAACGGCACCTTCGAACCGCTGCGCGAGCACGCGCTGCGGCACGGCAAGCAACTGGTGATGTTCGCGCAGACCGGCAGCGCGGTCCTGCCCCGTTTCCTGGGGCACGGCGTGAGCGCGGTGTGTGCGGAGCCGTACCCCTTCTTCTGGCTCGACGGCGGGCCCGGGGTGGTCCACCGGTACCGGTCATCCGGGGGCGTGGATCGGCACGGTACTTCCGGGGTCGTTCGTCAGCACGGATCCTCCGGGGGTGCGCGATGACCGCCACCGCCCTACGCCCCACCGCCCGCCCGGAGCTGCTCGCCCTGCTCGGCCGCACCCCGGTCGTCCGGGTCACCACCGACCTGCCGCACGCCCACCCCGGATTCTGGGCCAAGCTCGAAGGGCTCGCGGCGGGCGGTATGAAGGCGCGGGCCGCCGTGTCCATGCTGCTCGGGGCGCGTGAGCGGGGTGAGCTGCGGCCCGGCGCTCCGGTGGTGGAGTCCACCTCCGGCACGCTCGGCATCGGGCTGGCCTTTGCCGGGCAGGCGCTCGGCCATCCCGTCGTGCTCGTCGGGGACAGCGAACTGGAGCCGTCCATGCGGCAGTTGCTGCGTGCGCACGGGGTGCGGCTGGAGCTCGTCGACCGACCAGCACCCCAGGGCGGCTGGCAGGCGGCCCGCCTCGGCCGGCTGCGCGAACTGCTCGCCGAACTGCCCGGCGCCTACTGGCCCGACCAGTACAACAACCCCGACAACACGGCCGGCTACGCCTCCCTGGCCGCCGAACTCGGCGCCCAGCTCGACCACTTGGACGTCCTGGTGTGCAGCGTCGGCACCGGTGGCCACAGCGCCGGCCTCATCGGCCCGCTGCGCCGGCGCTGGCCCGCGCTCCGGCTCATCGGCGTCGACGCCACCGGCTCCACGATCTTCGGCCAGCCGGCCCGCCCCCGTCTGATGCGCGGCCTCGGCAGCAGCATCCACCCGCGCAACGTCGCCTACGACGCCTTCGACGAGGTCCACTGGATCGGCCCCGCCGAGGCCGTGGACAGCTGCCGACGGCTCGCCCGGGGCAGCTTCGTCAGCGGCGGCTGGAGCACCGGCGCCGTCGCGCGGGTCGCCGCCTGGGCGGCCTGCGTGCACCCGGGGGCGGTCGTCGCCACCGTGTTCCCGGACGGACCGCACCGCTACCTCGGCACCGTCTACGACGACGACTTCCTCGCCGCCCACGGCCTCGACCTGGCCGGCGCCGCCACCCGGCCCGTGGAGATACCGCACCCGTACGCCGCCGAGGCGAGCGGGTGGGCGCGGTGCGCGCGAGTCGCCGATCCGCTCTCTCCCGGAAGGACGCAATGAAGGCCCGCCTGCGCACCGTACGTCTCGAACTCGCCGAGCCGCTGCGCATCTCCCGCTCCACCATGACCGCCCGCGACGCCGTGTGGCTGGGCGTCGAGCACGACGGCGTGACCGGATACGGCGAGGCCGTCAGCAGCGTGTACTACGGGCTGGACGCCGACACGCTCGTACGGCTGATCTCGGCGGTCGGTCTGGAACGGTTCGCCGATCCCGAGAGCGCCCTGGAGGCCCTGCCCGCGGGGACCGTTGCGTCCGTTCCGCCCGCCGTCACCGCCGCCGTCGAGTCCGCGCTGCTGGACCTCGTCGGCAAGCGGGACGGTGTGCCCGTCCACCGTCTCCTGGGCGCGGAGACGTCGTTCGGTGCCGCCACCGCACGCACCATCGGCATCACCTCGCTCGCGCACGCGGCAGCCGAGGCCCGGCGCCTTGCCGCGAGCGGATTCGAGGTCGTCAAGGTGAAGGCGGGCTCGTCCGATGCCGAGGACGACGTGGAGCGCGTGCGGGTCATCCGTGACGCGGCCCCTCACGTGCGGCTGCTGCTGGACCCGAACGGGGCCTGGAGCGTGGCCGAGGCCGAGCGTCTGCTGCCCCGGTTCGCCGCGCTCGGGGTCGAGGCCGTCGAACAGCCGCTGCCGCCCGGTGACCCGGCTGCGCTGGGCGCCCTCGCCGAGAAGTCGCCGCTGCCCGTCATCGCCGACGAGGACGCGGTGAGTGTGGAGGACGTACGGCGGCTGGCCGGGCGCGTCCACGGCGTCAACGTCAAGCTCGCCAAGTGCGGGGGAGTCCGGGCAGCCCTGCGGATCGCGGAGTTGATCGAGGGCAGCGGGACGGAGCTGATGCTCGGCTGCCTCACCGCCAGCAGCCTCGGCATCGCGCCCGCCGTCCACCTGGCCGACCGGGCCCGCTGGGTCGACCTGGACGGGCATCTGCTGCTTGCGCACGACCCGTGGACGGGGATCGGCGGCGCGGACGGCACCGTACGCACAAGTGGCCTCCCTGGGCTGGGAGTCGAGGAGGTGACGGCGTATGAAGACGTGGCGTGAGATGCGGGGCTTCCCGGTCGCCGTCCAGCTCCTGCTCGTCAACCAGCTCGGCGTCAACACCGGCTTCTACCTGCTCATCCCGTACCTCGCCACCCACCTCGGCGAGAACCTGGGCATGTCGGCGGCGGTCGTCGGGATCGTCCTCGGCGTGCGGAATCTGAGCCAGCAGGGCCTGTTCATCATCGGCGGCTCGGCGTCGGACCGGCTCGGGGCGCGCGGCGTCATCATCGCCGGGTGCGCCCTGCGGACCGTCGGCTTCGGGCTGTTCGCGCTCGGCGACGGGCTGCCGGTGCTGCTGGCCGCGTCCGTGCTCAGCGGGCTCGCGGGGGCGCTGTTCAACCCGGCCGTGCGGGCGTATCTGGCGCAGGAGGCGGGGGAGCGGAAGGCGGAGGTGTTCGCGCTGTTCAACGTCTTCGCGACCACCGGCGCGCTCATCGGGCCGCTGCTGGGCAGCGCCCTGCTGCTCGTCGACTTCCGTACCTCCGCGCTGACCGCCGCCGGGATCTTCGCGGTGCTCACCGTGGCGCAGGCCCTCGTCCTGCCCGCGCGCAAGGTCGAGCCGAGCGGCAGCGGTGTCCTCGGGGACTGGCGCGAGGTGCTCGGCAACCGGGCCTTCCTGGCGTTCGCGCTCGCCATGGTCGGCATGTTCACCCTGGAGAACCAGCTCTACCTGCTGCTGCCCGACGGGGCCCGGGAGGCCACCGGCTGGGACGGCGCGGCGGGCATCGTCTTCCTCGTCGGTACGGTGGCCAACCTGGCGCTTCAGCTGAGAATCACCAGGCGCCTCAAGTCCCGTGGCGACAGGGCGCGTTGGATCGCCCTCGGCCTCGCGGTGATGGGGCTGGCCTTCCTGCCGCCGGCCCTGGTGGCGGGCGCGGGGTCTCCCGGCTGGCTCGACGCCGGGCCCGTGCTGCTCGGCGCGCTGCTGCTCTACCTCGGCGTCATGGTCGCCTCACCGTTCGTCATGGAGCTGATCCCGCGCTTCGGGCGGCCCGAGCTGACCGGCACCTACTTCGGGATCTTCTACGTCGTCTCCGGAATCGCCGCGGCCGTGGGCAACACCGTCGTCGGGTGGGCCATGGACGCGGGGGAGAGCGGGGGCCATGCGTGGCTTCCGTGGCTGTGCTGTGCCGCGTTCGGGCTGGCCTCGGCGGGCGGCGTGGCCTGGCTGCACCGGCGCGGGGCACTGCCCGGGGACCCGGTCCCGACGGCTCCTGCGCAGGCCGGAGAGAGGAGCACGGCGTGAGTGCGGTGCGCGAAGGAGGCGAGGCGGAGCGGGGCGTGGTCGACGGCCGGGAGAGCGGTGGTCGAGGCGCCGCCGTCACCGGGCCGGGCGTCCGGGAGGCGGGCGTGGCCGAGTGCTCGGTGCCGAGCGCGGTGGCGGGCTCGCGGACAGGTGTGGTGCGGGGCGTGGCCGCCGGGTTGGGTGGCCGGGAGGGGGATGTGGCCGTTGTGGCGGGGGGCGGGGAGGGCAGCGTCGATACCGGCGCGCCGACCGGCGGGTGGGCGAGCGGTGGTCGAGGCGCCGCCGTCACTGGGCCGGGCGTCCGGGAGGCGGGCGTGGCCGAGTGCTCGGTGCCGAGCGCGGTGGCGGGCTCGCGGACAGGTGTGGTGCGGGGCGTGGCGGCCGGGTTGGGTGGCCGGGAGGTGGATGTGGCCGTTGTGGCGGGGGGCGGGGAGGGCAGCGTCGATACCGGCGCGCCGACCGGCGGGTGGGCGAGCGGTGGTCGAGGCGCCGCCGTCACCGGGCCGGGCGTCCGGGAGGTGGATGTGGCCGTCGCGGCGGGGGGCGAGGAAGGCAGCGTCGATACCGGCGCGGCGACCGGCAGTCGCAACCTCCTCACCGACAATCCCGCCCTGTACGAGGCCCGCTTCCCCGACCCCGACCGGCTCGCCGGACGCTGGGCCGAGGACTGCCTGCGCCGCCACGGCGCCGGGCCGCGGGCCCTCGACATGGGCTGCGGCACCGGTCGCGACGCCGCGCACCTGCATGGCGCCGGCCGTACGGTGACCGGCGCCGACCTCTCCGAGGCGATGCTGGCGCACGCCCGCGTCCACCACCCGGGGCCGGCGTACGTCAGGGCCGACCTGCACGGCTTCGACCTGGGCCGGTCCGCCTTCGACGCGGTCGTCTGCCTGGACAGCTCCCTGCTGTACTGCCACACCAACGACCAGCTCGACGGCTTCCTCGCCTCCTGCCGCCGCGCCCTCGCACCGGGCGGGCTGCTGGTCGCGGAGATGCGCAACGGGGCGTACTTCCTGGGCCGTACGGACCTCCTCGACGCCCCGTCCGTCAACGCCTTCAGCTGGCAGGGCACCGCCTACCGGTCCACCACCACCCTGAGCGTCGACCGCACCGCCCAACTCCTGCGCCGTACCCGCGTATGGACGGCCGCCGACGGCGCCGACGGGGCACCGCCCGTCGAACAGCGCTCCGCCTGGCGGCTGCTGTTCCCGCAGGAGCTGCGCCACTTCCTCGCCGCGCACGGCTTCGAGGTCCTCGAACTGCACGACGGACCCGGGCCGCGGACCGAACCACCGTGGCGGCAGGGCGAGTTGCCCGGCGTCACCACCGACGCGGACCGACTGCACGTCGTCGCGCGCCTGCACACCATCTGAGCCGAAGCACCAGTAAGGACCAGTCATGTACGACGAACGATTTCCCGGCCTGCGCCGCCGCGGCTTCCTCGCCGCCACCTCGGGCGCTGCCGCCCTCGCCCTCGTCGGCTGCGGCAGCGGCACGGACGACAAGGCGGCCGGCGGCTCCGGCACCCCGAAGCGCGGCGGGCGGCTGCGTGCCGCGTTCGCCGGCGGCGGTGCGAGCGAGACCCTCGACCCGCACCTGGCCAACCTCTTCGCCGACGTCGCCCGCGCCAAGGCGCTCTTCGACAAGCTCGCCGACTACGGCGCCGACCTCGCAGCCCAGCCCCGCCTCGCCGAGAAGTGGGAGTCCAACAAGACCCTGGACCGCTGGCAGGTGACGCTGCGTCAGGCCACTTTCCATGACGGGAAGCCGGTCACCGCCAAGGACGTCCTGTACAGCTACCGCCGTATCGCCGACCCCAAGCAGGCGTTCCGTGCCAAGGCGTCCCTGGAGCCCATCGACCTCGACGCCAGCCGTGCCACCGGCGAGCGGAGCATCGAGTTCGTGCTGAAGCGGCCGACCGCCGAATTCCCCAACATCCTGGCCGCGTTCGGCGCGTACATCGTCCCGGAGAACGCCACCGAGTTCGACGCCAAGCCGATCGGCTCCGGCCCCTTCCGGTTCGTCTCCTTCGCCCCCGGCCGCTCCGCCGTCTTCCGCCGCAACGACGACTACTGGGAGGGCGCCCCGCTCCTCGACGAGGTCGAGTTCGTCGTCGCCAACGAGGAGTCCGCCCGTGTCAACGCCCTCCTCGGCGGCCAGGTCGAGTACGCGCACGAGCTCAACCCCACCACCGCCCGCGCCCACGAGGGCCGGGGCCAGATCGAGATCGTGCGGCTGCGCAACAGCGCCATGCAGGCCTTCTGCATGAAGACCGACCGGGCGCCCTTCGACGACAAGCGGGTCCGCGAGGCCTTCTTCCTGATCGCCGACCGCCAGGAACTCGTCGACGGCGCGCTGTCCGGCGCGGGCGAGGTCGGCAACGACCTGTTCGGCAAGGGGTACGAGTACTACGCCGCCGATCTGCCGCAGCGCGAGCAGGACCTCGACCGTGCCCGCGCCCTGCTGAAGAAGGCCGGTGCCGAGAAGCTGAAGGTCACCCTGGACACCTCGGCCGTCGCCGCCGGGTTCACCGAGGCCGCCGGCATCTTCCGCGACCAGGCCGCCAAGGCGGGCGTCACGATCGACGTGAAGATGGGCAGCAAGGACTCCTACTGGAGCGACATCCTCGACAACGGCACTCTGTGCTGCTACCGCTCCGGCGCCATGCCCATCGAGGCCCACCTCTCCCAGCGCCTGCTCACCGACTCCACCACCAACGCCACCAAGTGGCGGCACAAGGACTTCGACGCCCTCTACCAGCAGGCCCAGTCCACCCGTGACAAGACCGAGCGGGCCGCCGTCTACGAGCGGATGCAGCGCCGTCTGTACGCCGAGGGCGGCTTCCTCATCTGGGGGTTCGCGGACTGGATCATCGGAACGGCGCGGACGGTGAAGGGAGTGGAGACGAAGGCCCCCGCCAACACCCTCGACTGGGCCCGCTTCGACAAGGTGTGGCTCGCGTGAGGATGAGCCCCCTGCGCTCTTTCGTCGCCCGGCGCCTGCTCCTCGGTGTCGCGCAGACCGTGGCCGTCGTGCTGCTGGTCTTCGCGCTCACCGAGGCGCTGCCGGGCGACGCGGCGGTGGCCCTCGCGGGCGACCAGCCGGACCCCGCGCGCATCGCCGCGATCCGCGAGGCGATGGACCTGGACCGGCCGGCGTACCAACGGCTGGCCGACTGGGCGACCGGCCTGCTGCACGGCGACTTCGGCACGTCGCTGGCCTCCGGCCGCCCGGTCACGCAGTACATCGCCGACGGCTTCGGGCCGACCCTGCTCCTGGCCGCGCTCACCGTCGCCCTGCTGGTCCCCCTCGGCTTCGGTCTCGGCGTGCTCGCCGCCCGCCACGAGGGAGGGCTGATCGACCGGCTGGTCAGCTCGGTGACGCTGGCCGTGTACGCGGTCCCCGAGTTCGCCCTCGGGGTGCTGCTGGTGACGGTCCTCGCCCTGAAGCTGGCCTGGCTGCCACCGACGGCGGTCGGCTACGGCACCGACCTGCTCGCCCATCCGGCGGCCCTGATCCTGCCGGTGCTGGTCCTGCTCTCCCGCCCGGTGTGCTCCCTGTCCCGCCTGGTGCGGGCCGGCATGGTCGACGCCCTCGCCTCCCCCTACGCCGCCCACGCCCGCCGCTACGGCGTCCCCGGCGCCCGCGTCCGCTACACCCACGCCCTGCCGAACGCCCTCGCCCCGGCCGCACAGCAACTCGCCCGCACCGTCGACTGGTTGCTGTGCGGGGTGATCGTGGTCGAGGCGCTCTTCGTGATCCCGGGACTGGGCACGGTCCTCCTCAACGCCGTGGCCGAACGCGACGTACCGGTGGTGCAGGGGCTCGCCGTGGTGTTCGGGGTGCTGACGGTCGTGCTCAACCTCGGGGCCGATCTGGTGGCCCATCGGCTCACGCCCCGTGCGGGGGTGGCCGCATGAGGACGCATCGCCGTTTCGCGCTCGGCCTCACCGTCATCGCCGTCCCCCTCGTACTCGCCCTCCTCGGACCGCTGTTCACCGGGGACCCCGGGCCCCGCGCCACGTCCTTCACCCTCGGCGGCGGCCACTGGCTCGGCACCGACTTCGTCGGCCGTGACGTGTGGCAGCAGGTCCTGCTGGGCGGCCGTACGGTCGTCCTCACCGCCCTCGCCGCCACCGCACTCGGCTACCTCGTCGCCGTCCCGGTCGCGCTCGTCAGTGCGCTCACCCGCCTGCGGTGGCTGGAGGAACTGCTGATGCGGCCGCTGGACGTGCTGCTCGCAGTGCCGTCGCTGCTGCTGATCCTGCTGGTGGCCTCCGTGCTCTCGCCGGGCGCCGCCGGGCTGGCGCTGCTCGTGGCCCTGGTGAACGTGCCCGACGCGGCCCGGATCGTGCGGGCGGCGGCGGGGGAGGCCGCGGCGCGCCCCGCTGTCGAGGCGCTGCGCATGCAGGGGGAGACCTGGTGGCGGATCGCCGTCGGCTACGTCGGCCGGTCGGCGCTGCGCACCCTCGCCGCCGACGCGGGCATCCGGCTGACCGGCGTGCTGTACCTGGTGTCGACGGCCGCGTTCCTCGGCGTCGGCGTCGCGCCGGACGCCGCCGACTGGGCGGTCATGGTCGACCGCAACCGCACCGGCCTGTTCGTGCAGCCCTGGGCCGTGGTGGTGCCCGCGCTGCTGATCGTGGCGCTGACGATGGGCACCAACCTGCTCTTCGACGCCGCGCTGGAGAAGAAGGCCGTCCTGGAGAAGAAGGCCGCCCTTGAGAAGAAAGGACGACGCCGGTGAGCCGGGCAGAGGATGCGGTGGTCGCCGAGATCCGCGACCTCCGCGTCGAGATCGACGGCCGCGCGCTCGTCGACGGCGTGCACGTGCGCGTGCTGCCCGGGAAGGTGACCGCCCTGGTCGGCGCCTCCGGCAGCGGCAAGACCACGACGGGCCTCGCACTGCTGGGGGAGTACCCGCCCGGCGCCCGCGTCACGGGCGAGATACGGCGCACCGGGGACGGCCCGGTGGGTTACGTCCCCCAGCACCCCGCCGCCGTCCTCAACCCGGCCCGCCGGGTCGGCGCGCTGCTGCACGACATCGCCCGCCCGCAGGTCCGTCACCTGCCCCGCGCCGAACGCCGTGCGGCAGCCCGCCAACTGGTCCTGCGCGCCCTGACTGACGCCCAACTGCCGGACGGCGCACCCCTGTTGCGTCGCCACCCCCACCAGCTCTCCGGCGGCCAGCAGCAACGCGTCGTCCTCGCCCAGGCCCTGCTGCTCGGCGCCCGCGTCATCGTCGCCGACGAACCCACCACCGGCCAGGACGCGTTGACCAAGAGCCGGATCGTCGAGCAGCTGGCGGCGGTGGCGGCACGCGGCATCGCGGTCGTCCTGCTCAGCCACGACCTGGACGTCGTACGCGCCCTCGCCGACGAGGTCCTCGTCATGCGCGCGGGCCGGGTCGTCGAGTCGGGCCCGGTGGAGCGGCTGTGGGCGGCGCCCCGGCACGAGTGGACGCGCCGACTGCTCGACGAGCAGCGTGCGGCCCAGCAGGGTGCGCAGAGCGCAGGTTCCAGCCAACCAGTCCTGGAAATACGGGACTTGACCGCCGTGCACGATCGCCGGACCGCCGTCCTGCACGCCCCGCACCTCGCTCTGCACCCCGGCGAGTGCCTGGCCGTGGTCGGCCGCTCCGGCAGCGGCAAGACCACGCTGGCCCGCTGCCTCGCCGGCCTCCACCGCGACCACGACGGCGAGATCCTGCTCGACGGCTCGCCGCTCCCGCGCAGCCTGCGCCACCGCGACCGCGCCCAACTGGCCGCCGTGCAGTACGTCTTCCAGGACGCCCGCGCCGCCTTCGACGAGCACCGGCCCGTGCTGCAGCAGGTGGCCCGTACGGCGGTACGGCTGCGCGGCGCCGATGAACGGGCGGCCACGGACGAGGCGTCGGCCACCCTGAACCGCCTCGGCCTGGCAGCGGACCTGACCCGCCGCCGCCCCGGCGAACTCTCCGGCGGCGAACTCCAGCGCGCCGCCCTCGCCCGTGCCCTGCTCGCCCGTCCCCGGGTGCTGATCTGCGACGAGGTCACCTCCGGTCTGGACACGGTCACCCGGCGCGGCATCCTCGACGTCCTCGCGGGCCTGGTCGGCGAGGGCGACGATCTGTCCCTCGTGCTCATCACCCACGACCTGGACACGGCACGCCTGGCGCACCGCATCGCCGTACTGGACGCGGGCGAACTGGTCGAACAGGGGGCGGCGCACCGGATCCTGACGAAGCCCCGGCATCCGTTCACGATCTCTCTCATGGAGACGACGGAGCGCCTGGAGGCGGGGGCCGGGCCGGGGATCCGCGGATGAGCCGACCTCCGGGCGCCTTCGCGGAGGAGACGGGAAGGCCTCTGCGAGTGGCCCGGAGGTCGGCGGCTTCGGGGCCCTCGCCTACGACCTGGTCGGCAGGCGTCGGCGGCGTGGCCGGGCGGTGGCCTCGGCGAGCAGGGCGTGGATCTTGCGTACCGCGTCTCCCGGGTGGGTGGCCGGGGCGGCGAAGGGCAGGCGGAGGTCGCGGTGGGAGTCCGCCGCCTCCAGGCGCAGCACCAGGCCGTGCCGGTCGAGCCGCAGCGGCCGTACGCCGGTCGCGCCGAGCTGCTCCCGGGCCGGGAGCAGGCGGGCGAGCGGGGCCACGGTGTCGGTGTGGGCCGCGTCCAGCCGCGCCAGCATCTCCGCCTCCTGGGCGGCCAGCAGATCGGGGGAGGCGAGCGTCAGTTCGCCGAGGCCGATGGTGGTCGTGCCGTCGTCCTCGGTGAGCACGGCCCGGGCCGGGTGGAACACCAGGGTCTTCGGGCCGAGCGCGCTGAGCCAGCCGCCCAGCGTCAGCCGGGCGCGCACCCGTTCGCGCACGGAGACGGGGGCGATGTCGGTGAACTCCACCAAGGCGGCCAGGTCACCGTGGGGTGCCACCGCGAGCTCGGCGGCCAGGTGGCCGTCCGGCGGGTTGTGCAGGAGCAGCCGCGCGGCGGCGTCGACGGTGTGCAGGCCGATCAGCTCGATGCGATGGCCGTGCGTGGTGACGGTCAGCGAGCCGGCCGCCGCCAGCACCGAGCGGGCACGCTCGGCGGGCGTCGGCTCAGGGCAGGGGGCAGCAGACATCGGAACCCTTCGATCCGGCGAGGCTAAGTTAGGTAAGCCTAACCTATCCTCATCTGTTCCGTGGTCACCAACCCGTCAGCAGCAGGTGATTGACGAGCAGGGCGAGCACCGCCTGCGCCGCGAGCCAGCCACGCGGCCCCCTCAGGAACGCGCAGGCCGGCAGCAGCCACAGCGCGAACGGCAGCCAGATCCGCTCCGTCTCCGCCTTGCTCATCCCGGACAGATCGGCGACCAGCATCGCGACCAGCGCGCCGAGTACCAGGAGGGCCGCCCGGACCTGGGTTCCTTCCGCGCGCCGGACCAGCGCCGCGCCTGCCCGCCGCAGCCCCGCCGCTGTCGCCGGGCCCACGACGACGACCGTGCACGCCAAGTTGGCCCACACCCAGTAGCCGTACGGCCGCACACCACCGGCGCCCTGGTAGTAGCGGGTCACCAGCAGACGGTATGCCTCCCACCAGTCGAAGCCCACGACCGTGAAGGCGACGGGGGCGACCAGGAAGCCGGCCAGCAGGAAGGGCAGGGGGCGGACGCGGTGTGAGCCCAGCAGCAGGACGACGGCCGCGATCACGGCGAACAGGGTCAGGCCGTAGGAGAGGTAGGCGGCCCAGCCGAAGAGGAGGCCCGACGCCAGAGCCGTCCACCCCGGGCGATGACCCGTCACCGCCAACGCCAGGAAGGCGACCGCCCACGCGGCGACCGCCGCGAAGTACCCGTCGGCCGAGGTGCCCACCCACACCGCGGCCGGGGCAAGGGCGAGGAAGGGCGCCGCGCGGCGGGCGAGCCGCTCGTCGGTCAGGACGCGTACGGCGACGAGGACGGCGACCGCCGCCGTCGTACCGGCGGTGATGCACCAGGCTCCCGCCCAGCCGCCACCGCTCAGGCCGATCCGGTCGAGGAGGACGAAGGTGAGGGTGGCGCCCGGAGGGTGCCCGGCGACATGGGCGGGCCAGTTGTCCGGCGACTGGAGCAGGATGTGGTCGGAGAAGTCCCGGAGAGTGGCGGGGATGTCCTGGAAGCGGTCGATGACCCGGAGGTACTCGTGCGCAGTCGTCAGCTGCGCCGCGATGCCCCGGTGCCAGCCGTCGACCAGGGCGAGGGACCAGGTCCAGGCCATGCCGGTGGCCCAGGTCGCGAGGAGCAGGACCCGCCAGCGCAGCCGGGCCGCCACCGAGGGGCCGTACGCCACGACCGCCGCCGCGACGACCAGCGCGGCCGGGGTGCCGGGACCGGCATGCGGACCCCAGTCGGCCAACAGGGGCGGCCAGTTGACCCGGAGCGTGCCGTCCCGGCGCTGGATCACGGTGCCGACGACGGCGGCGGTCACGACGAGGAGCCCGGCGGCCACTGCGGCGGACAGGTCATGGCGGAGGTCGCGGTTCACGCCAGAACGCTAGGACGGGCACCATCCTCCGGACGGCTGACAGGCGCGGACGTCAGAGATTCGTCATGGTTCGCGAGCCCATTCCCGGGGTGGACCGGACCTACCGTCGGGGCATGGCACGGACTCCCTCCTCCCCTCCCACTCCCTTCTCTCCCGCCTTCTGGCGCAGCCCGCTGCGCGGCCCCTGGCTGACCTCGGTGCTCGGCGTCGTGCTGCTCGGCGGGATCACGGTGCTGTTCGTGACGGGGCTGGTGTCCTACGCCGCCTACAACCCGAACCTGGCGCCGGTGAACGACAAGACCCCGGACAAGGGGATCCTGGGCTTCTACCTCTTCTCCTGGCCCACCAGCCCGCACTGGCTGTACCGGCTCAACCAGGGCGTCCACGTCACGCTCGGCATCACGTTGATCCCCGTGCTCCTGGCCAAGCTGTGGTCGGTCGTACCGAAGCTCTTCACGCTGCCGCCCGCCCGCTCGCTCGCGCACGCCCTGGAGCGGATCTCGCTGCTGCTTCTCGTCGGGGGCGCCCTGTTCGAGTTCGTGACGGGCGTGCTCAACGTCCAGTTGGACTACATCTTCCCCGGCTCCTTCTACGCCCTGCACTTCTACGGGGCGTGGGTGTTCTTCGCCGCGTTCGTCGTGCACGCCGTGCTGAAGACGCCCATGGCGCTGCGGAATCTGCGGAATC
Organism: Streptomyces sp. T12; assembly: GCF_028736035.1. Lineage (NCBI taxonomy): Bacteria > Bacillati > Actinomycetota > Actinomycetes > Kitasatosporales > Streptomycetaceae > Streptomyces > Streptomyces sp. T12. The sequence goes on from NZ_CP117866.1 coordinate 8,411,668, forward strand.
TGCGGGCGGAGGAAAGCGAGTTGGTCTCGAAGAGCGAGTTGGTCTCCCCGGCTCCCGCCGAGCCGACCGTCTCCCGGCGCGGTGCGCTGTGGTTCGTCGGTGGCGGCTCGCTGCTGCTCTTCGGCACGACCGTCGGGCAGAACTTCGACGGGGCCCTGCGCCGGACCGCCCTCCTCGCCCCGCACGGCGGCGCCGAACCGGGCAGCGGGCCGGGCGGCTTCCAGATCAACAAGACGGCCGCGTACGCGGGGATCCGCGAGGCCGACACGAACGAGGAGGCGTGGCGGCTGGTGATCGTGGGGCGGGACGGGCGGACCGTCCGCCTCGGCCGGGCCGACCTGCTCGACATGCCCCTGCACAGCGCGGCGTTGCCCATCGCCTGCGTGGAGGGCTGGTCGACGTCCGACCAGTGGTGGCGCGGGGTACGGCTGCGGGACCTCGCGGCGCTGGTCGGCCACGACGAGGAGCCGCCCGACGTCCTTGTGGAGTCGCTGCAGCGGCGCGGTGCCTTCCGGCGGGCCGCCCTGCGCGCCAACCAGGTCGCCGACTCCCGTTCCCTGCTCGCCCTGTTCGTCAACGGCGAGGACCTGACCCCCGACCACGGTTACCCGGCGCGGATCATCGTGCCCGCCGCGCCCGGTGTGCTGAACACCAAGTGGGTGGCGCGGATGACGTTCGGAGACCTGTGATGCGACGACCGAGGTTTGCTCTGGGCAGCCCTCTTCAACTCCTCCTGCTGGTCAGCTCGTTCGCGCTCGCCGGATATGCGGGGGTGCGGCTGCTGGAGGGGGACTGGTTCGAGGTCGCGCTGTGGTTCGTGGGGGCGGCGATCCTCCATGACCTCGTGCTGCTGCCGCTGTACGGGGCGGCGGACCAGGTCCTGCTACGAGGGTTCGAGGCGGCCGGACACCGACGGTGGGTGTCATACGTCCGCGTCCCCGCCGCACTCTCCCTGCTGCTCCTGCTGGTCTGGTTCCCGCTGATCAGCGGCCGGGTCGCGGACCGCTACGCCTCCGGCACCGGCCTGTCCGCCGACGGCTTCGCGGCCCGCTGGCTGCTGATCACCGCCGTGCTCTTCGGCGGCTCGGCGGTGCTGCTCGTGCTGCGGTGGCGACGACTGCGCAGGGCGGCGAAGGAGCGGCCGCCGGCCGTCCACTGATCGACGGCCCGCCAGCCGGCGCGCTCCGCGTGCCGCAGCAGGGCGGGCGTGCCGAGCCGGGCCCAGGGGAAGGCGGTGCCGGTGGCGCCGCGGGCATCGGTGACGTGGACCTGGACCCGTTCGTCGAGGTCCAGGTCCAGCAACGTCTCGGCGATCAACAGGCCGCCCGGGGCGAGGAGTTGTGTCATCCGGGAGAGCAGGGCGGCCGGGTCGCCGCCGATGCCGACGTTGCCGTCGATGAGGAGGGCGGTGCCCCAGCGGCCCTCGCCGGGGAGCGGGTCGAAGACGGAGCGGCGCAACGCCGGGCCACCGAGCCGCACGGTGCGGGTGACGGCGGCCTCGCTGACGTCGATGCCGAGCACGCGGCGTCCCTGCCGGCCCAATGCCGCCACCAGCCTCCCCGGCCCGCAGCCGACGTCCAGCACCGCACCCTCACAGCGCCGCAGCACCTCCAGATCCGCCGCGTCGGCGTCCGCGCACCACCGCTCCACTTCGAGCGGCAGCAGCCAGCCGTCGGGGCGGCGCAGGAAAAGGGGGCCCTGGCCGGTGCGAAGGGCGTGGGAGTACGGGTCGGCGGACCATGTGCGGTCGGCGGACCGTCCCGCGGTGCCGTCGGCGTCCGTGCCGGTGCCGGTCGGGGCGGGCCGGCGGGTGATCCACGCCGCCGTGGCCTCCCGCAGGCCACTCATCGGTCCGCCGCCGGGGCGAGGTGCGCCAGCGTCGTCGCGAACCGGCTGCCCGGGGTCGCCTTGGCGACCAGGTCGGCGTCGTACGCCGTGTCGACGTCCCGTAGGCACGGCAGGTCGCGCACCCGCAGGTCCGCGAGGCGGGCGCGCTGTACGGCGCCGGTCCGCGGCGTCGACATCGGTACGCCCCGCAGCCGCACCGGGTCCGGTTCGGCCAGCCCCAGGGCCCAGAAGCCGCCGTCCTCGGCGGGGCCGAAGCAGGCGTCGCAGCCGTCCCAGTCCACCGTCAGCAGATCCGGCGTCACCTGCGGGGTGTCCATGCCGATGAGCAGCGCCGGGCCGTCGCAGCCCGCGAAGGCGGCCGCCAGCCGTTCGTCGAGACCGCCCGCGCACTGCTGTACGACCTCGAAGCCGGGCGGCAACCAAGGGCCCGGCGCCCCGTCCAGGACCAGCACCCGGCGCCGTGCGGGCGTGCGCGCCACGGCGTCCAGCGTGTCCGCGAGGGCCGCCTCCGCGAGCGCGGCCGCCTCCTTGGGCGTGAAGGGCGGCGTCAGCCTGGTCTTCACCCGGCCCGGCCGGGGCTCCTTGGCGATGACGAGGAGGGTGGTCACGGGCGGGTTCCCTTCTGCGCGGGGGTGCCCGGTCGGGCGTCGGGGCTTTCGGTGGGGCCAGGTCCAGGTCCAGGTCCAGGTCCAGGTCCAGGTCCGGATTCGGGCTCGACATCGGCCCCGGCCCGCCCTCCGTCCTCCGCCAGCACCCGGCTCATGTCCCGCACCGCCTGCCACGTCCCCCGCCAGGTCCCCGTCACCTTCGACGCACCCGTGCGCGGCAGGTACGGCACGTCGTACTCGGCGATGCGCCAGCCCGCGTCGGCGGCGCGGACGACCATCTGGAGCGGGTAGCCGCTGCGCCGGTCCGTCAGGTCCAGGGCGAGCAACTGCTCGCGGCGGGCGGCCCGCAGGGGTCCGAGGTCGTGCAGGCGCAGGCCGGTGCGGCGGCGGAGGAGGCGGGCGAGGGCGAGGTTGCCGACGCGGGCGTGCGGCGGCCAGGCCCCGCGGGCCCGGGGGCGACGCCGGCCCAGGACGAGGTCGGCCTCGTCCGCCGCGATCCGCCGTACGAAGGGCACCAGGCCGCCCGGGTCGAGCGAGGCGTCGCAGTCGCAGAAGCAGACGATGTCGGCCGTGGCGGCGCTCAGCCCCGCGTGGCAGGCGGCGCCGAAACCGCGTCGCTCCTCGTGCACGACGGTCGCGCCGAGCGCGCGGGCGACGGCGGCCGAGCCGTCCGTGGAGCCGTTGTCCACGACGAGGGCCCGCCAGCCGGGCGGGATGCGCTCCAGGACCCAGGGCAGCGCCTCGGCCTCGTCGAGACAGGGAAGCACGACGTCGACGGACGCCGTGCAAGGTTCACTCGCTGTTGCGGAGGGGGTCGTCACGGCTTTCACCCTACGAGCGCGAACAGGGCATATCGGACGGCGGCTCCTTACGAAACAAGGACGTCGGGCGGCCGACGGCGCCGCATGCGCGCGCCGGGTGCGAGGCTGGCGGCATGGAGCAGCAACAGCCGTACCCGCAGGCCGGGGCCAGGGTTCTCGTGGTCGACGACGACCCCACCGTCGCCGAGATCGTCTCCGGGTACCTCGACCGCGCCGGATACGTCGTGGACCGCGCGGGCGACGGCCCCGACGCCCTCGCCCGGGCCGCCGCGCACTGGCCCGACCTCGTCGTCCTCGACCTGATGCTGCCCGGCATGGACGGCCTGGAGGTGTGCCGCCGGATGCGCGGCCAGGGACCCGTGCCGGTCATCATGCTCACCGCGCGCGGCGACGAGGACGACCGCATCCTCGGCCTGGAGGTCGGTGCCGACGACTACGTCACCAAGCCCTTCAGTCCCCGCGAACTCGTCCTGCGCGTCGAGTCCGTGCTGCGCCGCACCCGGCCCGCCGAGCCGTCCAAGACCTTGCGCGCCGCGGGCCTCTCGGTCGACCCGGCGGCCCGCCGCGCCGTCAAGGACGGCAGCGAACTCGCCCTCACCATCCGCGAGTTCGACCTCCTCGCCTTCTTCCTGCGCCACCCCGGCCGGGTCTACAGCCGTGAGGACCTGATGCGCGAGGTGTGGGGCTGGGACTTCGGCGACCTGTCGACCGTCACCGTCCACGTCCGCCGCCTGCGCGGCAAGGTGGAGGACGACCCGGCCAGGCCCCGGCTCATCCAGACCGTGTGGGGCGTCGGCTACCGCTTCGACGCGACCGGCAGCACCGCTTCCGCTCCCGACGGCGAGGTGTGACGATGCGCGACACCCTCCTCATCGCCCTCTTCGCCTTCCTCGGCGCCGCCGCGGCCGGCCTGGTCGGCGCCTGCGTGCTCCTGCTGATCCGGCGCCGCTCGCTCATCGCCCACCTCGCCGTGGTCGCCGGCGTCGCCGTCACCGCGATGCTCGCCGGCACACTCGCCGTCGCGCAGGCGATGTTCCTGTCCGGACACGACCTGAGCGTCGTCACGACCGTCGTCGCCATGGCCGCCGTGGTCTCGCTCGCCACCGCCCTGCTGCTCGGCCGCTGGGTCGCCGACCGCAGCCACGCCCTCGCGCTCGCCGCCCGCTCCTTCGGCGACGGCGGCGACTTCACCTCGCCCGACGGCCCCGCCACCGCCGAACTCGCCGCGCTGAGCCGCGAGTTGGAGGCGACCAGCGCCAGACTCGCCGAGTCCCGCGAGCGCGAACGCGCCCTGGAGTCCTCGCGGCGTGAACTCGTCGCCTGGATCTCCCACGATCTGCGCACCCCGCTGGCCGGCCTGCGCGCGATGGCGGAGGCCCTGGAGGACGGGGTGGCCGCCGACCCCGACCGCTACCTCAAGCAGATCCGCATGGAGGTCGAGCGCCTCAACGGCATGGTCGGCGACCTCTTCGAGCTGTCCCGTATCCACGCCGGCACCCTGACGCTCTCGCTCGCCCGGATGTCCCTGTACGACCTCGTCGGCGACGCCCTCTCGGGCGCGGACGCGCTGGCCCGCGAACACGGGGTCCGGCTCGTCGGCGACGGGGTCGAACCGGTGCCGGTGCGGGTGGACGGCAAGGAGATGAGCCGGGTGCTGGGCAACCTGCTGGTCAACGCCATCCGGCGCACCCCGGCCGATGGCACGGTCGCCGTCGCCGCCGAACGCGTCCCCGAGGGCGTGATGCTGTCCGTCACGGACAGCTGCGGCGGGATCCCCGAGGAGGACCTGCCCCGCGTCTTCGACACCGGCTGGCGCGGCACCCACGCCCGCACACCCCCGGCCGGCGCGGGGCTCGGCCTCGCCATCGTGCGGGGCATCGTCGAGGCGCACGACGGGCGGGCCACGGTACGGAACGTCCCCGGTGGCTGCCGCTTCGAGGTGGTGCTGCCCGCTGCCGCTTCCTGAATGCGGGCAGCACCACCGGTCCGAGGCAGACTACGCCCCCCGCGATCCGGCGTCCGCGAACTCCCGCATCCCCTGCGCGAACCCCGTCTCGGGCTTCCACCCCAACTCCGCCCGCAGCCGCGAGGAGTCCGCCGTGATGTGCCGCACGTCGCCCAGCCGGTACTCCCCGGTCACCACCGGTTCGGGCCCGCCGTACGCCGCCGCGAGCGCCCGTGCCATCTCGCCGACGGTGTGCGGGTCGCCGCTGCCGGTGTTGTACGCCGTGAGCGCGCCCTCCGGCAGGGCTGCCGAACCCGCCTCCAGCGCGACCACGTTGGCGGCGGCCACATCCCGTACGTGGACGAAGTCCCGGCGCTGGCGGCCGTCCTCGAAGACCCGCGGGGCCGCACCGCGTGCGAGTGCCGAGCGGAAGAAGGAGGCGACCCCGGCGTAGGGGGTGTCGCGGGGCATGCCCGGACCGTAGACGTTGTGGTAGCGCAGCGACACCGCCGTGCCGCCCGTCGCGCGCGCCCATGCCGCCGCCAGGTGCTCCTGGGCGAGCTTGGTCGTCGCGTACACGTTGCGGGGATCGACCGGGGCGTCCTCCGCCACCAGGCCGGGCGCGAGGGCGGCGCCGCACACCGGGCAGGCAGGCTCGAAGCGCCCCGCGTCCAGGTCGGCGACGGCGCGCGGGCCCGGCCGTACGACGCCGTGCCGTGCGCACGCGTACCGCCCCTCCCCGTACACCACCATCGACCCGGCCAGCACCAGCCGCCGTACACCCGTGTCGGCCATGGCGGTGAGCAGTACGGCCGTGCCGAGGTCGTTGCGGGAGACGTACTCCGCGGCGTCGCGGAAGCCGACGCCGAGGCCGACCATCGCGGCCTGGTGGCACACCGCGTCGACGCCGCTCAGGGCGTCGCGGACGGTGGAGGGGTTGCGTACGTCCGCTTCGGGGGCGGCGCGGACGTCGTACACCACGGGCTCGTGCCCGTGCGCGGTGAGCGCCTCGACGACATGGGATCCGATGAACCCGGCACCGCCGGTGACCAGTACACGCATGCGCTCACGCTAGGGCGGCGAGGGGCGTTTCGGCCGTGCGGCGCCGGTCATGTCACGGGTCCGTAAGACGTCCGAGCGTGAGCGGGATCGTCACCGTGAACACCGTCGCCCCCGGCTCGCTGGTCAGGTCGATCCGGCCGCCGTGGGCGTGGATCAGGGACTGGGCCACCGCCAGGCCCAGGCCGCTGCCGCCGCGGTCGCGGCTGCGGGCCTTGTCGACGCGGTAGAAGCGGTCGAAGACGCGTTCCCGGTCGGCGGGCGGGATGCCGGGGCCGGCGTCGGCGACGCGGACCTGGGCCGTGCCGTTGGCGACCGAGACGGCCACGGAGACCGGGGTGCCGGACGGGGTGTGCATCGCCGCGTTGGTGAGGAGGTTGTCCAGGACCTGGCGGACGCGCTGGGGGTCCAGACGGAGCCTGAGGGAACCGGGGCCGGGGGCCACCGTCAGCGGGTGGTCGGCGTGCGTGACCCGGAACGCGTCCGCCGCCTGCTCGACCAGCTCCACCAGGTCCGCCTCCTGCGGGCGCAGCGGAGTCTCGACCTCCGCGGCGTCCAGGCGGGCGAGCAGCAGCAGGTCGTCGAGCAGGAAGCCCATGCGGGCGGCCTCGGCGCGCAGCCGGGCCAGGTGCTTCTCCCGCTCCTCGGGGGCGTTGGCGGCCGCGTACTGGAAGAGGTCGGCGTAGCCCCGTACCGACATCAGCGGGGTGCGCAGCTCGTGCGAGGCGTCCGCCACGAAGCGGCGCAGGCGCTGTTCCGCCTCCGCCCGTACCGCGAGGCAGTCGTCGATGTGCTCCAGCATCGTGTTGAACGCGGTACGCAGCTCCTCGACCTCGGGCCCGCCACTGCGCCCGTCGTGCCGCACCGGCAGCCGTGCCGAGTCCGTCAGATCGTGCGAGGTGATGCCGCGGGCGGTGTGCGCCATGTCGCTCAGCGGCTTGAGGCCCCGCCGCAGCATCCCCCGCCCGAAGACGACGAGGGCCAGCAGCGCCAGCCCGAAGGTGACCACCTGGATGGTGATCAGCTGGCCCACGGTGTCCTCGATGTCCTCCATGGGCGCGGCGCTGACCAGCACCACGCCGGGCTCGACCTCGCAGGCGCGCAGCCGGTACTCGCCCTTGTCCCGCAGGTGCTCGGTGCGCACCAGCTCCGTGTGAGCGGTGGTCTGTGCCTGGGCGAGGGAAGTGAAGTCGTCCACGTCCTCCGGCAGGTCGGCGGGGTCCTCGGGCCTGCGGAGCTCGGGCGTGCCGTCCCCCACGTCGTACACGGCGTAGAACCAGCTGTAGTACTTCTTGCCCGAGAGCGTGCCGTAGTCCGCGATGCTCTTGGACTGGGCGATCTGGCCCTGCGCGAGCTGCGTGTCCAGCTGGGCCGACAGGTAGTCCCGCATGTACGTCGTCAGGGCGGTGCCGACGACGCCGAACACGACCAGGGACAGCACGCCGAGACCCAGCGCCAGCCGGGTCCCGAGCCGCATCGCGCGGTACGCCCGCAGCAGCCGCCCGATCACTCGGCCGCCTGCCGGATGACGTACCCGAAGCCGCGCACGGTGTGGATCAGCGGCGCCCTGCCGTCGTCGCCGTCGGTGTCGTCGGGTTCGTCGAGCTTGCGGCGCAGCCGGCTGACGACCAGCTCGACGACGTTGGAGCGGCCGCCGAAGCCGTACTCCCACACATGGTCGAGGATCTGCGCCTTGGTCAGCACGGTCGGTGACTTGCGCATCAGATAGCGCAGCACCTCGTACTCGGTCGGCGTGAGGGTGAGCAGTTTGTCGCCGCGGCGCACCTCGCGGGTGTCCTCGTCCATCATCAGGTCGGCCACCCGAAGGACGGAACGCTGGAAGCCCGGTCCCGCACTGCGCCGCAGCACGGTCCGCAGCCGGGCCATCAGCTCCTCCACCGCGAACGGTTTGACCAGGTAGTCGTCGCCGCCCCGGGTCAGTCCGGCCACCCGGTCGGCGACCCCGTCGCGGGCGGTGAGGAACACCACGGGCACCATCGTCCCCGCGCCGCGCAGCCGGTCCAGGACGCCGAAGCCGTCCAGGTCGGGCAGCATCAGGTCCAGCACCACGATGTCGGGGTGGAACTCGGCGGCCAGCCGCAGCGCCTCCTCACCGGAGTTCGCGGTGACCGCCTCCCAGCCCTCGTACCGGGCGACCGTCGCGACGAGGTCGGCGATGGGCGGGTCGTCGTCCACGACGAGAAGGCGTACTTTCTCCACCCGTTCATAGTGCGGCACCCGGCACCGGTCCTCGGCGGCGGGGCGGGCGCCGCGACCACATCGATAACCAGTTGAAAGAAGTACGACAGCTTTTCGACAGCTGCTGCCGGACAAGCTCGGTATCCACAGACGAGATCAAGGAGCTGTCGCCCGTGACGACCGTCCAATCGCCCCCTGCGCCCCCCACGGCGATACGCCCCAGGGTGGTCGCCCGCACGGGTCTGTACGCCGTGCTGGCCGCGAACGTGGCCGTGGTCCTCTACTTCTTCTTCGCCGCAGGCTTCGCCTCGAACACGCTCATCGTGCTCGGCCGGCTGACCGGCCTGTTCGGCGCGCTCCTCATGGCCTTCCAGCTGCTGCTGGTGGCCCGGCTGCCCTGGCTCGACCGCCGGATCGGCATGGACCGGCTGACCTCCTGGCACCGCTGGACCGGCTTCAGCGTCCTGTGGGCCCTCCTCGCGCACGCCGTGTTCATCACCTTCGGCTACGCCGAGTCGTCCTCCCTGGACCCGGTCAACCAGCTGATCGATCTCGCCGAGACGATCGAGGGCGTGCTGCGCGCCGTCGTCGCGCTGGGGATCATCATCGTGATCGGCGTCGTCTCGGCCCGGTTCGCGCGACGCAAGCTGGCGTACGAGACGTGGCACTTCATCCACCTGTACACCTACGTCGCGGTGGTCCTGGCATTCACCCACCAGGTCGCGGTCGGTACGTCCTTCACCTCCTCCTCGGCCGCCACGGCGTACTGGTACGCGGTGTGGGGCGTCGCCCTCGCCTCGGTCTTCGTCGGCCGGCTGGTCCTGCCGCTGTGGCGGAACTGGCGCCACCAGCTGCGCGTCTCCGCCGTCGTCGCCGAGTCCGACAACGTGGTCTCCGTCTACGTCACCGGCCGCGACCTGGACAAGCTGCCCGCGCGGGCCGGCCAGTTCTTCCTGTGGCGGTTCCTGACGAAGGACCGCTGGTGGCAGGCCAACCCCTTCTCCCTGTCGGCCGCGCCCGACGGCAACCAGCTGCGGCTCACCGCCAAGGCGGCCGGCGCCGGCTCGGCGGGCCTGAGGCACATCAAGGTCGGCACGCGCGTCTTCGCCGAGGGCCCCTACGGCGCCTTCACCACGATGCACCGCACCCGGCCGGAGGCCGTGCTCATCGCCGGCGGCGTCGGCGTCACCCCCATCCGGGCGCTGCTGGAGGAGCTGCACGGCCACGCGGTCGTGATCTACCGGGTCGCCACGGACCGGGACGCGGTCCTGTACGGCGAGCTGGTGGAGCTCGCCCACATCAAGGGTGCCGAGCTGCACCTGGTGACCGGCCCGCCCGTCCCCGACAAGCTGGCCCCCGCCGAGCTGGCGCGCCTGGTTCCGGACATCACCGACCGGGACGTCTTCCTGTGCGGCCCGCCGCCCATGATGAACGCGGTGATCGGCAGCCTGCGCGAGCTGGGCGTGCCCAAGCAGCAGGTCCACTTCGAGCGTTTCAGCCTGGCAGGCTGAGAAGGACGGGAAAGACATCGTGAAGCGAGCAATACCTGTCCTGGTCCTGAGCGTCGCGGGCCTGGTCCCGGTCTGGCTCTACGAGCCGTCCCTCGGCACGGCCTCCACGGAAGCCGCCACACCGGCCTCGACGCCCTCGGTGTCGTCCTCCGTCGCATCGGGTTCGGGTTCCGGCAGCACGGTCGTCAAGGGCTCGACCGTGCAGACCGACAAGGGCCCCGTGCAGGTCCAGGTGACCTTCCAGGGTTCCAAGATCACGGCTGTGAAGATGCTCCAGCAGCCGAACCACCCGCAGACGACGGCGGCGGTGCCGAAGCTGATCGCGGAGACCCTTCAGGCGCAGAGCGCGGACATCGACACCGTGTCGGGCGCGACGATCACCAGTGACGGCTACAGGGAGTCCCTCCAGGCCGCGATCGACGCGAACACGGAGTCCGCGTCCTCCTCCGCCGCCTCCCCCTCGGCCTCGGAGTCCGCCGCCGCGCAGTCGCAGTCGCAGTCGGTCGACGGCTCGACGGTGAACACCGACAAGGGCCCCGTGCAGGTCCAGGTGACCTTCGAGGGCGACAAGATCGCGTCGGTGAAGATGCTGCAGCAGCCGAACCACCCGCAGACGACGGCGGCGGTGCCGAAGCTGATCGCGGAGACCCTTCAGGCGCAGAGCGCGGACATCGACACCGTGTCGGGCGCGACGATCACCAGTGACGGCTACAGGGAGTCCCTCCAGGCCGCGATCGACGCGAAGGGCTGATCATGCACCGAGTCGAACACGTCATGGGGTTCCCGGTCTCGCTGCGGGTCGACGACGAGCGCTTCGACGAACGCGGGACGCAGACCGCGGACGCCGTGTTCGCCTGGCTGCGCGAGGTCGATGCCCGGTTCAGCCCGTTCAAGGCCGACAGCGAGGTGTGCCGGCTGGACCGGGACGAGATCGCGCGGGGTGACGTCAGCGCGGACCTCGACGAGGTGCTGGAGTTGTGCGAGGAGTACCGACTTGCCACCGGCGGCGCCTTCGACGTACGGCTGCCGGGGCGCGGGCTGGATCCGTGCGCGGTGGTGAAGGGCTGGTCCGTGCAGCGGGCGGCCGAGCTGCTGAAGGCGGCGGGAGCGCGGCGCTTCGTCCTCAACGCCGGTGGCGACGTGGTCGCTTCCGGCGGGCCCTGGCGGGTGGGGGTACGGCATCCCGAGCAGGCCGACAAGGTGTGCACAGTGGCCGAGCTGACGGACGGCGCCATCGCGACGTCCGCCCGCTATGAGCGCGGCGACCACATCATCGACGGGCGGACCGGGCGTCCGGCGACGGGGCTGCTGTCCCTCTCCGTCGTGGCGTCCTCCCTGACCGTGGCGGACACGGTGGCCACGGCGGCCTTCGCCATGGGCGCGGAGGGCGTCGAGTGGGCCGCCTCGCGGGCGGGCTGCGAGGTGTTCGCGGTGGACGCCGAGCGGCGGGTCTTCCGTACGGAGGGGTTCCCGGTGGCTCGGGCGGAGGCGCGGGCGGCGTAAAACGGCGTAAAAGGGGCCGGTTCCACCGGCTGACGCGACGCGAGCGGCGACGGCATCATGTCTTGAGGGACATGCGAGTGCCGTCGCCGGCCTCATGGGGCCGCGCAGCCGGGGGAGCGGTACATGAAGCGGTTCAAGCGGGGGCGGGTACCGGAGTGGTACGCGGAGTTGGGCGATCTGGACAACGAGGAGTGGCAGCTGGGCGCCCGCTGTCTGCAGCGGGTGCTGTGGGAGTACGGCCGCGGCGAGTACACCCTGTGGCGCCGCACCGGCCGCATCCCGCTGACCGGGACCTTCACGCGGCCCAAGATCGACCTCCACGTCGGCCCCTTGCTGCGTGACTCCTGCACCTGGGAGTACAAGACCTGGGTCAAGGCCATCAGGCGGGAGTTCGAGTTCCAGGCCCGGCGCACCCCCCTGGTCCTGCGTGCGAAGACGGAGGAAGAGCGGCTGCGTCTGCTCCTGATGCCGCTCCTGCTGCCCGTCAAGGAGGACCGAGACCTCAGTGACCTGCTCGTGCGGAGGTGGTCGGACGGAGTGACGGCGCTTCTGTGCGTACGGGCACCCGAGGGAACGCGACCGGTCACGGCGAGCGAGGCGCGGGCGGTCGGCGCGGATCCCGGTGCGTGGTGGGAGGCCGCCCTCGACCATGTGCGCGCCGAACCCATCCACCTCACCACCGGCACGGAGGGCGGCGTACCGGAGTTCGTCCATGCCAGGGGAGAGGACCGCTTCGGCATGGGGCATCTGCTGCGGATCGGCGAGCTGACCCGGTGGCCGCTCCACCGGCTCGGCGAGCGGCTCGGAGGGCCGGCCCAGCACGGGGTGCTGGTGGGAATCCTCGCAGAGCCCGGCCTCTTCATGTACCACAGGATCGTTCGACGAGTGTGGGCCCAGGCCATCGTGGCGGGAATGCGGAAGTTCACCCCGGGCACCGACACCGAACCTTCCTTCACCGCGATCTCCGGCGTGCACTGGTGGAAGGACGGCGAGGCGGTGCAGGTGGCCACGAGCACCGAGGTCTCCCCGCGGCTGGCGGAACTGCTGGCCTCGGTGCCCGAGTGACGTCCTGTCAGGCGACGTCGGAGGCGTCCAGGCGGTACAGCCCGCTGTAGTCGCTGACCGCCGTGCCGTTCTTCTTGACCCAGGTCGAGATCTCGGAGTTCGAGGAGCCCTGCCCGCTGTCGCTGATCACGATGTAGTGCAACTCGCCCGCCTTCACCAGGCTCTTGAGCTTGGCGAGAGTCATCGCGTCGTCCGTGCCGGACCAGCCGCCCATGGAGATCACCGGCTCACCGGACTCCAGGATGATCGAGGAGGCGGTCTGGTCGGTGGCCACCGCGACCAGCCAGGCGGCGCCGTCCTGGTTCTTCTTCAGGTACGAGATCATCTCGGAGCTGACCTGGGTGCCGCCCATGCCTCCGGCGGTTCGGCCGGTCTGCGACTGGCCGGCGCCCTCGGTGTCGCCGGCGCTTCCGGTGCCGGCCGGTGGCTGCCCCATGGCCTGGCCGCTGGAGCTGCTGGACCCGCTCGGACGTTGGCCGCCACCCATACCGCCGCCACCGCCCATGCCACCACCGGTGTTCGGCCCGGCCGTCGGGTTGGTGCCGTTGCCGCTCGCGGTCGTCGCCGCCGACACCGAGTACGCGGCAGGACCGGCCAGCAGGGCCACGAGCGCCGCCAGCGACGCGAGCCCGATCAGCCGCCGCCGCTTGGCGAACCGCCCGACCAGCAGCCCGAGTACGGCCACCGCGCCCGCCACGCCGACCACGACCTCGGCGACCGTGTACAGCGTCCCGGAGCCGGAGACCCGCTGAAGCAGGACGACCGCCCACACCGCGCTCGCCGCCACCGCACCCGGCAGCACCCAGCCCCTCCCCCACTCTCGGCTTCGCTCGAGCGGGGGGACCCCCATCGCCGCCGAACCCTCGACGAACGCCCGGTACAGCATCACGGCACCGATACCGGCCAGGGCCGCGATCCCCGGCGCCATCGCGGTGACGTAGTACGGGTGGAAGGTGCCCTCGGCGAGGGCGAACGTCAGGTAGTGCAGCACGAACCAGCCGCCCCACAGCATGAGCGCCGCACGCTTGCCGTCGGTCCGGGGCGCCCGCCCGCGCAGCACGAGTCCGCCGACCAGGGCGATGAGGGCGAAGGGGATCAGCCAGGAGATCTGGCCGCCCATGATCTCGTTGACCATCCGGTACAGCCCGGCCTCACCGCCGAAGCTCGCCCCGTTGCCCTGCGAACCCACCGACGAACCAGCCCCGAAGATACGGCCGAAGCCGTTGTAGCCGATGACCAGGTCCCAGACCGTGTTGTCCGTCGAACCGCCGATGTAGGGGCGCGAGGACGCCGGGATCAGGTCGACGACCACCATCCACCAGGCGCTGGAGGCGACCAGGGCCACCGTGCCGACGGCCAGGTTGCGGATGCGCCGGCCGAGGCCGACCCGGGCGGCCCACAGGTAGACCAGGAAGAACGCGGGCAGGACGACGTACGCCTGCATCATCTTCGTGTTGAACGCGAAGCCGATCGCGACGCCCGACCACACCAGCGGCATCAGCCGCCCGGTACGCACGGCCTTCATCAGCGCGGCCGCGCCGAGCAGCATCAGGAAGACCAGGATCGGGTCGGGGTTGGTGTCGCGGTTGATGGCGACCGTGATCGGGGTGAGGGTCAGCGCGAGGGCGGCGATCGTGCCCGCCACCACGCCGAAGTCCCGCTTCACCATGCGGTACAGCAGGGCCACCGAGCCCGTGCCGACCGCCACCATCGGCAGCATCAACTGCCAGGTGCCGTAGCCGAGGACGCGGGCCGACAGGCCCATCACCCACAGCGCGAACGGCGGTTTGTCGACGGTGATGAAGCTGCCGGCGTCCAGCGCGCCGAAGAAGAACGCCTTCCAGCTCTTGGTGCCGCTGTAGACGGCCGCGTTGTAGAAGGTGTTGCCGGTGACGGAGGAGAGGTTCCAGGCGTACAGCGCCGTGGCCAGGACCAGGATCGCCCACAGGGCGGGGCGGGCCCAGCGCGGGTCCTCGGGGGCGCCGGTCAGCAGCCTGCGCGCACGGGCGGCGAGGCCGCCGCCGGCCGGCGGTTCGGCGCGGTGCCGGGGCTCGCCGTCCTGGACGGGCGCTGGGGGTGGGGGTGGGGCGAGGGTCGTCATGCCGCTGACGATCGAGGCCGCTTCTGGGGGATCGCTGAAGCCGTTCTGAGGGAAGGGTGAGAATCAGCGGACTCACAGGGTGCGCACAGAACAGTGCTGACCAGCGCCAAGGAACCGACCCGCGAAGGCCCGAAACACAAGAGGTCTAGACTCTGCCGGACGGCCTCACACCCGAAGGGTATTCGGCGTTTTGATACGGATAGATTCAGTCACCAAGCGATACCCGGACGGCACGGTGGCGGTCGACCGCCTCTCGCTGGAGATCCCCGACCGCTCGATCACCGTCCTCGTCGGACCGTCGGGCTGTGGGAAGACCACCACCCTGCGCATGATCAACCGGATGGTCGAGCCCAGCGAGGGCACCATCCTCCTCGACGGCAAGGACATCCAGCAGCAGCCGGTCAACACGCTGCGCCGGTCCATGGGTTACGTCATCCAGAACGCCGGTCTCTTCCAGCACCGCACGATCCTCGACAACATCGCCACCGTGCCCCGCATGCTCGGCTGGGGCAAGGAGAAGTCCCGGGCGCGGGCGCGGGAGCTGATGGAGCGGGTGGGGCTCGACGGGGCGCTCGCCAAGCGGTACCCGTACCAGCTCTCCGGGGGCCAGCAGCAGCGCGTCGGCGTGGCGCGGGCGCTCGCGGCGGATCCGCCGGTGCTGCTGATGGACGAGCCGTTCTCGGCCGTCGACCCGGTCGTGCGCAAGGGATTGCAGGACGAACTCCTGCGTATCCAGGGGGAGTTGGGCAAGACCATCGTCTTCGTCACCCACGACATCGACGAGGCCGTCAAGCTCGGCACGATGGTCGCCGTGATGCGTACCGGCGGCCATCTCGCCCAGTTCGCCCCGCCCGCCGAGCTGCTGTCCCACCCGGCCGACGCCTTCGTGGAGGACTTCCTCGGCGCCGACCGCGGCATCCGGCGGCTGTCCTTCTTCCCCTCGGCGGGCCTGGAGTTGCTGACCGCCCCGATCATCGCCGTCGACGCCACCGCCGAGCAGATCGCCGCCGCCGGGGCGGCCGAGCCCTCCTATCTCCTCGTCACCGACCCGGACGGCAAGCCCCTCGGCTGGAGCGAGCCGCAGGAGCTCACCGCCGGGGAGATCGAGGCCGACCGACTGCTGTCGTACGGCCGCCCGTTCGTGGCCGGCACCGACTCGCTGCGGGCCGCCCTCGACTGCGCGGTGCTCTCGCCGACCGGTTGGGCCGTCGCCGTGGACGGCGCGGGCCGGGTCGCCGGGGTCGTCTCGCAGCAGGTCATCGGCGAGGCCATCCGGGGTGCGCACGCGGAGGGCGGTGCGGACGTGGAGCGCGGCGCGGACGCGAAGCCCGGTGCGGACGGCAAGGTCCAGAAGGTCGCGCCATGAGCGAACTCTTCGACCTGCCCAGCGACCTGCAGAACAGCTACTTCGGACTGGTCGCCCTGCACTTGCGCGAGGCACTGGTCCCGGTGCTCGCCGGGCTGCTCGTGGCCCTGCCCGTCGCCCAGCTGTGCGTGCGGGTGCGCTGGCTGTACGCGCCCGTGCTGTGGGTGACGACCGTGCTGTACGCGATTCCCTCGCTCGCCTTCTTCGTCATCCTCATCGACTACACCGGTCTGAGCGAGCTCACGGTGATGATCCCGTTGGCCGTCTACAGCCTGGTGGTGCTGGTCCCGGCGATCGTGGACGGTGTGCGGTCGGTGCCCCAGGAGACACTGGCCGCCGCCACCGCCATGGGCTTCGGGCCCGTACGGCGCTATGTCCAGGTGCAGTTGCCGATCGCGGCGCCCGCGATCATCGCCGGACTGCGGGTGGCGTCCGTGTCGAGCATCTCGCTCGTCAGCGTCGGCATGCTGATCGGCAACGAGGGGGCCCTCGGCAACCTGCTCAACAGCGGCCTGATCTACAACCAGCCACGCCTGATCTGGCTCTCCGTGGTGGGAACGGCCGTCCTCGCCCTGCTCGTGGACGCCGCGCTGATCGGCCTCCGCGTGCTGCTGACACCCTGGATGCCGCGCGGCACCCGCAAGAACGCCCGCACGCTCGTCGTGAAGGAGGCCGCCCGGTGAACGTACTGAACTTCATCAACTCCTTCTTCAGCGACAACACCCACTGGCAGGGCTACGACGGCATCCCGGCGCGGGTCGGGGAGCACATCGAGTACACGCTGCTGGCCCTCGGCATCGCCGCCGCCGTCGGACTGCCGATCGGGCTGCTCACGGGCCACACCGGGCGCGGCGGCAACGCGCTCGCGCTCATCGCCACCTCCGCCCGGGCGCTGCCCAGCTTCGGCCTGATGGTGCTGATGTTCATCCTGCTGGGCCTGGGCATGGCCCCCGTCATGATCCCGCTGGTCGTGCTCGCCATCCCGCCCATCCTCGTCACCACCTACGAGGCGATGCGCTCCGTCGACCCCGCGCCGGTGGACGCCGCTCGCGGCATGGGCATGGCCGAGACCGCGGTCCTGTTCCGGGTCGAACTGCCCGTCGCCCTCCCGCTGATCCTCAGCGGCCTGCGCTCGGCGGCCATCCAGATCGTCTCGACGGCCACCATCGCCGCGTACGTCAGCTTCGGCGGTCTCGGCCGCTACATCATCGACGGCCTCTACCAGAGGAACTACGAGAAGGTGGTGGGCGGCGCCACCCTCGTCGCCGCCATGGCGCTGACTACGCTCGCGGTGTTCTGGGTACTGGGCCGGCTCGCGGTGTCGCCGGGGGTGCGCAGGCACAACTAGGGCCTGCCGTTTGGATCATGCCGACGTCGCGAGGCCGAACGACAGGCCGTAGGGCCTGTCTGACAATTCCTAGCGGGACGGGGACGGTCGTACGGCGACCGCGTCCACCTCGAACAGCATCCCGGGCAGTGCGAGCGAGGCGACGCCGCTCAGGGTCTGGGCGGGCAGGCGGTCGCCGAAGCGGGCGTGCAGCGCCTTGCCGAGTTCCTCCAGTTTGCCGGGGTCGTGGTCGACGATGAACGTGCCGAGACGGACCACGTGTTCATAGCCGAGGCCGACGCCTTCCAGTGCCGACCGCAGCCGGTCGAAGGCCAGGTCCACCTGGGCCGCGAAGTCACCGGGCACGGGTGCTCCGGTGGGGTCGGAGGCGTACTGGCCGCCGATGAAGACGAGTTCGCCGGGCGCCGACACGGCGTGGCTGTAGCCGAACGGCGTCGGGTCGTGCAGGGCGTGCGGGTTGGTGATGGTGCGCTCGTCGAGGCTCATGGCTGATGCCAACGCCCGTGCGCGCACGGGCATTCCGCGTCCGCCGTCAGCCCTCCGTGCGCGCCAGCGCCAGTTCCAGGACGACGAGGAGGGCGTCCCGCACCGAGCCGCGCTCGCGGGCGTCGAAGACGACGACCGGGACGCCGTCGGTGACGTCGAGCGCCCAGCGGACCTCGTCCAGGGTGTGCTCGACCTTGCCGTCGAAGGCGTTGACGGCGACCGCGAAGGGGATGGCCCTGTGCTCGAAGTAGTCGACGGCGGCGTAGCAGTCGTCGAGCCGGCGGGTGTCGACGATGACCAGCCCGCCGACCGCGCCCTCGACGATGTCGTCCCACATGAAGCCGAACCGCTCCTGGCCCGGTGTGCCGAACAGATACAGCTTCAGGGTGGGGTCGATGGTGATGCAGCCGAAGTCCATGGCCACGGTGGTCGTGGTCTTGCGCGGTGTGTGGCTGAGGTCGTCCACGCCCGCCGCGACCTCCGTGATGGCCGCCTCGGTGGTCAGCGGCTCGATCTCGGATATCGAGCCCACGGTGGTGGTCTTGCCCACGCCGAAGCCGCCCGCGATCACCATCTTGACCGGCAGCGGCGGTCGTACGGTGGCCGCCTGCGCGGCTGGCGCGCCTGGGGGTCCCCCCGGCCGGAGGCTGGGGGAGGCCGGTTCAGTCGTCGTCACGGAGTGACCCCTCGTGAGTCGGGGATGGCGCGCAGGCCGTCGATGACCCTGCGCAGTACGGATGCGTCGTGGACGATGCCGGAGTCGGGCACGTGCACCGTCAACTGCCCCGCGGCGCGCAGGTCCTCGGCGAGGACGCGCACCACGTTGAGGTGCAGCCGCAGCCGGGCCGCGATCTCCGCGATGGACTGCGGCAGCCGGCATACGGCGACGATGTCGTGCTGCTCGAAGGCCAGCCGGTCGAGCGCGTCGATCCCCTCGGTGGTGGCCACCACCTGGGTCTCGACGGGCATCGACCGGCCGTCGGCGTCGGCCGCCACCCGGCCGGCGGTGACCAGGAACGGCCGTACGGCGGGGGCGGGGCCGACCGGGGCCGGTCCGTCAGGGTCCGGTCCGTCAGGGTCCGGCGGTGGGATGCCGTCCGCCATGGGCTTGTCCGTCCTCCTCGACCGGGTGCCTTGTCCTTCCCGGCTCTCTTCCCGGCCCGGTCAGCGGGCCGACGCGGCGCCGACGCTGTTCTTCAGCTCCAGCACGAGCTGCGGGCTGAGGGCGGACCCGGCGCGGTTGGCGAACACGGTCATCTCGTAGGCGATGTTGCCCAGCTTGGCCTCCTTGTCGGTGACCACGCCGAGCACGGCGCCGCTGCCGATCGCGGAGACCAGGACGTGGCCGCCCTCCAGGTCGATGATGACCTTGTTGAGGCCGCCGAGGCCGTAGTTGCCGGAGGCACCGGCGGCCAGGCTGGTGATGCCGGAGACGATCGCGGCGAGCCGCTCGGAGTCGGCGTGCTCACGCAGTTCGGAGACGGCGATGAGCAGGCCGTCGGACGAGACGGCGATGGCGTCCACGACACCGGCCGTCTCCTTCGCGAAGCGATTCAGCAGCCAGGTGAAGTCGGCTGCGGCGGCCTGCAGTTCGGCCTGTGTGGTGCCTCCCGCCGGGGTGCCACCTGTCGACGTGCTCACTGCTCCGCTCCTTCCGGGGGGTCGTTCTGGTCTTGCGTAGGGGGGGTTGGGTGTGGGGCTGGGGCGGAGGGGTCTCCGGTGCCGGCGGTCCTGGCGGTGCCGGTGGTGTCGCCGCGTCGGCTGTCGCGGTGCGCGCGTTCCACAGCGGCCTCGAACTCGTCGAGCGCGGTCCGCACGGCCTCGGCGTCCACGGTACGCACGGCCTGCCGCAGCGCCGCCTGCGGGGCGGAGGCGGCGGTCGTACGCAGGGTCGCACCGCGGACGCGGCGACGCAGGGGGCGGGAGGCGGCGGCTTCACCGGAGGCTTCACCGGCGGCCGGGGGAGCCGCGGGCGTCGTGCCGGGCCGGGCCGTGGCGACGGACGGGTCCGGCTGGTCGGCCCGGGCGTGATCCGCGGGTGCCTCGTCCAGCTGGGACCCGGAGAGGGGTGCCGTGTTCCCGTCCGCCGGCAGGGCCGCCGACCGCGCCGTACCGCCCGGGGCGGCACCCCGCTGGGAGACCCGGCGGGGGAGAGGCCGCGGCCCATCGCCGTCCGCGCCGTCGCCCGCCGGTACGGCGTCTGCCTGTGCGGCGGCCGGCCGCCGGGGCCCGGAGGCAGGGGCCGACAGGGTGGCGGCGCCGGGCACCGGGCCGGTGGCCGCGGCCACATGGCCGGCACCGTCCATCTTCGGCCCGCCGGAGGAGGGCTGCGCGGTCGCCCCCGCCTCAGTACCGCCGGCGATCGCCGCCAGCGCCGCCGTGGCCATGGACCCCGTGGTGCTCCCCGTCACCAGCAGCGACGACGGCACCGTCACCTCGGCCGTCAGGCCGCCGCCCGGTGTGCGCGACAGGGTGACCGCGATCTCCCAGCGGCGGGCCAGCGTGCCGACCACGAACAGGCCCAGGACCTTGGTCGGTACGAGGTCCAGTCGCTCGCGGCGGATGAGGCGGGCGTTCTCCTCGTCGAGGCGTTCGGGGCTCATGCCCAGGCCGTGGTCGGTGACGACGATCACCGCGCTGTCGTGCTCGCCGTCCGCCACCGTCACCTCGACGGGGCGGCCCTCCGGCGAGAACGACACCGCGTTCTCCAGGAGTTCGGCCACCATCAGCGTCAGGTCGCCGATGACCTCCGGCTCCACCACGACCTCGGTCCGTGCGCGCAGTTCCACCCGCTGGTAGCCCTCGATCTGGCCGAGCGAGGCGCGTACGACGTTGGTGAGCGCGAGGGGCCCGGTGTCGAGGACCGCCTCGTGGATGCCGGCGAGCAGCATCAGACTGTCGGCGTTGCGGCGCAGCCGGACCGCGATGTGGTCGATGGAGTAGAGGCGCTCCAGGAGCGCGGGGTCCGTCTCGCCCCGCTCCACCGCGTCGATCAGAGACAGCTGACGTGTCGTCAGGTTGCTGACCCTGCGGCCCACGTTGCCGAACATCTCCGCCGTGTTGCGCCGGCTGAGCACCTGCCGCTCCAGCAGCGCGACCGCCGTGGTCTGCACCTGGTTGAACGCCTCGGCGAGTTCGCCGATCTCGTCGCGCGCCATGACCGGCAGCTCGTGCAGCCGCGGCGGACCGTCGTCCTCGGCGTCGTCGTCGGCCACCCGGGCCAGCTCGCGCTTGGCGACCCCGGCGACCTGCCGTGCCGCACCCGTGAGGGCCTGCACCGGGCGGACCACCGAGCGGCGCACGAGCATCGCGAGGACCAGCCAGAGGGCGAAGCCGAACAGGGCGAGCCCCAGCAGCAGGAGCGCGCGCAACGCCGCCGTCTCGGAGGCGCTGTCCGCCTGGTCGGCGATCTCGTCGATGAGCGAGGTGGTGATCGACAGCCGGGTCTTGGCCTGGTCACGGTAGGCGCCGTAGGAGTCGAGTGCCTCCGCGAGCGACGTGCGGACCTCGGCGGGCGACCCGGCCTGCACCGCGCCCGGGTCGATCTGCAGCTCGGCGTACTGCCGGCTGATGGTGGTCTGCGCTTGGGTGTACTTGATTCCGTCGAGCGTGCGGGCCTGAGCCTCGGTGGCGAACCGGGCGAAGCGTTCGGCCTGGTGGGTGTACTCGTCGTAGGCGCCGATCGCGCCGATGAACTCGATGAGCGCGTTGGAGTCACCCGTCGACGCGGAGAACACGCCGGTCTCGAAGGCGCTGTGCGCGGCGCCCGCGCGCAGGAGTGAGTCGAGCAGGTTGCCGGTGAAGGTGGTCGCGAGATCGGGGTTGCGGTCCAGCCCGAGGCCGTCGATCAGTCCCTGCGCGGCATGGGTGTACGCGGGGTCGATGTTGGCGGCGGGCAGATACCCCCGCTGGACGGTTTCGCGCAGGCTGCTCAGGCTCTCGACCGTCTTCAGGGCCTGCGCCTCGGTCTCCGGAAGCCGGTCCCCGAACGCGTCGCGTACGCGCTCGACCTGGGCGTTCACCATGGACTGCGCCGTGCGGTAGGCGGCGGGCGAGGGCGCACCGCCCTCGGCGGCCTCGTGCCGTACGGAGAGCAGGACGGCCTGCTGGTGCTCGGCGGCCAGCCGGTCGACCAGCGTCGCGACCTCGACGCTCTCCCGGACCAGCCGGGCGGCGTCCGCGGCGTTGCGCGACTGCGCGGTCTGGTCGGCGATGAGGTAGGCGAGGAGAGCCACGACCACGGTCAGGGGCACACCGACCAGAAGGTTGAGCTTGCGCCGGAACGGCCAGCGGTCGGCGAAGCCACGTATACGACGCGGACGGGGCACGCCCACTTCACGAGTGGCCACCCAGCCTCCTTCGTCGGCGTCACACGGCGCGCGAAGGTCGCACGTGACCGTTGTTGATCGAGTATGAAACGGCTTTCTGCGGGGACGGTACCGCCCCTGGATCTCCGTGACCGGAACTGTACGTCAAGAATCCGTTACGACCCCCTGCACCCCAACCGTCCCGCCTTCACATCAGCGCGCAACTGCCCGTTACCTTCCGATTTTTGAGGCCAATCGGTGACCTGGCCGCACTTGACTGACCGAGAACCCGCTGGATTGGATCAGTGGAAGAGCTCTCCCAACCCCCTGAATCCGGAACGGGAATCGTGACTTTCACCGCCTCACGCAGCAGGTCCCTCAGGAACCATCCCGGCGCGGCCGCCGTCGCGCTCGCCGCCACGGCGGCGCTGCTGGCGGGATGTTCCTCCTCCGACGACAAGTCCGACCCGCTCGCCGAGGACGGAGCGAGCGGCGACACCGTGGTCGTCGGCTCGAACAACTTCGCCGAGAGCATCCTGCTCGCCGACATCTACGGCGAGGCCCTGAAGGCGAAGGGCGTCAAGGTCACCTACAAGCCCAACATCGGCAGCCGCGAGACGACCTACGGCCTGCTGAAGAACGGCTCCGTCACGGTCCTGCCGGAGTACAACGGCTCGCTGCTCGCCTACCTCGATGCGAAGGCGGAGCAGAAGTCGGCCGACGCCGTGAACGCCGCGGTGAAGACCAAGCTGGACTCCACGCTGACGCTGCTGGAGTCCTCGCCGGCCGAGAACAAGGACTCCGTCAGCGTCAACGCCGAGACGGCGAAGAAGTACAAGCTGACCTCCGAGTCCAGCCTCGAGGACCTCAAGGACATCGCCCCGGACCTGGTGATCGGCGGTTCGCCCGAGTTCCAGACCCGGCAGCAGGGCCTGAAGGGCCTGGAGTCCGAGTACGGCCTGAAGTTCAAGTCCTTCAAGGCGCTGGACGCGGGCGGCCCGCTGACCCAGGCGGCGCTGACGAAGAACACCGTCCAGG
Organism: Streptomyces sp. T12; assembly: GCF_028736035.1. NCBI lineage: Bacteria > Bacillati > Actinomycetota > Actinomycetes > Kitasatosporales > Streptomycetaceae > Streptomyces > Streptomyces sp. T12. Next base: position 8,434,873 of record NZ_CP117866.1, read on the forward strand.
CCGCGGACATCTTCACCACGGACCCGACCATCGCCAAGGAGGGCTTCGTCGTCCTGAAGGACCCGAAGAACCTCTTCGGCTTCGCCAACGTGACCCCGCTGGTCTACAAGAGCGGCGTCTCCAAGGAGGGCGTCGCCGCGCTCAACGCGGTCTCGGCCAAGCTGGACACCAAGATGCTCCTTGACCTGGACTCCCAGGTCCAGTTGGAGAACAAGGACCCGCTGGACGTGGCCAAGGCCTGGCTGAAGTCGGCCGGTCTGGCCTGACCCGGTCTGGCCTGACCTGGTCCGGCCTTACCATCGGCAGACTCTCGCGGGGTTGTGACGGGTTCTCGTCACAACCCCGCTGTGCTGCTCAGTAGCCGACGTAGAAGGTGGCGTCCTGACGCTCGGTGGTCGTGGAGACCGGGTCGATGCGCAGAGCGTAGTCCGCGTGCCGGATGTAGCGGGTCGGGTTGTTGTACGAGCGGAACGACGCCCAGGAGGAGTCGGCGAGGCCGGCCGTCCGGTAGAAGGTCGCGTCCCCGGCGAACGTCGACGTGCCGTCGTTCTCGTCGAGGCGCAGGGCGTAGTTGTAGTGCCGCAGATAGCGGGTCGGGTAGTTGACCGACTGCAAGGACACGGCGGAGGAGTCGGCGAGGCCCGGCACCAGCTTCCACTGGGAGTCGGGGAACGGGTCGAAGGGGTACGCGTCGATCCGGCCCGCGAAGCCGCTGTGCCGTACGTAACGCGCCGGGTAGTTGTACGACTTGAGCCGGTTCCAGGCGGGGGCGCCCCACTTGGCGATGAGGTTGTTGTACTCGGTCGAGGTGATCGGGTGGATGCCGCAGTGCTTGGAGTTGAGCGGCTGGGTGTAGAGCTTCTGATCGAGCGCCGTCCAGGTTCCGGAGGCCAGGTTGCTCGTCTGCCAGACGTAGAAGACACCGTTCGGCGTGTATGTGTCGCCCCAGAGGTACCACGTGTTGCTCGTCAGGGACTTGACCACCGTGGGGGCCTCGGTGCCCCCGTGGTTCACCGCCGTGCTGAACGGGGTGAAGCTGCCGGGGTTCAGGCTCGTCGAGCGGGCGCCGACCAGCGTGCCCGCGCGCTTGAAGTAGAGGTAGTTGACGCCGTTCACCCCGACGGTGAGGTTGCCGTCGATGACGTCGTAGCCGGGGTCGAAGAAGACCTGGGGGCTGGTCGTCGTACGGAAGTCGGTCGTGTAGCTGACCATGATGACGTTGTGGCCACTGCTGTTCACCGACGAGTAGAGGATGCCGTACTGGCCGCGTGAGGCGTCCCAGAACGCCTCCGGCGCCCAGCTGTGCGTGTTGGTCATGTTGTGCAGCTTCAGCAGTCGGTAGCCGGTGAAGGTGCGCAGGTCTGCGGAGTCCCAGACGTGGATGTAGACGCTGTTGCGGGTCCAGTCCGTGCCGCTCAGGTCGGTCGCGAGGACGACGAACGTGCCGTCCTGCTTGCGCAGCAGGAACGGGTCGCGCAGACCGCCGGCGCCGAGGGTGGGGGTGGCGACGGGGGCGTTCTGGTTGAGCGGCGTCCACCGCAGGCCGTCGGTGCTGACGGCCAGATGGAGGTTGTAGTCCGCCTCCAGCATGGTGTTGGACTCGGTGAAGTAGACCATCGCGTACGCCGAGTCGGCTGCGTGGGCGGTTCCCGCGCCGAGGGACAGGGCGCCGGTCGCGGCGAGCGGGACGGTCGCGGCCATGCCGAGGATGTGTCTGCGGGAGGGGTGGGCCATGTGCTCTCCAGGGGGGTGCGGGCCTTCTGGTCGAGATGCCGAACGGTCACAACTGCCGAAATATCGAACGCAGTTCGGTGAATCGACCAGAAGCTAGGAGAGTGTGCGGTCCGCGTCAATCACATGGTCATCCTTGGCGGATTCCCGCCACTCGGCCGGGCAGGAGCCCGAGTTCCGCCCGCGCACGTGCCGCCGCCCCGACCGCCACCACGTCGGTGCCGAGACCGGCGCGCCGGACGCGGACGGGGTGGCGGCTGACGGGTGGTTCGGCGGTCAGGGCGACGCGGATCGGAGGCTCCAGCAGCGCCCACACCGCCGATCACCACGGTGGTGACGTCCAGCAGGCCCACCGTGACGAGCAGCGCGCGGGCCACTCCGGTGCCTGCCTGCCGCCTCGTACACGGCGACCGCGTCCATGTCGTCCGCCCCCGCCGCCTCGGCGACGTCCCCGGCTGTGCACGGGTGGCCGGTGCGCTCGGCGTAACGTGCGGCGATCGCGCGGCCGCAGGCCAGGGTCTCCGCGTGCCCGCGCTCGCCGCAAGCACAGGCAAGGTCACCGAAGCCGGGGACGTGCCCGATCTCGCCCGCCGCCCCGTGCGGGCCGTCGTACAGCGCGCCGTCGAGCCACAGCGCCCCGCCCACCCCGTACCGAGCCTCACCCCAGCACATGCGGCTCACCCGCCACGGAACCGGCCGTCGCCTCGCCGCGCAGGAAGGCGTTGACGTCGCTGTCCAGGAATGCAGACACGCCCAGCGCCTTCTCCTCCACCACCGCCGTCACCGCGAGCCCGGCCCAGCCGCGGAACGAGTCGCTGGCTCCCAGCACCCGCCCGGCCCGCGCGTCCACCGCGCCCGCTTTGCCGCCCCGAGAGCTAGGGCCGGGTCATGATCTCCAGGTTGTGGCCGTCCGAGGCGCGCCGACCCTCAACCCCAGGAGCACGGCCAGGAACTGGCCCGACCGCTTCAGTGATCCCCGAGGGCTGAGGCCACGCCGTTTCTCAGCTCGCCTTGAGGGCATCGGCGATCAGCTGGTCGATCAGGGCGATCAGTACGTCCCGGCACGACTCGCGCTCCCGCGCGTCGCACAGCAGCACCCGCACATGGTCCGGGAGCGCGAGGGCGTCGCGGATGTCCTCGGCGGGGTAGGGATGTTCGCCGTGGAAGCCGTTGACGCCGACCACGAAGGGGATGCCCCGGCGCTCGAAGAAGTCGAGCGCCGCGAAGCTGGAGTCCGGCCGGCGGACGTCGACCAGGACCACGGCCCCCAGCGCGCCGATCGCCAGGTCGTTCCACATGAACCAGAAACGCTGCTGCCCGGGCGTACCGAACAGATACAGCACCAGCTCCTGGCTGATGGTGATCCGGCCGAAGTCCAGGGCCACGGTGGTCGCCCGCTTCGCCTCGATGCCGCTGAGGTCGTCGATGCCCAGACCTGCCGTGGTCAGGGGCTCCTCGGTGCACAGCGGGGTGATCTCGCTGACCGACCTGACCATGGTGGTCTTGCCGACACCGAAACCGCCGGCGATGAGGATCTTGACCGTGTCGGGCGGTGCGACCGATTCCACGGTGGTGTCAGAGCCGGCCAAGGCCGTCCCTCACTTTCTGCAGCAGGTCCAGGTCCGGGGCGCGGGGGGTGACGGGGTGCGGCGGATGAACGGTGATCAGGCCCGCCTCCAGCAGATCGCAGAGCATGATGGCGACCACGCTCACCGGGAGGTCGAGATGGGCCGCGAGCTCGGCGACGGCGAGCGGCCGGGCGCAGCGCCGCAGGATCCGTGCCTGCTCGGGCTGCGGACGGGGCGCCCGCTCCGGCGGCGGATCCACCGCCGTCACCGTCGTGATCAGCGTGAAGTCGGTGCGGCTGGGCCGCGTCCGACCGCCGGTCAGGGTGAAGGGTCGTACCAGCCGGCCCGCCGAATCGTCTGAGCCCACTTCACGCGCCAGGGCCGGCATGGGCCCGCGGTGCCGCCGACAGATGCTCGCCGATCTTCTTCACCAGCATGTTCATCTGGTACGCCACCACACCGACGTCCGCTCCCTGGTTGGTGAGCACGACCAGGTGAGCCCCGGGCCCGGCGGAGGTCAGGATCAGATAGCTGTTGGCCATCTCGATCAGCGCCTGGCGCACCGGCCCGCCTCTGAAGTCCATGCTGACGCCCTTGCTGAGGCTCATCAGCCCGGACGCGGTCGCCGCCAGCCGCTCGGCGTCGTCGCGCAGGAAGCCGGTGGACTTGCTGACCACCAGACCGTCCTCGGAGAGCACGACGGCGTGGTTGACGTCGGCGACCCGCTCCACGAGTCCGGTGAGCAACTGGTCGAGCTGGGTGTCCGTGGCGGGGTTGGGGCGTGTCATGGCGATGTCCTTCATGAACGGTCGGCGGGCGGAGTGGAGGACGTGGGGGAAGAGGCGGAACGGGCCGAGCCGACCGTGGGCGGCTCCGCTCGGGCACCGTCCTCACGCGCCCCCCGAGTGGCCGGGACCCGCTGGTCCTCGGCCTCGGGCGCGTTCGGGGCCTCATGGTCGCTTTCGTCGCGGGCCTGGAGCGTCCCCCGCTGGAAGCAGGCGAGCGAGGAGGCGGCTCGTTCCGCGGTGAAGTCGTCGGCGCACCCGTCCTCTTCGGCGGACGGGGCCTCCTCGCGCAGCTCGGCGGCCAGGCTGGTCTGCGGTACCCGGCGGGGGAGCGGGGTCAGGCCTCCCCCACTGTCGGCTCCGCTCGAGCGGGGGGACCCCCAGCGGCGTGCCGGGGGCGCGGGGTCCGGGGCGGGCGCGGTGTGGGCCGCGACGACCGTACGGGACTCCCGTACGGGCTCCTCCGGCTCGGCGGCCCCGGCGTGCTGCACCTCGTCCCGGTCCGGCGCGGGCACGTCCCGCACCACGATGTCGTGCGGGATCAGCACGATCGCCGTCGTGCCGCCGTACGGCGAGGAGCGCAGGGTGACGGCGATGCCGTGCCGGTGGGCGAGTTGGGAGATCACGAACATGCCGAGCCGCAGGTCGTCGGCGAGCGCCACCACGTCGAACTGCGGGGGGTCGGCCAACTGGGCGTTGAAGGAGTCGTAGTCCTCCTCGGACATGCCGAGCCCGCGGTCCTCGATCTCCACGGCCAGCCCCTTGGCCACCATCGCGGCCCGCACCCCGACCGGGGCCGGCGCGGGGGAGTACAGGGTGGCGTTCTCGATCAGCTCGGCCAGCAGATGGATCACGTCGGCCACCGCGGGCGGCGCGAGGTGCACCTCCTCCTCGGTGTGCACCTCCACCCGCTGGTACTCGGCGACCTCGCCGACGGCACTGCGCAGGATGTCGATCAGCGCGACCGGCTCGCTCCAGCTGCGGCCGGGCCGCTCGCCGCTGATGATGACGAGGTTCTCCTCGTAGCGGCGCAACTGGCTGGCGGTGGAGTCCAGTTCGTAAAGGCCCTTGAGGACCTCGGGGTCCTGGTGCGCGCGCTCCAGCGCGTCGAGCTTGGTGAGCTGCAGGTTGACCAGGTTCTGGCTCTGCCGGGCGATGCCCAGGATGATCTTCTGGAAGCCGCGCCGGGTGTCGGCGAGTTCGACGGCCGTGTGCACGGCGGTGCGCTGCGCGGTGTTGAACGCCTTGGCCACCTGGCCGAGTTCGTCATGGCCGTAGTCCAGCGGCGGGGTCGCCAGCTCCACGTCGACCTTCTCGCCCCGCTCCAGCCGGGCCACCACGTCCGGCAGCCGCTCCTGGGCGAGGCTCAGGGTGGCCTCGCGCAGCCCGCGCAGGCGCCGGGACAGCGAGCGGGTGATCCGCCAGGACATCCAGACGCACAGCAGCAGGGCGACCAGACCGCCCGCGCTCAGGGACGCGGCCTTGATCAGCAGGCCGCGCGCGTCGTCGGCGCTGCGCTGCAGCAGTCCGGTCGTCTGCTGCTGGATCAGGACCGCGTACTCGTCGGAGACCTTGATCAGCGCGGCCCGCCACTGCTTCTGCACGTCCGGAATCGCGATGTCCCCGTCGCCACGCGCCGCGGCCCGGGCCGCGAACACCCGGTCCTCGACGGACTCCAGGGTCCGCCAGTGCGCACTCCCGAGGATCCGCTCGGTGTCCGTCTTCGCGCTCCCGGTCAGCGCGGGGAGGATCTGGTCGTCGACGAGCCAGCGGCGGGTGTTCACCAGCTCCGCGAACTCGGTCCACGTCTTGTCGTCCATCTTCCCCGCCGGTCCGGCCAGGGTCAGCAGCGCGTCCTCCCGGGACACCAGCTCCGCCGCGTGCTCCAGCGAGACCAGCGGGCCGGCCTGCGAGGTGAGGTCGCCGTCGTCGACCTGGGAGAGCTCCTGGAAGGCGTGGATCTGGTCGTCGATGATCGACGTGTACTGATCCAGCGCCTGCACGGCCTTGATGTCCGTGGGGTTGTCCACCTGGCCCCGGTAGTACTCCAGGCTGCTCGCCGACGCGACGACCGAGTACAGCCGGTCCTTGACCCGGGGTGGCGCCTGCTGGATCTCGTCCGACTGGCCGAGGAGTTTCGCGACCGCCTTGTCGGTCGTGCGGCGCTGCTCGTCCAGGGCGCTGCGGGCCGCCTCCTGACGCGAGGCCAGCCAGACGGCCGAGTAGCTGCGCTCCCGCTGCAGCGCGAGGGTGGCCTCGGTGCCCATGGCGCCGGTCGACTTGCTCAGCCCGGTCTGCGCACGCAGCGTCAGGCCCTCCGAGAACATCTGGATCGTCGTCACGCTCCACACGGCGGCGAGCGTGACGCTGGGCACCAGTGCCAGGAGGATCAGGGAGAGACGTATGGAGCCGAGGCGGCGGCGCCGGGGACCTGTCCGTGGAGACATTGTCGTCCTAGGGCGATCAGCGGAGGAGGGGAAGGGGGACGAGCGCGAGGGGTGGACGCGTGTCCGATACGTCACAGGGGGTGCGCAGGATGTTATCCGTACAAGTGAGCGTACGCGTCACGCGTGCCCCAATCTTCGGCGACACCGTCGGCGGAAGTGTCCGGTCAGCGGGTTCCGTTGGCGGCGAACTGCGCGACCGCGGCGACGTTCGCCTTGGTGACGAACGCCGGCCCGGTGAGGACGGGGGCCTCGCCACCGCCGAGGGTGTTGCCGTTGGTCCGGTACAGCCAGAGCGAGTCCACGGCGAGATAGCCCTGCAGATACGGCTGCTGGTCCACCGCGAACTGCACGTCCCCGTCCTGGACCGTCTTGACGAGGTCCTTGTTGATGTCGAAGGTCGCGACATGGGCCTTGCTGTGGGCCTCCTCGGCCGACTTCACGGCGGCGAGCGCGAATTGCGCGCCCAGGGTGACGACCTCGTCGATGGTCGGGTCCTGCGTCAGCCGGGACGCGACGGTGGCGGTCACCGCGTCCATGTCGGTGCCGTCCACGTAGAGGTTCTCGGTCTCGCCGCCGAACGCCTTCTTCACACCCGCGCAGCGCGCCTCCAGGGCGACGTTGCCGCGCTCGTGGATGACACACAGGGCGTGCTTGGCCTTCAGGTCGTCGAGCTTGTCGCCGACGGCGCGGCCCGCGACGCTCTCGTCCTGGCCGAAGTACTCCAGCAGTCCCGCGGACTTCCATTCGTCTATACCAGAGTTGAGGCCGACCACCGGTATGCCGGCCGCCCGAGCCTTGGCGACCGGGCTCGTCATCGCCGACGGCTTGGCCAGGGTCACCGCGATGCCGTCGGCCTTCTGCCGGATCGCGTCCTGCACCAACTCGGCCTGCCCGGCAGGGTCGGAGTCGTTGGCGTAGGTCAGGTCGATGTTGTCCTTGGCGGCCGCGGCCTGGGCGCCCTTCTGTACCAACTCCCAGAAGTCGTCCCCCTCGCCGCCGTGGGTGATCAGGGAGATCTTCAGCCGCGGACTGCCGGCCGCGGCGGTCGCGTCCGACGCGTCGTCGGTCCCGCCGATGGCGGAGCAGCCGGCCAGCAGCAGACAGGTCGCGGCCGTGAGGGCCGCGACGCGAGTGAGAGCGGGGGAGGGGGGTGGAGTCTTCATGAGGGTGCGGCACCTCGCTGTGCGGCCGAGCCGGGGGAACGAACGAGAGTACGGCCCGCGCGGCACGGGGAGTGCGCCGACCTGGTGAACTCTCGCTGAGCCGGAGCAAATCGCGTGTGACCACCGGTAGTCAAGTGTGCAACCACTCGGCGTGAGTCGTTGCTGCCACATCGTGATGAACCGCTGGCGGGAGGGCGGGCCGACAGCTGCTCCGCCTCCATGCTTGCGCTCGCAAACCGGGTCAACTCGGCTTGCGGGCCACCGCCCCGTACATCGCGATGTCCTCGTCCCGGATCACCTCGGTGCCCGTCCCGTCCGGACGCCACTTGTGGACCTGCACGATGCCCGGCTCGACGAGGTCCAGACCGGTGAAGAATTCCTCGGCCTCCGCAAGGGTGCGCAGCCGCATCGGCATGCCCCGGGCCGCGTACTCCCGGGCGACCCGGCCGACCTCGTCCGGCGCGAACTCGGCGGTGCCGATGGACATCGCGAGGTAACTGCCCGCGGGCAAGGGCTCGATCAGCCGCCGTACGATCCCCACCGCGTCGTGCTCGTCCAGCAGGAAGTGCACGATCGCGATGACGGTGAGCGCGACCGGCTCCCCGAGATCGAGCGTCTCGCGGAACGCCGGGGCGTCGAGCACGGCCGCCGGATCGCGCATGTCGGCCTCGATGTACGCGGTCCTCCCCTCGGGTGCGCTCGACACCAACCCCTGGGACAACGCGAGTACGAGGGGATCGTTGTCGACGTACACGACCCGGGACTCGGGGGCGACCGAGCGGGCGATCTCATGGAGGTTGGGCGACGTCGGAATCCCTGTCCCGACGTCGAGGAACTGCCGTATCCCCGCCTCCTCGGCGAGATACCGCACCGCCCGGTTCATGAAGTCCCGGTTGGCTCGCATGTGAACGGGCAACGCGGGCCACTCACGCGCCATGGCGTCGCCCGCTTCCTGGTCGGCGGGGTAGTAGTCCTTGCCGCCGAGGATGTAGTCGTAGATGCGGGCGGAGTGGGCGGTCTCGGTGTCGATACGGTCAGTGGACATGAGACCTCCGGGACGTGGACGTCGGGCCGGGTCAGTCTGTCAACCTCCCAGGGGCATAGGGAAGTTGACCGGAGGCATGGGCCGGCGATCCAGGCCTGGCGGCGCTGTAGGCCGACGGTCACCGTGCTGCAGAGCCACAGGGCAATCGGACGGGCCGAGGAACCCGGTTCAGGCGGGCTCCCCAGTCTGCTGGGCGGGCGCCGCAGCAACCCCCTTCTTCCGGCCCCGCTGCCGCCGGCGCACCCGCGGCTCCTGGTCCGGAAGCCACCCGAAAGCGAGGGAACTGCCGGCCACGCCCAGCAGCAGGCCCACGAAGAACCCGCCCAGGTTCGACGTGGGCCAGGTACCCAGGGCGACCAGGACCCCGGTGATCGAATAGAAGAGCCGCTGCGCCGGATTGAACAGGATCAGCAGGCCGAGCAGCACCATCAGAGCCGGCAGCAGATACCCCGCCAGCCCCTGCATCCCGACATGCAGAACGACCTTCATCGACGCCTTCATCGTGAGCAGAACCTCCGCCCCGCCCAGCGCGAGCAGCAGCCCGCCCCAGAACGGCCGGTCGGCCCGCCAACGATGGAAGGCCGACCGGAATCCCGCACGCTCACTCATCAGCAACCCGTGCTGCTGAAGCGGAGCTTCAGACCCGGGAGCTTGAACACGCCCGCTGTCGTCGCATAGTTGGTCTGCCGGAGATTGGCGATGCGCACGGTGTCCGCCTGCTGGCTGAAGACACCGATCGGCCCCTTCACCCCGGCCTTGGTCAACGTACTGGCGTCGTTGCCGATCTCGATGTTGGTGAACGCCGCGTCACCCGACAGCTCGGTCGAGTCGGTGGTCAGATCGCTGGCCTGCACCTTCTCCGACCCGCTCCCGGCGGTGATGAGCAGGTTCGTGCCACCGAGGTCGACGCTCTGGCACAGCTTCGTGAGCGTCGCGTTCTTGATCGCGGAGGTGACGACCAGCACCTGGCCGCCGGTGTCCCCCGCGTTGGGGCTGCCCGGGGCCATCTCGTCGAGGCCGCCGAACTGCTCGAACCCGGTGCCGTTGAGCTCGGTCGCGGTGACGGTGAAGGGCATGCCGGAGATGGCGAACTGCACGCCCAGCGCGCCCTCGGCGGTGAGGACCGCGAGCGCGCCGGCGACCAGGGTGGCCGGCACCGCCATCACGGCGGCCCGGCGTGCCCGGACCCGCCCGCGTCTCGCGGAATCGCTTTCCCGGTTCTCGGGTGTGTTGTCGGCGGACGAGGTGACGTCCGAGGACGAGGCCATAACTGCTCCCAGGTGCATGAAAGTGCGGGTAGGGCATCAGCGGCACGTTGTCCTGGCGCGGACAGCGCCCACGGCGCACGCCCCTCGCAACTCCCGGCGGATGCAAGGGCTTTCTCGTACTCCGCAGTAGCCAGCCGGGAAGTTACCGGTGGTTACAGGCGAGGGTCAAGGCAGTTATGGAAAAAGGGTGTTGATTGTGTTTCACCTGTGGGTCGAGGAGACTTCGGGGCCCCGCAAAAGCTGATGCGCGGGCATCAACTCCCTTGTTACTCCTTGACACTGACTGTCACTCAGGTCTACAACTTGCCCTGGCTCCCCCCTGGATCCGTGGCGCCGGATCCGCCGTCGCGTGGCCTTGGCCCGCGTTCCCGGACCTGATGTCCTTCACATTTTCTTGAGATCACTCCACGGCGCCGTCACGGTCGCTTCCCCCCTCGGTCCGTGCCGGACGCCCCCGCCCGGTCCGGCCGGAGCCCTCCCCACGGTCTCCGGCCGGTCTCCGGCCGGGCTGCCGTTGCCGGTCCGTGATGTACGGAGAAGGCGTCACGGACCGGCAACGGCGCACACCGACTCGAGCGCCCCCCACCCCCGCCGAGACCCCCGAACCCCTGAGCCGCTCAGCGGCCCTCAGGGCACACCCCCGCAACGAAAGCCGAGGTACACCCGCATGCGTACGCGCACCCTCCTCACCCTCGCCGGCACCGTCGCCGCCCTCACTCTCCCGATGGCAGTCCCGGCGTCCGCGGCCGACGGCGCCGTTCTCACCACCGGCTCCGTCGGCGGTACGGCCGTCGCGGCCGGCGAGGTTCTCACCGCGCCGCTGGCGAGCGGCACCGCCGCCACGTTCTACTCCAGCGCGACCGGTACGAGCGGCATCTCCTGCACGTCGTCGCAGTTCACGGCCACCGTGACGGACAACCCCGGCGCGCCCGGCACCGCGACGGAGTCGGTCTCCGCGCACACCTTCGACGCCGCCAGCTGCACCACCAATGTGGTCGGCGTGCTCGGCGTCACCGGCATCACGGTCAACAACCTGCCGTACAGTGCCGCCGTGGCCTCCGACGGCACCGTCACCGTCACCCCGGCCGAGGGCTCCACCATCCAGACGACGGTCGTCCTGCGGACCCTGCTGGGCAGCATCAACTGCGTCTACCAGGCCCCCAGCCTGTCCGGCACGGCGAGCAACAGCGACAACACCATCAACTTCGCCAGCGCGCAGTTCACCAAGGTCTCCGGCTCGTCCCTCTGCTTCGCCAACGGCTACTTCACCGCCAAGTACGCCCCGGTGACCGGCAGCGGCGAGGCGGTGTACGTCAACTGACCCCTGCCGTCCAGGAGTTCACCTCCTGCGCAGCCGCAGCGCCAGGGCGGCGCCCCCGGTGAGCACCAGCACCGCGGCGGCGCCGCCCGCCAGCAGCGGCGTCGAGGGCCCCGTACCGGCGCCGCCGGTGGAGGCCACCGGCGTGCTGTCGGGCGCGGCGGCGTTCTGCGTGCGTCGGCTCTCGGTGTCGGTCGGAGCGGGAGGCGTCGGTGAGACGGTCTTGCGCGGCTCGGTCGTCGGCGAGGAACTGGCGGTCGTACGTCCGTTGTCGCGATCCGCGTTCGCGGCGGCGGAAGCCGTGCGCTCGCCGCCGCTTCCCTCGGCGTCCGTGTCCTGCTCGGCCCGGAACACCACATCCGAGCACGAGTAGTACGTGTCCGGCGTACTGCTGTTCTGCCAGACCGTGTACAGCACATGGCGCCCGGCCCGGTCGGACGGCAGCGTCGCCCTGATCCGGTACGCCCCGTCCGTCAGCGCCGGGTCCGTCACTTGCGCGAACGGCTTCTCCGGGAGGTCGGACCAGGTCAGCGGCTTCGTCGGGTCGTAGCCGGGCTTGGTGAGGTAGAGCTTGAAGGTGCCGGTGTGCGGGATCGTCGAGACGTACCGCATCGTCAGGGTGGAGCCGGGCGTCAGCCGGGTCGACGGCCAGTCGGCGCGGGCGAGGTCGAGGCCCCGGTAGGCCGGCAGTCCACCGCTGCACAGCTGCCCGTCGGGGACGACCTGCCGGTCCCGGCCGTTCACATTCGCGATCCGAAGGTTGTCCCAGGCGGTGAAGGGCGCGCCGTTCGACGCGACCGCCGCCCGGCAGGCCCCCGACCGGGACGCGCTGCCGCCGTCGGGGGAGCAGCCGTACACCCGGCTGACCGGATCCGTCGGCGCACCGTGCGCATGAGCCGGGCCCGCCACCCACACCGTGAGCAGCAAAGGTGTGACGGCGGTGGCCGCCAGGGCGGTGCGGTGCGTTCTCATCCAGGGCATCCGGGACATCCGGAACGTCTCCTCGGCCGGCGTGGGCAGGGTCCTCGTGCAGTACGGGAAACCGGCCCGGCGCGTTCACTGCGCGACGAGCCGGGCAAATGTCGCCATTACCGGTCAACCGTCCGACGTAGAGGGTGGGTTTCCAGCCGGATCGAGGGTTTCCCCTGTATCCCGATGACCTTTTCTTTGCCTATCGTTCGACCACAGCCGACCCACAGGTAACCCCGAACGGGTCGTAGCTCGCGCCAGGCCGGCCGCCGCGCGCCCAGCACTTCGCACCGCCCCCACCGCCTTCTCGGCGTACCCCCCGCCGCTTCGAGGACGAAGCGAATCGACCGCCGCTCCGCGCTGCCCGGAGTACGGCCGGCCACGAAAGGGCACACCCTTGCGTACCTCTGCGTCTCTCAGACGGAAGCTGATATCCGTCGCCGCGGTCTCCGCCGCGCTCTTCACGGCTGCCACCACCTCGGTCGCCGTGGCCCAGGATTCCCCCACCCGGGAAGCCGCCGCCCCCGTCCCGGCGGCCCAGACCGAGGCCGCCCCCGGCACCCCGGCCGAGCGCCTCATCGTCGGCTACAAGTCCGGCGCCGCCGAGGCCAAGTCGAACAAGGCCGCCGAGGCCGACGCCGCCGCCAAGGGCAAGGAGGCCGGCGAGGACCTCGACTTCCAGCGCCGCCTCGGCTCCGGCGCCGCCCTCGTCGACCTGGGCGAGAACCTCACCCGGACCGACGTCGCCGACGTCGTCGCCGAGTACCGGGCGGACCCGCAGGTCGCCTACGTCGTACCGGACCGGCTGAACAAGCCGCTGGCCACCCCCAACGACACCGAGTACAGCAAGCAGTGGGACCTCTTCGAGACCACCGCGGGCATGAACGTGCCGGGCGCCTGGGACGTCGCCACCGGCAGCGGCGTGACCGTCGCCGTCATCGACACCGGCTACGTCACCCACTCCGACCTCGGTGCCAACATCGTCGGCGGCTACGACTTCATCTCCGACACCGCGGTCTCCAACGACGGCAACGGACGCGACAGCAACCCGGCCGACACGGGCGACTGGACCACCGACGGCCAGTGCGCCAGCGACTGGACGGCCACCACCTCCTCCTGGCACGGCACCCACGTCGCGGGCACCATCGCCGCGGTCACCAACAACAGCAAGGGCGTCGCGGGCATCGCGTACGGCGCGAAGGTCTCCCCGCTGCGTGTCCTCGGCCAGTGCGGCGGCTACGACTCCGACATCATCGACGCCATCACCTGGGCGTCCGGCGGTTCGGTCTCCGGCGTCCCCGCGAACACCAACGTCGCCAAGGTCATCAACATGAGCCTCGGTGGTGGCGGCGCCTGCTCCTCGGCGACCCAGAGCGCCATCAACGCTGCGGTGAACCGCGGCACCACGGTGGTCGTCGCGGCGGGCAACGAGAACCAGAACGCCTCCAACTCCTCGCCGGCGAACTGCAACAACGTCGTCTCGGTGGCCGCGCTGGGCCGCTCCGGCTCCAAGGCCTACTACTCCAACTACGGCTCGACCGTGGACATCGCGGCCCCCGGCGGCGAGACCCGTACCACCACGGCCAACGGCATCCTGTCCACGCTGAACACCGGCGCCCAGGGCCCGTCGAGCGAGACGTACGAGTACTACCAGGGCACCAGCATGGCCGCCCCGCACATCGCGGGCCTGGCCGCGCTGATGAAGTCGGCCAACGCGTCACTGACCCCGGCGCAGATCGAGTCCGCGATCAAGACCAACTCGCGTGCTCTGCCCGGCACTTGCTCGGGCGGCTGCGGCGCCGGCCTCGCGGACGCGGCCAAGACGGTGCAGGCGGTGAGCGGCAGCTCCGGCGGCTCCACGGGGGGCACCACCTTCACCAGCACCTCCGCGGTCTCCATCCCGGACAACGGCTCGGCGATCGAGTCCTCCATCGCCGTCAGCGGCCGCAGCGGCAACGCCCCGTCGGCCCTCCAGGTCGGCGTGAACATCACCCACACCTACCGCGGTGACCTGGTCATCGACCTGGTGGCGCCGGACGGTTCGACGTACCGCCTGAAGTCCGCCAGCTCCTCGGACTCCGCGGACAACGTCAACACCACCTACACGGTCAACGCCTCCAGCGAGGCCGCCAACGGCACCTGGAAGCTGCGCGTCCAGGACACGGCGGCCCAGGACACGGGCACGCTCAACAGCTGGAAGCTCACCTTCTGAGCGGACGCGGGCGACAGTCGCCGCGACCGACAACTGAACGCGCGCCCTGAACGGGTGCGTACCACAAGCGGGCGGGCCGGCCGGTGCGGATGGGGCATCGGCCGGCCCGTCGTACGTCAAGGGCGTTTCGAGCACCGACCGGACCGGCAGAAACCGTCGGTCCGGTCGGTCTTGTGCACTCAGCGTGCGGACAGATCCATGGCGACCGGTTCGACGTCCGTGGCATCGAGGGCGGCCAGCACCCGCACCCCGCGATCGGGTTCCCGGTCGATACCGGTCAGCAGGCCCGGCAGCGCGATGCTCGGCAGAAGGTGTCCCCACAGGACCGAGATCCGCTCCGCCAGATCGTCGCGGTCGTTCAGCGCCCGGGACATCAGCTGGATGCCCGCGAACGCACCGACCAGCAGCTCCACCGTCTGCCTGGGCTGCACGGTGGGCAGCAACTCGCCCTGGTCACGAGCCCGTTCGAGTATCCCGACCAGGTGGTCCGCCCACTGCCTGAACGGTTCGGAGTGATCGACACCGGGCGGCGCGCACTGGTCCACCGCCAGCCGCACACTGCCCTTGAGCAGCGAGTTGCTGAGCAGCCGCTGCCCGAACACGAAGGTGATGTCGACCAGTTCCTGCAGCTTGCACGCCTGCGGCGGCACCGCGCCGAGCGACAGCTGCTCGTCCAGCACGGCCTGGGCGAGGGATTCCTTCGAGGGGAAGTGGAAATACAGGGCCCCCTTGGTCACCTCGGCCCGCTCCAGGACCATCGCGATCGTCGTCGCGGTGTACCCGTGCTCGTCGAAGACCGCCCCCGCGGCCTCCAGGATGACCTTCCGCGTTCTGATGGCGCGCTCCTGCCTCGCCATAACAGCCCCTCCGCTGCGCCGAGTTGGCCTCTGCGCCCGGCGTGCGCCGGAGCGGGTTCGGGCACGGTCGGGCGACTCAAGGCCGCATTGAAAACAAACCGGTCGCCTCGTACTCTAACGCTCGCGGCACCGGCTCCTCGCCGTCTGTCCAGGCACATTCGGGGGGACCCAAGGAGGGGACATGCCTCATCCGTGGCAATTCGTCACGATCCCGCCCGCCGAGACCCCGGCGGTACCGGACGGCCTGACCGCCACGGTACCCCGTCAGCTCGTCCACCGAGCCTCCGTCGCCGAAACGTTTCTCACCGGGGCGACCAGCATCGACACCGACCGGTTCACCGTCTTCGCCCAGTGGCCGCGAGCTCATCAGTTACACGTGTCGCCGGACCGGTCGGCCTACGAACCGCTGCTGGTCGCGGAGACCGTCCGCCAGGCCGGCGCACTCCTCGCGCACACCGCCTACGGCGTCCCGCTGGGCCACCAGTTCGTGCTCAGGGAGCTGCGGATCACCACCCACCCCGAGCATCTGGCCGTCGGTGCCGTGCCCGCCGAACCCGTCCTCCACATCACCGTCTCCGACGTCGACCACCGCGGCGGCCGCCCGGCCGGATTCCGCTACGACGCGGACATACGGCTCGGCAGCGAACGCGTCGCGACCGGGCACATAGCCGTCACCTGGACAAACGAAGCCGTCTACCGCCGACTGCGCGGCGGCCGCACCGCGACCACGGTCTCCGCACTGCCCGTGCCGCCCGGTCTGCCGCCCGCCGAGGTGGACCGCGCCCTGCCCGCGGACGTCGTCCTCGCCCCGGCCGACCACCACGGCCGCTGGCGGCTGCGAGTTGATACCGCTCATGCTGTTTTCTTCGACCATCCACTTGATCATGTGCCCGGAATGCTGCTGCTGGAGGCCGCCCGCCAGGCCGCACGGACCCGCACCCGGAACGGCCGACGGCGGCCCGTTTCGTTCCACGCCGTCTTTCATCAGTACGCCGAACTCGACCAGCTCACCTGGATAGAGGCGGACGACGGGGGGAGTGCGAACGGCGCCGGCGTCCAAGTCCTGGGACGACAGGGAGAGTCGACGGTTTTCGAGTGCGAGGTGGGAACCGAGGGGCGGTGAGATATCGTGTGCGGAGAGGTAGAAACAAACGGCATGACCCGTTCTTTTCCGTCACAGGAGTGTCCAGCCGATGGCGAGGCAGTTACGCGCCGAACAGACCCGCACCACGATCCTCACAGCCGCCGCCGAACTGTTCGACCGTCACGGCTATGAATCGACCAGCCTCAGCGACATCGTCGAGCACGCCCAAGTCACCAAGGGCGCCCTGTACTTCCACTTCGCCGCGAAGGAAGACCTCGCCCAGGCCATCATGGAGCTCCAGTCCAGAGCCTCCCGGCAGATGGCGAGCGAGATGGACGGCCGGGGCTACTCCTGTCTGGAGGCCCTGATACGCACGACGTTCGGCATCACACGCCTGTCCGTCGAAGGGCCGATACCCCGGGCCGGACTGCGCCTCGCCACAGGAGGAGTGGTGATACGGCCGCCCCTGCGGCACCCCTTCACCGAGCTGCTGGACATCACCACCCGCAAACTCCTCGGCGCCGCCAAGGAGTCCGATATCCACCCGGACGTCGACGTCGAGGCCGCGGCCCACTCCCTCGTCTGCTTCTTCGTCGGCACCCGCGTCGTCGGCCGCTCCCTCGAACCCGTCGCACGCCAGCCCCGCAGGGTTGCCGAGATGTGGCACCTCATGATCCGCGGCCTGGTCCCGGTACCCCGCCGGGCCCGCTATCTCGCGCTCGCGACACAGCTGGAGCGGGAGATCAGAGCCGTATGACAGGCGCGATACCGTGAGCCGCATGCCCGACAGGACCGCCACCCCGCTCGCGCCCGTGCTCCTCGGCAACGAGCCCGGCTCGTTCCCGCACAGCGTGCTCGCCGAGCGGCATCCCGCGATCATCCGGCAGGTACGGGAGTCCTTCCCGTACGGCCCCGAGCGGCACCGCGCGCTGGACGCGTTCATCGCGAGCTGCACCAAGGGCGTGATCGAGCCGCTCCCCGCCGACGCGCACGACGGCGAGCGCTGGGCGTCGTGGGGCGCCGACGCCTGCACCGGCCGGTCCTGGTTCGACGTACCGTGGCTGTGGTCGGAGAGCTACTTCTACCGCCAACTCCTCGAAGCCGTCGGCTACTTCACTCCGGGCCCCTGGCAGGGCATCGACCCCTTCCGGCCCTCCAAGCTGGCCGAACTCGACGCCCCCGAGACGGACGAGGAACTCGCAGCCCTCGATGCCCTCGCGGACCGCCCCGCCGAGGAGCAGGACCGGGCGCTGCTGCACGGGTCGCTGTGGGGCAACCGCGCGGACCTCGGATTCCGTATGTCCGCCGCGCGGGACGAGACCTCCTCGGACACCCCGCCCCTGGTGACCGACGACAGCGAGACCCTCTGGTCCCTCCTCCCGCCCTCGGGCTCGGCCACCCTGTGCCTGATCGCTGACAACGCGGGCCGCGAACTCGTCCCCGACCTGCTCCTCATCGCCCACCTCCTCACCCAGGGGCGCGTGGCACGGGCCGTCCTCCACGTCAAGCCGTACCCCTACTACGTCTCCGACGCCACGCACGCCGACGTGCTCGACGCCCTGCGCCGGCTGACGCGGGCACCGGGCGCGGCCGCGACGTACGGCCGCGTGCTCTGGTCGGCGATGACGGACGGCCGCCTCACCGTGCGCGCCCACCCCTTCGCCGCCGCCCCACTGCCGTACGCGGCGATGCCCGACGACCTCCGCGAGGAGCTCGCCACGGCCACCCTCACCCTCGTCAAGGGCGACCTCAACTACCGCCGTCTCGTCGGCGACCGACTCTGGCCGCCGACGACACCGTTCACCGACCTGACCGCCCACTTCCCCGGCCCGGTCGCCGCCCTGCGCACCCTGAAGTCCGACGTCATCACCGGCCTGGACGCCCGCACGGAGGCGGCGCTGGTGGCGGCGGAAGGGCAGAAGTGGCGGACCGGCGGGACGCATGCGCTGATCCAGGTACGGACGTGACGACCGCGCCGACTCGCCGGGCGGCTCTCAAGTGATCTGCACGGGCAGCGACTTGAGGCCGTTGATGAAGTTCGACACCAGGCGCTTCGGCGGCCCCGCCGTCCGCAGGACCGGCAGGACCCGCAGGGTCTCCCGGTAGAGCACCCGCAGCTGCAGCCGCGCGAAGTGCGCGCCCAGGCAGACGTGCGGGCCGTCGCCGAACGAGACGTGCGGGTTCGGGGCGCGGGACAGGTTCAGCCGGTCGGGGTCGGCGAAGACCCGCTCGTCGCGGTTGGCGGAGGCGTGGAAGACGACCACCTTGTCGCCCGCGCGGATGCGCCGGCCCGCCAGTTCGGTGTCCTGGGCGGCGGTGCGGCGGAAGGTGAGGACGGGCGGGTGCCAGCGGAGCAACTCGTCGACAGCGGAGGCAAGTTCGACGCGTCCGCTCCGTAGGCGCTCGTACGCCTCGGGGTGCTCCGCCAGCGCCAGCAGACCGCCGGGTGCCGCGCTGCGGACGGTGTCGTTGCCCGCGACGGTGAGCAGGAAGAAGAACATCTCCAGCTCGGCACGGGAGAGTTCGGGGTCGTGGGCGAGCGTGGTCATGACGTCGTCGTCGGGGTAGCGCCGCTTGTGGGCGGCCAGTTGCCGGGCGTACCCGAACATGTCCGCCAGCATCGCGGGCGAGCGCGGATTGACCGGCCTGCCCGCCGCGTCCAGCACCGGGACACCCGCCTCGTCCGGGTCCTGGTAGCCGATCACCCGCTGCGTCCAGTGCAGCAGCAGCTTGCGATCGGCCTCCGGCACACCGAGCAGGTCGGCGAGGTTGAGCAGGGCGTAGTCGTCGGTCACGGCGGTGACCAGATCGACGGTGCCGTCCGAGGGGCGGGCCTCGTCCAGGGCGCGCGCGAGGAGCGTTCGGGCCCGTTCCTGCGCGACCTTGGTGAAACGGTCGATGCGGCCAGGGGTGAAGGCCCGGCTGACCAGCCGCCGCAGGCGCCCGTGTCCCGGCGGATCCTGATTGAGCATCATGCGGCGGATGAACGGCAGGTCGTCCGGGTCCGGGTCGCGGATCTGGGTCGCGCCGATGTACGAGGAGTACGTCGCCGAGTCCTTGAGTACGCGCACCACGTCCGCGTGCCGGGTCACCGCCCAGAACCCGGGCCCGGCCGGCCAGCCCAGCACCTCGGGCTCGTCCTGCCGGGCCACCGGGTGGTGGTCGCGCAGGACGCGATAGGCGTCGTGGGGCACGCCGGTGGCGTACCGCCGGGGGTCGAAGACGTCGGGGACCGGGGGAGCGTGGTGGACGGTCACGCCGGCCCGCCCCTTTCGTCGGTGCCGGGGACCTCCGGGTCCGCGCGCAGGAAGTCCTCGACCACCCGGATCAGCTCCAGTGGGGTCTCGTCCATCGGATAGTGGCCCGCGGAGGAGAGTTCGTGCAGCTCGGCGCGGGGATACCAGGTCATCCAGGTCTGCCGCAGCAGATCGGCGGACAGGGCCGGATCGAGGGCGCCGGCCACGGCGAGCGCGGGTACCGGGGAGCCCTCGACCTGTGTGTGGAAGTCCTCTGCGGCCCAGGAGTCCAGCCAGGCGCGGAACGCCTTCTGGTCGCTGACGGCGAGCGACCGGGCGACCATGCGATCGAGCCAGGCGGCGGGGCGGCGGCCACCGGTGGTGATGTCGATGATCCCGCGCCGGTTCTCCGGCTTGTGCGCCGCGTCCGCGAACAGCTCCCACTGTTCCGGCGGCAGGGCCAGCCCCGAGGCCGGAACCGGCGAGACCCCGACCAGCCTGCGCAGCCGGTGCGGGGCCACGGTGAGGAGGCGCTGTCCCACCGCGCCGCCCATCGAGTGCCCGACCACCGAGAAGCGCTCCCAGCCGAGCCGGTCGGCCAGTTCCACCAGGTCGAGGGCCGCCTCGGCGGTCGTACACGAACCGACGGCGTCCTTGGCGCCGCCGTAGCCCCGCAGGTCGACCAGGGCGTAGGTGAAGGCCGTGCGGTCGAGGTCCGCGAGCACGGGTGCGTAGGCGGACCGATCGGCGAACCAGCCGTGCACGGCGAACACCTTGTGGGCACCGTCGCCGTGCAGTTCGTGCGGGAGTGTGAAGGAGGTCATGCGACCAAGGTGGCGCATATCGGCGAAGACCGGCAGATTGACGTGCCGCTGTTCGCATGCTGCATGTGGTGCCATATGTGGTGATCATGACAAAAACTTGATAGTCATGTCGACATGGCGTTACGTCAATTGCGCTCGGGAACGGGGAAAGCGGCGGCCGCCGCGGTCACCTTCATGCTGGTGGCGCTCACCGCCTGCGGCGACGACGGGGACTCCTCGTCCGGGGCCGACGGGCAGCAGACCGTCACGGTGGCCGCTCTGCCACTGATCGACTGCGCCGCCCTCTACATCGCACGGGACCGCGGCCTGTTCGAGAAGGAGGGCCTCGACGTCCGCATCCAGCAGGTCCAGCAGAGCCTCCAGGCGCTGCCCGCCCTGGCCAAGGGGCAGATCGACATGGTCGCGAGCGCCAACTACGTCACCTATCTGCAGGCTCACGAGCAGGGCACCCTCGACATCCGTATCGTCGCCGAGGCGATCAGGGCCGCGCCGCGCATGATGGAAGTCCTGGTGCCCGAGGACTCGGACATCAAGACCGTCGCCGACCTCGAGGGCAAGAAGCTCGCCGTCAACGTCCTCAACAACGTCCAGTCGCTCACCTTCAACGAGATCCTGGAGAAACAGGGCGTCGGCCGCCCCGTCTACCGGGCGATTCCCTTCCCGCAGATGGGGGCTGCCCTGGACAAGGGGCAGGTGGACGCCGTGCACGCGGTCGAGCCCTACGACAGTGCCATCCAGGACGAGTTGAAGGCCAGGGTCCTCGTCGACGGCTCGTCCGCGCCCGTGGAGGCCATTCCCCTCAGCGGGTACATCAGCACGAGCAAGTACGCCGACGGGAACGGCAAGACCCTCGCTGCGTTCCAGCGGGCCATCAAAGCGGCCGTGCGGATCGCCGAAGAGGACCCGTCCGCCGTACGCGACACCCTGCCGACCTACACCAAGGTGACCAAGAAACAGGCCGAGTCGATCGACCTGCCCGTCTTTCCGCCCACCATGGACGCCGCGCAGCTCACCCGGCTCACCGACCTCATGGAGAAGCAGGGGATGTTGAAGAAGCCGATCGACCCGGCGACGCTGATGGTCAAGTGACGTGGTGAGGTGAAGGCCCGTCAGGAGCAGCTCGCACTGGGCGCTTTGGGTGTGCTGCTTGCCTTCGGCGCCTGCGAGGCCGTCTCCCGTGCCGGTCTCGTACGGCGCAACTATCTCCCGCCCGCCTCCGAAGTCCTCGCCCGTGCGGTGGAGTTGGCGGGGGACGCGGGCTTCCTGGAGGGCATCGCCGCCACACTGCGCGCCTGGGCGCTCGGTCTCTCCCTGGCCTGTGCCATCGCCGTTCCGGTCGGCCTGGTCCTCGGCAGTGTGCCGGTCGTCGACGCCGCCGTACGCGCGATCGTCGAGTTCCTGCGGCCGTTGCCGTCCGTCGCGCTGATTCCCCTGGTCTCCCTCCTCCTCGGTTCGGGCACCGAGACCAAGGTCGCGCTGGTGACGTACGCGTCGGTCTGGCCGATCCTCTTCAACACCATCTACGGCCTCGGCGAGACCGACCCGCTGGCCAAGGACACCCTCCGCGCCTTCGGCTTCGGCCGCCTCGCCGTCCTCCTCCGCGTCGAACTGCCGGGCACGGCCCCCTTCATCGCGGCCGGCCTCCGCATCTCGGCGGCGGTCGCCCTCATCCTGGCCGTGGCCACGGAGATCCTCTCCGGTTTCGGAGAGGGCCTCGGCATCTTCATCGCCCAGGCGGGTCTGGCGACGGACGGCACGCGGGACGTGCTGGCGGGGGTGGTGTGGGCGGGGGTGCTGGGGTTGGTCATCAACGGGGTGCTGGTGTGGGGAGAGCGGAGGCTGTTTCCGTGGACGCCGGGGCGTCGGGGGGTTGGGTAGGTGGGGGCGGGGTGTGGTGCGGTGCGGTGAGGGCGGTAGGGGGTGGGGGATTGGCGGGTCTGTGCGTGGGGGCGCGGTGGGGGATTGGCGAGCCGGTTGTGGGGGCGCGCTGGGGCGATTGGTGGGGGCCTGTGTGGGGTGTCGTGGAGGGGTGGTACGGGGGTCGGTGCTGCGGCGGGTGCGCGGTGTCGTGGTGGGGCGGTGCTGCCGGGGGTGGTGTGCCGTGGTGGGGCGGTGCCGCGGCGGGTGTTGGGGCGCTGCAGAGGGTGCGGTGCCGAAGGGGCGTTGGGTGATGTGAGCGGGGATGGGGCGGGTGAGTTCGGTGGGCG
Source organism: Streptomyces sp. T12 (assembly GCF_028736035.1). Lineage (NCBI taxonomy): Bacteria > Bacillati > Actinomycetota > Actinomycetes > Kitasatosporales > Streptomycetaceae > Streptomyces > Streptomyces sp. T12. Next base: position 8,457,587 of record NZ_CP117866.1, read on the forward strand.
GGGCATTGTGAGGGGTGGAGTGCTTGGCGCGGGTACCGGCGCGCGGGTTGCTGCGCCGGATGGAGCGCTCGGCGCGGGCGCGCGGCGGGCGGTGGCGCGCGGGGCCCATGGCTTGGGCGCTCGGCCTTCGCTGCCGGGCGCGCTGCGGGACGCGGGCGGGTGGCCCGCACCGTCCCTGGCGGCCGCAGTGCCCGTGAGCTGTCCCGGGTCCGTGCCCGTGACGCGCCCGCCGACTCACAGGCCGATGCGTACCGAGCACTCCCGGCGCTCCCCGCATCGCGCTGCGAGGAGCGCCGAATGAACCAGCCTCGCACCACCACATCCGAATCCGCCGGACCACCCCACCGACGGCCGACCGCCGTACGCCCTTCCCTGCTCCCGCCCGGCGTAAGCCGCACCCTCGCCCCCGCCCCCGTACGTCACGCCCTGCTCCGCTGGCTCGTTCTCGCTCTCGCGGTGGCCGTCTGGCAGTTGGTCGCCCGGGCCCACGGCAGTGTCTACTTCCCGCCGCCCGCCGAGATCGCCCGGCACGCGCGCGGCCTCTGGTTCTCCGGTCCCGCCCGGCACGTCTTCCTCACCGAGAACGCCGTGGCCGACATCCTGCCGAGCCTCGGCCGGATGGCCGCCGGGTTCGGGATCGCCGCCGTCGCCGGGATCGCACTCGGCATCGCGGTCGGCCGCTCGCGGCGCGTGTACGCCCTGTGCAACCCCGTCCTGCAGTTCGCGCGTGCCGTCCCGCCGCCCGCCCTGGTCCCCGTCTTCGTCGTGATCCTGGACTTCGGTACGCCGATGCAGATCGCGTCGATCGCCTTCAGCGCCGTCTGGCCGGTGCTGATCAACACGGCCGAGGGTGCCCGCGACACCGACCCACTGCGCATCGAGGTCGCCGCCGTCCTGCGCCTCGCCCCGACCGAACGGCTCCGCTTCCTGATCCTGCCCTCCGCACTGCCCCGCATCTTCGCCGGCCTGCGCCTGAGCCTCTCCCTCTCGCTCATCCTCATGGTGTTCTCGGAACTGCTGCCGGGCACCGCCAACGGCATCGGCTTCACGCTCACCGACGCCCAGTCCCGCTCCGACCTGCTCACCGTCTGGGCGGCGCTGGCCCTGCTCGGCGCCCTCGGCTACCTGCTCAACACCGGTCTGCTGGCGGTCGAGAAGCGGCTCGTCGGCAAGGGGAGGACGACGACCGCATGACCCGTACGCCCGCCATCACCTTCGCCCAGGGACACCCATGCTCCGCCTAGACGCGGTCGGCCGGCACTACGGCGACCACCAGGTCCTGCACGACATCACCCTCACCGTGCCGGACGGCCAACTCCTGTGCGTCGTGGGCCCGTCCGGCTGCGGCAAGTCCACGCTCCTGCGCACCATCGCGGGACTGTTACCGGCATACGACGGCACGATCACCCTGGACGGCACACCCGTGCGTGGCGTCCCCGACAACCTGGCGGTCGTCTTCCAGGACTACGCCCGCTCCCTGTACCCCTGGCTCACGGTCCGCGAGAACGTGGCGCTCCCGCTGCGCCGCCGAGGCCTGCCGAGAGCGGCACGCCGGGCCGAGGCCGACCGCATCCTGGCCCGGGTCGGCCTCACCGACACGGCCCGCCGCCACCCCTGGCAGCTCTCGGGCGGCATGCAGCAACGCGTGGCGATCGCCCGCGCCCTGGTCTGCCGACCCTCCCTGCTCCTCATGGACGAACCCTTCGGCTCCCTGGACGCCCAGACCCGCGAGGACCTGGAGGACCTCCTGCTGGAGGTCCACCGCACGGACGGCGCGACGATCGTCTTCGTCACCCACGACATCGACGAGAGCGTGTACCTGGGCGACCGCGTCGTCGTCCTCTCCCCAGGGCCCGGCGCCAAGGTCGTCCAGGACCTGCCGGTCGAACTCCCCGGCACCCGGGACCAGATCACGACCCGGGGCCTGGCGGAGTTCGTCGCCCTGAGGGCGGAGGTCGGGCGGGCGGTACGCAACAGGTAACGCGCCCGCAGCGGCTCCCCCCCCCGGCCGGTCAGCCCAGGCGCACGTCCTGCCACACCAGCCGGTGATCGGACGTCGGCACCGTCGTGCCGTTGCCCACCAGCCGGTACAGCGGGTCGTCGGACGTCGGCCAGAACACGCCGTTGGCGCCCGGTATCAGGCCCTTGGACGGCAGGACGTAGTCGACGCGCAGGTTCCCGGGGGCGGTGTCGCCGAAGTCGGAGGTGTCGTACGCGGGGTCGCCGGTGTGCGAGGCGTTGGCGCCGCCCTGGAGCTTCGCGGCTTCCACGGCGCCCGCGCTGGCCGGGGGAGTGGCCGGCAGGTTCACCGCCGGGTGGTCGAGCAGCTGCCGTATGGCGTGGTCGTAGCTGTCGCCGTCGTACGGATCGGCGTTGTTGTCGCCCGCGATCACGAACCGCGCCCCGGGCCGCAGCCCGCCGCGCACGCCCTTGTCGTCGTAGAGGTAGGAGCTGCGCCTGCGTCCGCCGATGTAGTCGGCCCACAGCCGGATCTCGTCGTGGTTGCGGCGGCCGTTGCGGTCCTCGGTGCCGTCGAAGGTGGGCGGGGTCGGGTGGGAGACCAGGAAGTGCACGGTGGAGTGTCCGATGCACACCGGCACGTCCCAGTGGCTCTTCGACGACAGCCGCAGGATCGCGCGGGCCTCGTCGCTGTAGTAGCCCGGGGGCATGATGTGGCCCGGCATGTCCTTCCACAGGAAGCGCTGGAAGGTCCGCACCGCGCGCGTGTCGATCGGGTACTTCGACAGGACGACCATGCCGTACTGCCCGGGGAACCAGCCGTAGCCGTACGCGTCCTGCCCGTACGCGTCCGAACCGGGCGTCGTGACCGCGCCGTTCTTGCCGTCGAGGTCCACACCCGTGGCGACGCCCGTGTTCACCGGGCCGGTGTAGTGGTACGGGAAGCGGATCGGCTTCGCTCCGTTGTGGCCGACGGAGAGGTAGTTGCGCACGAACAGGCGGACCGCCTCGCCCTGGTCGTCGTGGTCGAACTCGTTGATCAGCAGGATGTCCGGGTCGACCCGCTGGATGGTCTCGGCGGCGTTGCGCGCCTGGGCGTTGTCCGGCGTGGACAGGTCGGTGATCAGCGCGCCCTGGGTGGAGCGGTTCAGTGAGGCGTTGAACGTGGCGAACCGTACGGACCGGCGGCCGTGCCGCTCGGCTGCCGAGGCCGGGAACGCCGCGGTCGTGGCCAGTGCCGCCCCGGCGAGGGAGACGAGCGCCGTGCGGCGGGAGAGAGATCCGGTGTGGTTCATCGAGGCTCCGGAGAGGGAGGGGGGACACAGGGGGACACATGAGGCTCGAAAAGTCTGCGCGCGTAGAGGTGAACGCCACAAGGCCCGGCGAGAACTCCCGGATTCACCCGCGATTCACGCGATGGTGTGATCATGTCCCTCGCGGCGGATGCCTGTTGGGGTCCGGGGGTAGGGCCCGGCCATGACGCAGCAGCCCTTCGAACTCCCGCACTTCTACATGCCGTATCCCGCGCGGCTGAACCCGCACCTCGACGAGGCCCGCGCCCATTCGACCGAGTGGGCGCGCGAGATGGGCATGCTGGAGGGATCCGGGGTCTGGGAGCAGGCCGACCTGGAGGCGCACGACTACGGCCTGCTCTGCGCCTACACCCACCCCGAGTGCGACGGCCCCGCCCTCTCCCTCATCACCGACTGGTACGTGTGGGTCTTCTTCTTCGACGACCACTTCCTGGAGATCTTCAAGCGCACCCAGGACCGCGCCGGCGGCAAGGCTTATCTGGACCGGCTGCCCCTGTTCATGCCGATGGACCTGTCGACCCCGATGCCCGAGCCGCAGAACCCGGTCGAGGCGGGCCTCGCCGACCTGTGGACACGTACGGTGCCCTCGATGTCGGCCGACTGGCGCCGCCGATTCGCCGTGGCGACCGAGCACCTTCTCAACGAGTCCCTGTGGGAGCTGTCCAACATCAACGAGGGCCGGGTCGCCAACCCGGTCGAGTACATCGAGATGCGTCGCAAGGTGGGCGGCGCCCCCTGGTCGTCGGGTCTGGTGGAGTACGCGACGTCCGAAGTGCCCGCGTCCGTCGCCGAGTCGAGGCCCCTGAGGGTTCTGATGGAGACCTTCTCGGACGCCGTGCACCTGCGCAACGACCTGTTCTCCTACCAGCGCGAGGTCGAGGACGAGGGCGAACTCAGCAACGGCGTCCTGGTCCTGGAGACCTTCTTCGGCTGCACCACCCAGGAAGCCGCCGACACCGTCAACGACGTCCTCACCTCCCGGCTCCACCAGTTCGAGCACACCGCCCTGACTGAAGTCCCCGCCCTGGCACTGGAGAAAGGGCTCACCCCTCAGGACGTCGCCGCGGTCGCGGCGTACACCCAGGGGCTGCAGGACTGGCAGTCCGGTGGCCACGAATGGCACATGCGCTCCAGCCGGTACATGAACGAGCGCGCCGAATCCACCGCGCCCTGGAAGGCCCTGACCGGTCCCGGCACCTCCGCCGCCGACGTCGGCGCGCTGCTCGCGGCGGCCGGCGCCGAACGCCTGCGTGCCTACACGCACGTGCCGTTCCAGAAGGTCGGCCCGTCCCGACTGCCCGACTTCTACATGCCCTTCCAGGTGGAGCTCAGCCCGCATCTGAGCGCCACCCGCACCCGCCTCACCGAGTGGATGCACCGCATGGGCATGCTCCAGGAGGGCGTCTGGGACGAGGACAAGCTCGCCGCCTACGACCTCCCGCTGTGCTCGGCCGGCCTCGACCCGGACGCCACGCCCGAGGCCCTCGACCTCAGCGCCCACTGGCTCGCCTGGGGCACCTACGGCGACGACTACTACCCCCTCGTCTTCGGCCACCGACGCGACCTGGCCGCCGCCCGGCTGACCACACAACGCCTGTCGGCCTGCATGCCCCTCGCCGGTGAGGAGGCCACCGTCCCGCTCAACGGCATGGAGCGCGGACTGATCGACCTGTGGGCGCGTACCACGGCGGAGATGACCCCCGAGGCGCGGCGCGTTCTCAAGGACGCGGTGAACGACATGACCGAGAGCTGGGTGTGGGAGCTGTCCAACCAGCTCCAGAACCGCATCCCCGACCCGGTCGACTACCTGGAGATGCGCCGCGCCACCTTCGGCTCCGACCTCACCCTCAGCCTCTGCCGGATGGGCAACGGACCCGCCGTCCCGCCGGAGGTGTACCGCAGCGGCCCCGTCCGCTCGCTGGAGAACGCCGCCGTCGACTACGCGTGCCTCCTCAACGACGTCTTCTCCTACCAGAAGGAGATCGAGTACGAGGGCGAGATCCACAACGCGATCCTCGTCGTGCAGAACTTCTTCGGCATCGACTACCCGACCGCGCTCGCTGTCATCCACGACCTGATGACCCAGCGCATGCAGCAGTTCGAGCATGTGGCCGCGCACGAACTTCCCATCGTGTACGAGGACTTCGGGCTCTCGGAGGAGGCGCGGGAGGCGATGGGGAACTACGTGGTCGACCTGCAGAACTGGCTGGCGGGCATCCTGAACTGGCACCGTGAGGTCGACCGCTACAAGGCCGAGTACCTCGCCCGCCGCGCGCACGGCTTCCTGCCGGACCGCGCGCCGGCCGTGCCCGTCCTCAGCTGACCTCCCCCACCCTCGCGGAGGTCTCGTCGGCGAGCTCTCGTACGCTGTTCGCGGCGTTCTCGGAGAGCTCGCCGAGTATCGCGTCGGCGGCCGCGAGGAGCGCACGGGCCTCCTCCGGGAGGTCCGCGTCGGCCAGGGCGCGGGTCAGCCTGTAGTGCTCTTTGGCGGTGAAGCGGCCGAGGCTCGCGCATCGCCAGTTGCGCACGGAGTCATCCTCGGAGGTCGCGAGGGTTTCGCGCACCGAGGCCAAGGTCCGTAGGGCCTGCGGCAGTTGACCGATCGCACGCTCCAGCCGGGCCTGGTCGAGCCGGGCCAGCACCCGGCCCCCCGCCCCCTCCCGCAACGCGGCGAACAGGCGCTGGGCGCGCAGTGCCTGGAAGCGGTCGCCGAGCTGCTCGAAGTCGTGCGCCAGCGCGCGCAGCGGGGCCGTGGTCAACTCCCGCGGCGCGTCGGGCCGACGGAGTCTGCTTTGATCCATGACGATCTCGTCGAGACGGCGGATCAGCGCGATCCGGGCGAGTTCGGTCATGCCCTGCTGGCGGGCCAGGTCGGTCCATGTGCCCACCGGCTCGTCCGCGGGATCCGTACCGAACAGTGACTCGTCGAGCTCCTTCGCCCACTCCCGCAACTCGTCCCCACTCGCCCCGGGGTCGGGCATGCCGCCGAGCCCGCACCAGGTGTCGTAGGTCGTCTCACGCACCTCGTGCAGCAGCGGAAGGTCCCCGATGTCTCCGCGCAGCCCCACCAGCACGGCGGCGAGCCGCAGTTCGTCCGACATCGACGACCGCGTCTCGTGCCGCAGCAGATGCCGCAGCAGTTCCAGGTCGCCCTCGGCGCGGTCGAACTGCGCGGCCCGCAGGGTGAGCCGACGCCGTACGGGATCCTCGGCCACCGCGTCCCAGACCTCGCGGTCACCCGCCCGCAGCAGGGCGAGGTCGGCGCGGCCGCTCGCGAGCACCGGCTCCCACAGGGGCCGGCGCGGATACGCGTCCAGCAGGTCGTAGGCACTGTGCTCCTCCGCGTTGAGCAGCACGAACTCGGGTTCGGTGCGCAGCAGCGCGGCCTGCAGCAGGCGCAGCAGATCCACCGGGGAACGGTCCGCGAAACCCAGCCCGGCGCGCAGTTCGGCTCGTGCCTCGTCGAGGTCGCAGGACTCGCGCACACCCTCCTCGACCTCCGCGACCCACGCGAGGATCTTCTCCTCGCCGTCCTCCAGGTCCAGGTCCACGAACGTGCCCCAGTCGGCCAGTCCGATCACGATCTGGAGCGCCTCGTCGACACTGGAGCCGATGATCCCGGCCGAGCCCTCCGAATCGGCGTACAGCATCGAGCCGTCCGCGCACACGAAGTACGTACCGCCGGTGTCGTCCCCTGCCACTGTCTCCAGCGGGCCGCCCGAGGCGAGGCGGACCTCCTCGACGTGGCCGTGGGCCGCGCGAGCCAGGTCGAAGTTGAAGGGGAAGGCGGCCAGTTCGGCCAGGCGGGGATTCTGCCGGAGCAGCCGCAGCGCGTGATCGGTCATGTCACAGAACGTAACAGCCCCCACTGACAACGGACTTCTGGCCACCGGATGCGGTTTTCGAAACTTTTCGCGCGGAACGGGATATTCCGGGAACCTCGACGGTGCCCCGCGAGTCTTGTGGGGTGAGGGGAACAGACAACGAGAACACACGGGGGTGTTCGACCTTGACCGACATCATCGAGAGGTTCACGGACAGCGACACGGGGACCGAGCGGGAGACCGACCCGGGGAAGCGGCCGCTCGGTACCGGCGAGCTCGCGCCGTACGTGGCCCCGCTGCCCGTCCCTCCTGTCCTGCGGCCGTCGTCCGAGGACGTCTTACAGGAGACCGAGATCGCCCTGCGCCCGACCTGGGTGCGCCTGCACCCGCAGCTGCCGCCGACCCTGATGTGGGGGTACGACGGTCAGGTGCCGGGCCCGACGATCGAAGTGCGACGCGGACAGCGCGTCCGCATCGCCTGGACCAACCGCATTCCCAAGGACAGCGAGTACCCCGTCACCTCCGTCGAGGTGCCGCTGCGTAGGGACGGCCGCCCGCAGGCCACCACCGAGCCCGGCCGCGAGGGCGTCGAGCCCAACAAGGACGTCGCGGCCCTGCCCGCCTGGTCGGTGACCCATCTGCACGGCGCCCAGACAGGCGGCGGCAACGACGGCTGGGCGGACAACGCCGTCGGCTTCGGCGACGCCCAGCTGTCCGAGTATCCGAACGACCACCAGGCGGTGCAGTGGTGGTACCACGACCACGCCATGAACATCACACGGTGGAACGTGATGACGGGGCTGTACGGCACCTACCTCGTCCGTGACGACGAGGAGGACGCCCTCCATCTCCCCTGCGGGGAGCGCGAGATCCCGCTGCTGCTGGCCGACCGCAACCTCGACACCGACGAGGACGGCCGTCTCAACGGCCGGCTGCTGCACAAGACGGTGATCGTCCAGGAGAAGAACCCGGAGACGGGCAAGCCGGTCTCCATCCCGTTCAGCGGCCCGTACACCACGGTGAACGGCCGCATCTGGCCGTACGCCGAGGTGGACGACGCCTGGTACCGCTTCCGGCTGGTCAACGCGTCCAACGCCCGCATCTACGACCTCGTCCTCGTCGACGAGGACGACAACCCGGTCCCGGGCATCGTCCACCAGATCGGCAGCGACGGCGGACTGCTGCCGCGCCCGGTCCCGATCGACTTCGACGGTGCCCTGCCCACCCTGACCGCGGCGCCGGCCGAGCGCTTCGACCTGCTCGTCGACTTCCGCTCGCTCGCGGGCAGGAAGCTCCGCCTGGTCAACAAGGGCCGCAACCAGCCGCCGGGCGTGCCCGACCCGGCGGGCGACGTGCGCTACCCGGCGGTCATGGAGTTCCGGGTCCGGGAGAGCTGCGAGACGGACACCTTCGAACTGCCCGAGGTGCTCTCCGGCTCCTTCCGCCGGCTCACGCACGACATTGAGCACGGCCACCGGCTGATCGTGCTCACCCCGCCCGCCACCAAGGGGGCCGGCGGCCACCCGGAGATCTGGGAGATGACGGAGGTCGAGAACCCGGGCGGCATCCAGGTCCCCACCGACGGCGTCATCCAGGTCACCGGCCCGGACGGGAAGACCAAGACCTACCGGCGCACGGCCCGGACGTTCAACGACGGCCTCGGCTTCACCATCGCCGAGGGCAGCCACGAGCAGTGGAGCTTCCTCAACCTCGCACCGATCGTGCACCCCATGCACATCCATCTGGCCGACTTCCAGCTGCTGGGCCGGGACGCCTACGACGTCTCGGGCTTCGACCCGGCAGTGGGCGGAACCCGCAGCCCGATCCGGCACGACGCCGGCACACCGATCCCGCTGGCGCCCAACGAACTCGGCCACAAGGACGTCTTCCGGGTGCCGGGGAACCAGATGCTGCGCGTCATGGGCAGGTTCGACGGGGCGTACGGCCGGTTCATGTACCACTGCCACCTCCTCGAACACGAGGACATGGGCATGATGCGCCCCTTCGTCGTCATGCCCCCGGAGGCACTGAAGTTCGACCACGGCGGCGGGCACGGCGGCCACGGGCAGGGACACACAGGCTGACGCACACGACCGCGGCTCGTATCCGCACCCGGACGATCGGGGTGCGGGTGCGAGCCGTTGCCACGGTCGGTGGCCACCGGGTGACCGGCACGGCGTGACGCCTATGGCTTCCCGTTCTTGACCACTGGTCAGTCTCACTCGATCGTGGCTCGTTGTGCGCCGGTGTGCAGGGTAGTCACCAGCCGGAGGCGATCCGATGGAACAGACTGCGTTGCGACCCAAGCCCATGCCAGGTCAGGGGGCCGGTGACGGTGCCAAGTCCGACCCCGGCGCACGGCGCCCGTACGCCGCGCCCCGCCGATGCGGCCGACGGCTCACGACCCTCCTGGTCGCCTTGATCGTCGGGACGGTCCTGGTCCTGTCCGGGGTCGGACTCGGCACGGTGGGGGCCACGGTGATCGGCATGAGCAAGCTCGCCGAGCTGCAGCGGCAGGCGGGGCAGGGCGCCCCGGGAAGCCCGGTCCCCTCGGCAGACCCCGGTGCCTCGGCCCCGTCGACCCCGACACCGACCTCGTCGCAGGCTCCCGCCGCCGTCGCGACCCTCGGCGTGGAGGCCGTGGACGCCGAGAAGGTGGGTGCCTTGATCGTCGGCGTCCATGTGCCCGGCCCGGGATACGCGGCCGGCCTGATCCGGGGCGACCTGGTCCTCGCGTTCGACCGGACCCGCGTCGACTCGGCCGCCGACCTCGCGCGAGCCGTCGCCGAAGCCCGCCCGGGCAGCGAGGTCACCCTGACGGTGCGCCACCGCAGCGGCGGCTACCAGCAGCTGACGGTGGTCCCGGGCGTCGTCACCTGACCACCCCGCATCCCTGGGCGGAGTACGCGAAAACCACTGGTCACCTTCCGCCGACAGGGCCACGATGACCCCATGCCGACCACCCTCATCGCCTTCCTGGGGGCGTGCACCCTCGTCGCCGCCTCGCCCGGCCCCAGCACCGTGCTGATCATCAAGCAGTCGCTGCACAGCAGACGCTCCGGATTCCTGACCGTGCTCGGCAACGAGACCGGCGTCTTCATCTGGGGCGTGGTCGCCGCGTTCGGCCTGACCGCGCTGCTGACGGCCTCCGAGATGGCGTACGACGTGATGCGGATCGCCGGCGCCGTCGTGCTCGTCGGCTTCGGCATCCAGGCACTGCGGCAGGCGCGCCGCGCCAAGGGGACCGAGGAGGACGCCGAGGACGCATGGGAGGGCACGCGGAAGAGCGGCTGGGCCTCCTACCGCGGCGGGCTGCTGCTCAACCTCGCCAACCCCAAGGCGGCCGTCTTCGCGATGTCCTTCCTCCCGCAGTTCGTGCCGGAGGGCGCCCCGCATCTGCCGGCCATGATCGGCCTCGCCGCGCTCTGGGCGGTCTACGAGGTCGGCTACTACGGCCTGTACGTGTGGTTCGTCGGCCGGATGAAGACCGTGCTGTCCCGCGCGGGTGTGCGCCGCCGCCTGGAGCAGGTCTCCGGCGGCGTGCTGCTGCTCCTGGGTGTCCGCATGGCAGTGGACGGCTGACGCCATGCCCGACGAGCCGCACGAAAGCCCCGCCGACCGGCTCGCGCCGCCCCCTGCGTCCGGGCAGGATGCTGACCGTAGTCCTTTCACGCGCCCAGGGAGGCCCGGATGACCGGCACCGCACCCGCGCCCTTCACCGCCGACGACTACCGGGCCCGTAGGGACCGTGCCGCGCGGGCGGCCGCGGACGCCGGACTGGCCGGCCTCCTGGTGGCACCCGGCCCGGACCTGGTGTGGCTCACCGGCTACGCGCCCACCGCGCAGACCGAGCGGCTCACCCTGCTGGTCCTCGTCCCCGGCCAGGACCCCGTCCTCGTCGTCCCCGCCCTGGAGGCACCGGACGCCGCGAAGGCCGTCGGCGTGCCCGGCCTGGCCCTACGTGACTGGACCGACGGCAAGGACCCCTACGCCGCCACCGGCGCCCTCCTCGACGCGAGCGGCCGGTTCGGCATCAGCGACAACGCCTGGGCGATGCATCTGCTGGCCCTGCAGAAGGCGCTGCCCGGCACCTCCTACGCCTCCCTCACCGACGCCCTGCCGATGCTGCGGGCCGTCAAGGACACCGCCGAGCTGGAGCTGTTGGCGGCCGCGGGTGCGGCCGCTGACGCAACGTTCGAGGAGATCCGGAAGGTTCCCTTCGGCGGCCGCCGCGAGTCCGAGGTCGCCGCCGACCTCGCCCACCTGCTGCGCCGCTTCGGACACTCCCAGGTCGACTTCACCATCGTCGCCTCCGGCCCGAACGGCGCCAACCCGCACCACGAGGTGGGCGACCGCGTGATCGAACGCGGCGACATGGTCGTCCTCGACTTCGGCGGCCTGAAGGACGGCTACGGCTCCGACACCTCCCGCACGGTCCACGTCGGCGAACCCACCGACGAGGAGCGCCGCGTCCACGACCTGGTGCGCGAGGCCCAGGAGGCGGGCTACCGCGCCGTACGGCCCGGCGTCGCCTGCCAGGAGGTCGACCGGGCCGCCCGCGCGGTCATCGACGACGCCGGGTACGGCGAGTACTTCATCCACCGCACCGGGCACGGCATCGGCGTCACCACGCACGAGCCGCCGTACATGATCGAGGGCGAGGAGCAGCCTCTGGTGCCCGGCATGTGCTTCTCCGTGGAGCCCGGTGTCTATCTGCCCGGCCGCTTCGGGGTGCGCATCGAGGACATCGTGACGGTCACCGAGGACGGCGGCCGACGCCTCAACGACACCACCCGCGAGATGGTCATAGTGGACTGATCCGGTGACCGATCCCGGCGCAAGGAGCCCCCGTAGACCCCCGAGCGACAACGGCGCGACCATGACCCAGGCACCGACACCCACCGCGGACACCGTCCGCCGACTGGTCCGTTCCCTGCTCAAGAACGGCGTGGACGACTCGGCCGGCCCCGAGGTCCGGCCCGCCGCTGCGGGCGCCGAGCCCGCCACCTGGTGGGTCGGCACCCGCCATGTCCTGCGCCTCGCCCTCGACCGCGAGGCCGCCGCCCGCCAGCGCCGCGAACTGCGCCTGCGCGACCTCGTCCGCCCGCACGTCCCGGTCGCGGTGCCGACGAGCGTCGCGTACGGGGAGTGGGCGCCCGGGCTGACCTACACCCTGGACACCAAGGTGCCCGGCGGGGCGGGCGGGGAGCACGACGTGTCCGCCCTCGGGGAGGCCGACCTGGCCGGGCTGCTCACGGGGCTGCGCGAGGTCCCGGTACGGCAGGCCGAGACGCTCGGCGTGCCGCGCGCGGCGCCGCGCTCCCTGGAGGCCCTGCGCCGCGCCGCCGAACGCGCAGCCGCGCGCCTCGCCGACGCCGACGAGTTCGACGCCGCCCGCCTGCGCCAGCTCACCCAGCCGGCCGCCGTCCAGCTCGCGGCCCAGCCCGGCACCGCCGTCCTCGTCCACCACGCCCTCACCGGCGACCACCTCGTCGTCAGCGCCGACGGCCGGGTACGCGGCATCCTCGGCTGGGCCGACACCGTCCTCGGCGACCCCGCGGAGGACATCGCCGGTCTCGCCCACGCCGTCGGCTCCCCGGCCGCCGTCCGCGCCGCCACCCTCGCCGGCTACGGCGCCCGCCCCTGCCTGCGCGGCCTCTGGCTCGCCCGCTGCGACGCGATCCTCCGCCTCGCGGCCCGCCTCGACGGCAAGGGCGAGACGCCGCTCCCGCTGCTGAGGGTGCAGCTGCGGCACGCGTGGGAGGCGATCCTGCTGGAGCGCGTGACGGAGTTCAGGGAGGACGACGGGGACGAGGAGCTGTAGGGGCGGGCGCAGAAGTGCCTGCGCCGACGCAGAGGTGCCTGCGCGGACGCTCCACCGCTCCCCCCCGCGTCCCGCTTCCCCCCCGTGTCCCGCTCACCCCTGCAACAGCACCACGCCCGACTCCGCGGGCACATGCAGCACCCCGTCCGCACCCGGCGCCTGCACGGGCTCCCACGCGGCCAGTACGGCCGCCTGGCGGGGCCCCAGGGGGATCGCCGCCGGTTCCTTGGCGAGGTTGACGGCCACGCGCACGTCGCCGCGCCGGAAGGCGAGCCAGCGCTCCTGCTCGTCGTAGGCCACCTTGGTGTCGGCGAGGTCGGGATCCGTGAGGTCGGGCTGCTCGTGGCGCAGGGCGATGAGACGGCGGTACCAGTCCAGTACGCGCGCGTGGTGCTCGCCGTCGAGCTCGGACCAGTCGAGACACGAGCGGTCCCGGGTCGCCGGGTCCTGCGGGTCGGGCACGTCCTCCTCGGCCCAGCCGTGCTCCGCGAACTCGCGCCGCCTGCCGCGCCGTACGGCTTCGGCGAGCTCCGGATCGGTGTGGTCGGTGAAGAACTGCCAGGGCGTGCCCGCGGCCCACTCCTCGCCCATGAACAGCATCGGCGTGAACGGCGCGGTCAGTGTCAGCGTGGCCGCGCAGGCCAGCAGGCCGGGGGAGAGGGAGGCCGCGAGCCGGTCGCCCTGGGCGCGATTGCCGACCTGGTCGTGGGTCTGGCTGTAGCCGAGGAGACGGTGGGCCGCCACGCGCGCACGGTCCAGGGGGCGCCCGTGGCGCCGGCCCCGGAAGCTCGAGTACGTCCCGTCGTGGAAGTAGCCGCCGGTGAGGGTCTTGGCGAGGCCTGCCATGGGGGCGCGGGCGAAGTCGGCGTAGTAGCCCTGGGACTCGCCGGTCAGCGCGGCGTGCAGGGTGTGGTGGAAGTCGTCGTTCCACTGCGCGTGCAGACCCACGCCGCCTTCCTCGCGCGCGGTGATGAGCCGAGGGTCGTTGAGGTCGGACTCGGCGATCAGATACAGCGGCCGGTCGAGGTCGGCGGCCAGGTCGTCGACCGCTGTCGACAGCTCCTCCAGGAAGTGGCACGCGCGCGTGTCCTTCAGCGCGTGCACCGCGTCCAGGCGCAGCCCGTCGATCCGGTAGTCCCGCAGCCAGGCCAGCGAGCTCTGCAGGAGATACGCGCGCACCTCGTCCGAGCCGGGCGCGTCCAGGTTGACGGCGGAGCCCCAGGGGGTGTGGTGCTTGTCCGTGAGGTAGGGCCCGAAGACCGGCAGGTAGTTGCCGGACGGGCCGAAGTGGTTGTGCACGACGTCGAGGACCACGCCCAGGCCCAGTTCGTGCGCCCGGTCGACGAAGCGTTTCAGGGCCTCGGGTCCGCCGTACGGCTCGTGCACGGCCCAGAGGGAGACCCCCTCGTATCCCCAGCCGTTTCGCCCCGGAAAGGGGCACAGTGGCATCAACTCGACGTGCGTGACGCCCAGTTCGACGAGGTGCCCGAGCCGCTCGGCGGCCGCGTCCAGCGTGCCCTCACGCGTGTACGTGCCCACGTGCAGCTCGTACAGCACCGCGCCGGGCAGGGGCCGTCCCGCCCACTCGGTACGCCACTCGTACCGCCCGTGGTCGACGACCGCGCTCAGCCCGTCGGGGCCGTCCGGCTGCCGGCGCGAGCGCGGATCGGGCACCACGGGGCCGTCGTCGAGCGCGAAGCCGTACCGCGTGCCGTCCCGCGCCTCCGCCTCCCCCCACCACCATCCCGCGCGATCGGGATCGCGCTCCAACGCGCGCGTGGCGCCCTCGCAATGCAGCGTCACACGGCCGGCCTGCGGTGCCCACACCTCGAACTGCACGGACGGTTCCCCTTCGTCTGCTCACCGTGATGTAGCCCGTCCATGGTGCTTCAAACGAGATCAATCCGCTTTTGAATCTTCCCTTTTGCGGCAGGTGTCGTGGCCGGTGCCGTCGATCATGCGTGCGGGGTGGCCGTTTCCCCGTTTTCTGGACACGTGGGGTCCACTGACCGACAATCAGCTCCGTGACGTCGTCTTTCGAGTTCAATACCTACCCCGCGCGGCTCTCCGACGCGGAGCGCGACAAGGCGCTGAAGGTGCTCCGTGACGGCGTCGCCATGGGCCGGCTGTCGCACGACACGTTCGTACGGCGCATGGAACTGGCCCTCGTCGCCCGCCGCGCGGACGAGCTCGCCGTGCTCACCGCCGACCTGCCCGTCGAGAGCCGTATCTCGCGCCTGGTGTTCGGCTCGGTCGAGGCGATCTCCGGCTTCACCGTACGGCTGCGCAGGGCATGGCAGGCCGAGCGGCTGCCCAAGCTGCTGCTGCCCCACCCCGCGGCCGGTCATCCGCTGCGCATCGGCCGCGACCCCGCCAACGGACTGCGGCTGACCCACGAGACGGTGTCCCGGGTGCACGCCGAACTGAGCCACCAGGCCGGCATATGGGTCCTGCGCGACCTCGGCTCCACCAATGGCACCACGGTGAACGGCCGACGGGTCATCGGCGCCGTCGTGGTCCGCGAGGGAGACCAGGTCGGCTTCGGCCGGATGTCGTTCCGGCTCGCCGCGAACTGAGCCGAACCTCAGCTCTGGCCTTGGCCTTACTTGAAGCGTTGACTCAAGTCCCTTTGCCCTCTGTGGTGTTGACGTAGTCGTCAACTCGTGACTGACTGTGCGTACACCGTGCACACCAGGTGAATCGACGGCACCACTTGTGGAGGTCTGCCCTGCCGCCACTCCTCCGCTACCCGACCGTCGACGAGCTGGGCGCACGGGCGGCCGCACTCGTCGCCCGCCGCCCCCGTGACGCACGGCTGCGCCGCGTGGGGACGTCCCGCGCGGGCACGCCCCTGTGGCTGCTGTCCGTCGGCCACGGCAGCCGCCAGGCCCTCGTCGTGGCCGGCCCGCACGCCAACGAACCGGTGGGCGGCGCCACCGTGCTGCGGCTGGCCGAACGGGTGCTCGCCGACCCCCGCCTGCACGAGGGCGCCGACGCCACGTGGAACCTGCTGCTGTGCCTGGACCCCGACGGCCTGCGCCGCAACGAGGGCTGGCTGCACGGCCCGTACGCCCTCGGCGGCTACTTCCGGCACTTCTTCCGGCCCGGCTTCCTGGAGCAGCCCGAATGGCTGCCCGACGGCGCGGCCGCCGTCACGCTGCCCGAGACCCGCACGCTGCTCGACCTCCAGGACGAACTGCGGCCCTTCCTCCAGTGCTCCCTGCACGGCGTCGACGTCGGCGGCGGCTTCGTCGAGCTGACCCACGACCTGCCCGGCCTCGCCCAGCGCGTCGCGCACACCGCCGCCCGCCTCGGCATCCCGCGCGAGCTCGGCCCCTACGACACCCTGTACTGGCCGGCACTGGGGCCCGCCGTCTACCGGATCCCCAGGCCCCGCCGGGGCGATCTGGCCGCCGCCATCACCGAGGCGGCCGTCGAGTCGACGTGGTTCCACCCGCACCGGCACGGCACGGTCACGGCGGTCGTCGAGGCGCCCATGTGGGGTGTGGCCGCCGTGGAGGACGGTGCCCCGCACGCCGATGAGGAAACGGTCCTGCGCATGGTGAGCCACACCCTGCGCCACGACACCCGCGTCCTTGAGCGGCTGCTGGAGCGGCTGCGGCCCCACCTTCCCGCCGGACCGGAAACGGCCCGGCTGCTCGCCCCGGTCGACGACTATTTACTGGTCTGCCCCGGGCTCGCCGACACCTGGGACCCCGACGTCGAGGATCCCGTCGGCGCACGCCCCCTGCCCCCGCTCAGCACCGCCCACCTGGCCGCCCTGCGCATCGCCGGGCGGCGCCTCGCCCTGCGGACGGCCGGGCTGCTGCACCAGCTCGTGACGGGCGCCGGGCGCGACCAGGCCGGTGTGCTGCCGGAACTGGACGGGCTCCTCGACGAGTGGTGCGACGACTACCGCGACGGCTGCGGAGCGCGCTGGATACCGGTCGCGCGCCAGGTGGAGTACCAGTCGCGGGTGGTCCTCGCCGCGTTCGAACTCGCCACGCGGCACGCGCCCGCGTGCTCCCGTTCGGGTGAGTCGGGGTGGAATGCCGGGGCCGCCGTGCCGATGCATCGGGAATGACGCGATGCATCACAGCCGTACGAGGCGCGCTGCTCACGGCAGCCGCCGCCCTCGCCCTCGGTGCCGCCGCGCCCCAGGCGACGGCCCAGGACTCCGACTCCGGTAACTGGCTCTTCGTCACGGTCACCCGTGGCGACGCCCCCCACGGTGAGGCGCCCGGCAGGCTGCTGCTGTGCGATCCGCCGCAGGGCCACCGCAAGGCGGCCGAGGCCTGCGAACAGCTCGACAGGGTGGGCGGCGACATCGGCCGACTCCAGCGCAAGGACGCCTTCTGCCCGATGATCTACGCGCCGGTGACCGCCCACGCGCGCGGAGAGTGGAACGGGCGCTCGGTGGAGTACCGGGAGACGTTCTCGAACGGATGCGGGATGTCGGCCCGGACGGGCGCGGTGTTCGCCCTGGACGGCTGACGCCCTACCGCGCGGCGCTGCACGCGCGTGTGCCGTCGGCGTGGCTCACGCCGCTCGCTCACGCGCGTGCAGCGCCGCCGCGACGACCGTCCGGGACTGGTGCTCGACCTGGTGCTCCAGGGGCACCCAGCGGGCACGGAAGCGTTCGGCGAAGGCGTCGCTCCAAGTCGCCACGAGGCGTTCGAGCGGCGGTGCCGCATGGTCGCCGGTCTCCTGCAGGACACGCAGCAGCATGGCCGCCGCCCGCAGCGGCAGCCGCCGCCCGAAGGCGTCCACGCTCCCGACGTACGCCATGGTGTCGTCGGCGGGCGGCGTGTGCATCCAGTCCGCCGCCAGCCCCGGCACCAGCTCCAGCGACCACTTCGCGGCCCGCAACAGGGGCCCGTCGACGCCCTCCAGGCGGGGGAGCGCCTCGCCGAGCACCCGCTCCACCTCCAGCGCGTCCCGCAGCAGCCGGGCCGCCAGCCGTTGCATCGCCCTGGCCGGGGCCGGATGCGGCGCCGGGTCGTCCACCAGGTCGCTGGCCCACATCGGCACCTCGACGACCGCGGTCAGGCCGCCGTACCGGTGCACGTGATACCAGGTGCTGCTGCGCGCGTCGTCCGGCATGCTCGGATACGCCGCGCCCGCGCCCGGCGCCGGCATCACGTGCACCCCGGGTCCGGCCGCGGGCCAGCCCGCAGCGTCCGAGGCGCCGGTCTCCACCGGGATGTGCAACTGCGCCGCGGACTTCGCGAACGGCTCGGCCAGCCCGGGGATGTCCTTCGTCAACTGCACCCAGCTGCCGCCCAGATCGGTGCCGTGCAGGGTCACCTGGAGGTAGGGGCGCAGCTCGTCGATGACCCGGATCAGCGCGCGCGTCTCGGGCGGCAGCCGGTCGGGCGGCAGCGCGGCCGGCGCCCACTCAGGCTGCTCCGGGGCAGCGGGCCGGAAGAAGCCGAGGTGGTAGTCGAACAGGCTCCGGGGTGCCGGCGTGACGTGCAGGCTGGCCCCGTCGGGATCCGCGCACAGCAGGAAGTGCCAGGAGATGTCGGCCCGCAACTCCCGCTCGTGCAGGACCCGTTCGGCGACCGCGAGAAGGGTGGAGCTCCCCGTCGGTTCGTTGGAGTGCGCGCCCGCGACCACCAGTACGGCGCGTCGGGCGTGCCCGATGGACAGCAGATGGAGGGGTCTACCCGCCCGGGAGGCCCCCACCTGTCTGAGTACGCACAGGTCGGGCCGGTGAGCGGCCAACGCTCGGGCGGACAGGATCAGTTCGGTCAGCGTGGGGTAGCGCAGCTCCGGCAGGAGACTCACCCCCGTCACGTCCGCCCGGCTTCGCATCCGCAGTACCCCATGGTCTGGTTTACGTGTCAAGGAGTTCACGGGGGAGGCTCCAGGGGGCGCCCAGTCGCATTGGCCGCCGGCAGGTACGGAGCGGTTGGCGTCAGCGGGAGCGCGAGGTCCGTCCCGGCAGGGTGGGCGGCCCGGTTTCAACCTGTTCGCACCACTTCCGAGCGCCAATACGGCCGCCGTCAGCCCGCGCGCGCAGAGGGCGACGCCGTTCGTCACCACGCGCCGCCTGTCGTGCACGAGCCCCGGGAGCGTGCGCGGGCCCGAGCCGGTCGTCGGCAGGACGCCGCGGCGCGCGGGGCAGCCGTAAGCGCCCGAGAGCGCGCTCCATGAGCACGCCGGACGGCAGCGCGGCCTGCTCACCCCGGCCCCTCCTCGCCGACGCGCTCCAGCAACGCCACCGGCAGCCGCTCGAACAGCTCCTCCACGCGCGCGTGCCCGCTGAACTCCCGCCCCGGAGCCAGCGCGTCGGCCCACCGCCCCGGCGGAAGCGGCAGCAGCGTGTCACGCCAGCCGCCCGAACGCGCCAGCCGCAGCGACAGACGCGTCACGGCGGTGACCACCTCACCGGAGCGCACGAAGGCCGCACAGTGCGCGGCTGACGGCCCCTCGGCGGTCAAGGGCGTGTACGACGCCGAGTCACCGAACACATCGGGGCGCCGCCTGCGCAGCCGTAGCGCTGCCGCAGTTACAGCGCCCTTCTCGCCGGGATCCTCGGGCGGGAACCGCACGGCCCGCCGGTTGTCGGGGTCGACCAGCGCCCGGTACTCGCCCTCGGTGCCCTGGTAGACATCGGGGACGCCCGGCATCGTCAGCTGGGCCAGGGCCATGCCCAGCATGTTGGCCCGGATGTGCGGCTCCAGGGTGCCCCGGAAAGCGGCCACGCGCGCGTACGGCGCCCCACACGGCCCGGCCGCGACGAACTCCGCCATCGCCTCCTCGTACGGCGGCTCCTGCTCCGTCCAGCTCGTGAACAGGCCCGCCTCGCGCACATGCTTCAACAGGGCGCCCTGAACGCGGTCGACGTCCGCATCGCCCAGCCCGAACACCGTCTGCCAGGCCGCCCACGCCAGTTGCGCGTCCGGCACGCCCCCGCCGTCGCGCGTCACCTCGGTCAGGACGCCCGCCCAGCGCTCCGGGCACTCGGTGAGCACGGCCAGCGCGGCCCGGACGTCGGCACTGCGCTTGGTGTCGTGCGTAGACCCGACCGTCCCGGTCAGGGGCCAGTCGCGCTGCACGCGCGCGCAGTAGGCGTGGAACTCGTCGGGCGAGACGGCAGGGCGCCCCGGGTTCCCGCCCACCTCGGTCGCCGACAGCAGCGGCACGTAACGGTAGAACGCCGTGTCCTCCACGGACTTGGCGCGCAGCGCCGACGCCGTCTGCGCGAACCGCGTCCGGAACTCCACGTGCTCCGGTCCGTCCCCGGCCCGCCCGAGCACCAGCTCGCGCACGACGTCGACCGCGCCGGCCTCCTCGGGCACGACGAAGGCGAGCCGGGCCTCGGCCGCGGCCTCCTCGGTGACCACGCGGGCCGCGTCACCGGAGGAGTACGGCCGGTAGACCTCCAGCCGGACGAGGAGTTCCTGCAGCGCGGTGCGCAGCGCCCAGGGCGCGCGGTCGCGCAGCGCGGGCTCCGAGGACGTGACACACACGCGGTGCGCCACCCGCGTCAGCCGGTCGATCTCGGTGGCCAGCTCGTGCGTGAGCACCTTGTACGCCGCCCGCCGCACCGTGGCCTCCCAGTCGCCGCCCCGGTCCGTCTGCGGGGCCGCGAACCGCCGGTACTGGCCGAGGAGTTCCCCGACCCCCGCCGGGTCGGTGAACAGGCCGTCGACGTGCCGCAGGGCGTCGTAACCGGTGGTGCCCGCGACGGGCCAGGAGGCCGGCAGGTGCTCCCCGTCCGACAGGATCTTCTCCACGACCGTCCAGCGCCCGCCGGTCGCCTCGTGGAGGCGCTGCAGATACCCGTCGGGGTCGGCGAGGCCGTCGGGATGGTCGATGCGCAGCCCGTCGATCACGCCCTCGTGCAGGAGCTGGAGGATCTTGGCGTGCGTGGCCTCGAACACCTCCGGATCCTCGACCCGCAACCCGATCAGCTCCGAGATGCTGAAGAACCGCCGGTAGTTGAGCTCCGTCCGGGCCAGCCGCCACCACACCGGCCGGTACCACTGGGCGTCCAGGAGCTGCGGCAACGGCAGCTCCTCGGTGCCCTCGCGCAGCGGGAACACCTGGTCGTAGTAGCGCAGCACGTCGCCGTCCACTTCCACGCGGCCGAGCTCCTCGCCCAGCGGGTGCCCCAGCACCGGCAGCAGCACCTGGCCGCCCTGTGCCTCCCAGTCGATGTCGAACCAGCGCGCGTACGGCGACCTGGGGCCCTCGCGCAGCACCTCCCACAGGGCGCGGTTGTGCCGTGGGGCCATGGCCATGTGGTTCGGCACGATGTCCACCACCAGGCCCAGGCCGTGCTCGCGCGCGGTACGCGCCAGCGCGCGCAGTCCCTCCTCGCCGCCCAGTTCCTCGCGCACGCGCGCGTGGTCCACGACGTCATAGCCGTGCCCCGACCCCGGGACCGCCTCCAGGACCGGGGACAGATGCAGATGCGAGACGCCGAGCGAGGCCAGGTACGGCACGGCCGCCGCCGCGGCCTCGAACGGGAACGCGGGCTGCAGCTGCAGCCGGTAGGTTGCGGTCGGCACCATCGGGTCAGGTCGCTCAGGTGTCATGGAAGGCTACGTACCCGCCCCGCCGCCCTTCGTGTCATCCTCCCCTCCACACGGGCCCACGCGCGTGCCTGGCCTCGAGCGATCGGAGAGACGGGGACGGGCGGTTCCCTGACCGCGGCGGGGCTGAGCGGCGGCGCGCCCGGCGTCGTACACCGGACGCGCCGACACACCGCTCTAGACCGGCCGCTGCAACACCGTCAGGCTGCGGTCCACCAGCGTCAACCGGTCCCCGGCCTGCACCTTCGCTCCGGTCCCCGGCGGCACCCCGTCCGTGCGGGCGGTGTCGACGACCACCTGCCACTGGCGGCCGTGGTTGACCGGCACGACGAAGTCGAGGGTCTTGGGGGAGGCGTTGAACATCAGCAGGAACGAGTCGTCGGTGATGCGCTCCCCGCGTGCCCCCGGCTCCGAGATCGCGTTGCCGTTGAGGAACACCGTCAGCGTCGACGCCTGCGCCCGGTCCCAGTCCCGCTGGGCCATCTCCTTGCCCTGCGGTGTGAACCAGGCGATGTCCGACAGGTCGTCGTGGGTGCCTTCCACGGCCCGCCCATGGAAGAAGCGTCGCCTGCGGAAGACCGGATGGTCCCGCCGCAGCCACACCATCGCGCGCGTGAAGGCGAGCAGCTCGCGGGGCAGCCCGTTCGCACCCACTGCGGCCGAGCCGTCCTCCCCGTCCCCGGCGCCCTCCTGCGGCCACTCGATCCACGCCAGCTCACTGTCCTGGCAGTAGGCGTTGTTGTTCCCGCGCTGGGTGCGCGCGAACTCGTCGCCGTGGCTGAGCATCGGCACGCCCTGGGAGAGCATCAGCGTGGCGATGAAGTTCCGCATCTGGCGGGCGCGCAGCTCCAGGACCGCCGGGTCGTCGGTCTCGCCCTCCGCCCCGCAGTTCCAGGACCGGTTGTGGCTCTCGCCGTCCCGGTTGTCCTCGCCGTTGGCGTGGTTGTGCTTGTCGTTGTACGAGACGAGGTCGTGCAGCGTGAACCCGTCGTGGCAGGTCACGAAGTTGATGGAGGCCAGCGGGCGCCGACCGTCGTCCTGGTAGAGATCGGAGGAGCCCGTCAGCCGGGAGGCGAACTCCGCCAGCGCGCGCGGCTCACCGCGCCACAGGTCTCGTACGGTGTCGCGGTACTTGCCGTTCCACTCGGTCCACAGGGGCGGGAAGTTGCCCACCTGGTAGCCGCCCTCGCCCACGTCCCACGGCTCGGCGATCAGCTTCACCTGGGAGACCACCGGGTCCTGCTGCACCAGGTCGAAGAACGACGACAGCCGGTCCACCTCGTGGAACTGCCTCGCCAGCGTGGCCGCGAGGTCGAAGCGGAAGCCGTCGACGTGCATCTCGGTGACCCAGTAGCGCAGTGAGTCCATGATCAGCTGCAGGACGTGTGGGGACCGCATGAGCAGGGAGTTTCCGGTGCCCGTGGTGTCCATGTAGTAGCGCGGATCGTCCGTGAGCCGGTAGTAGCGCTGGTTGTCCAGGCCCCGGAAGGACAGCGTGGGGCCCAGATGGTTGCCCTCGGCGGTGTGGTTGTAGACCACGTCGAGGATGACCTCGATGCCGGCCTCGTGCAGCGCCCGCACCGCCGACTTGAACTCCAGGACCTGCTGGCCGCGGTCGCCCCAGGAGGCGTACGCGTTGTGCGGGGCGAAGAAGCCGATCGTGTTGTAGCCCCAGTAGTTGTTCAGGCCCATGTCGACCAGACGGTGGTCGTTCACGAACTGGTGGACCGGCATCAGCTCCAGCGCCGACACGCCCAGCTCGGTCAGGTGTTCGATGACCGCCGGGTGCGCGAGGGCGGCGTAGGTGCCGCGCAGTTCCTCGGGCAGCCCCGGGTGGCGCATCGTGAGGCCCTTCACATGGGCCTCGTAGATCACCGTGTGGTGGTACTCGGTGCGCGGCCGCCGGTCGTCGCCCCAGTCGAAGTACGGGTTGACCACGACCGACGACATCGTGTGCGGCGCCGAGTCCAGGTCGTTGCGCCGGTCGGGTCTGTCGAAGTGGTAGCCGTACACCTCCTCGCCCCAGCGGATCGAACCGCTGACCGCCTTGGCGTACGGGTCGAGCAGCAGCTTCGCGGAGTTGCAGCGCAGACCGTGCTCCGGGGCGTACGGGCCGTGCACGCGGAACCCGTACCGCTGACCCGGCATGACGCCCGGCACGTACGCGTGCCGCACGAACGCGTCGCTCTCCCGCAGTTCCACCGCCGTCTCCGAGCCGTCGTCATGCAGCAGACACAGCTCTACTCGGTCCGCGGCCTCCGTGAAGACCGCGAAGTTGGTGCCGGCGCCGTCGTAGGTGGCACCGAGTGGATATGCCTCTCCAGGCCAGACCTGCATGGACACGACTCTTTCAGCTGGAGCGCGCCGTCGGGGGCGCCTTGACGTCGAGTCTCCCCGAAAGTGATGGAACCACCTATGACTTACGTCCCTCTTACCGGTCGACCAGTGCATACGCGGTATGCCGAACCAGTGGGGCCAACACGTACTCCCGGGGACGTACGGGGAGTAGGGGGAAGATGTGCGCAAGATAGTGCACCGCCATCTGGGCAAGGTGGTGGCAGGTGCGGCCATAGCGGTGGCGGGAACGGCCGTGATGGTCGGAATCACCCTGCCGGGGACTGCGGGGGCCGACGAAACGGGAGGGACCGACAGCGGCCAGAGCGCCCAGCAGGCGGCCCAGGGCCAGGAGGCCGGCGCGGTGCCGCCGGGCGTCGTCGAACAGGTCCCGAGCGAGGGTGACACGGGCACCGGAAACGACCCGCTGACCGACGACGAGATGGACCGGGCCGCCAAGCTCGCGGCGAGCCCGCAGATGCGCAGCGCCGGCGAGAACGTCGAGGGCGACCGCGGCCCGCAGCGCGTCGGCGTCGATCTCGCCGAGCCGGAGGCCGACGAGCTGGCCAAGGCGAACACACCACGCCGGGCCGAGGTGACGTTCTACGACTACAAGACCGACGCGCTCGTCACCCGGACCGTCAACCTCGACACCGGGAAGGTCGAGCAGACCACCACCGAGCACGGTGTTCAGCCGCCGCTGAGCCGCGCCGAGTACGCCGAGGCGGCGAAGATCCTGATCGCCGACCCGCTGGGCGCGGGCATGAAGGCGGACTACAAGGACGCCACCGACAAGGAACTCACCTCCCCGGACCAGCTGCTGCTCAACGGCGCCGTCTACCGGGCCGTTCCGGGCGCCCAGCCCGCCGTACTCGACCAGTGCGGCGAGCACCGGTGCGTACGGCTGTTCCCGAAGGTCAAGAACGGGCCCTGGATCGACGCCCGGTCCTTCGTGATCGACCTCAGCGCCCGCAAGGTCGCCAAGCTCGACATCGGCTGAACCGCGCTCGGTTCAGTTTTCCCACTCGCACGCCTCATCCGTGCACCTCATGTACTTGCACCTCCTGTAAGGGAGTCACTTCTTCATGCGCGTGAACAGAATGAGCCGTGCCCGCAAGGGCGCGGCCGTGGGCCTGTCCGTGGCCGCCTTGGCCGCCGGCGCGACGACCGGCGCGGGACCCGCCTCCGCCCAGCCGAAGAGCGCTCCGGCACCGGCCGCCGAGTGCAGCGCCGCCTACCGCATCGAGCAGAAGCTCACCGGCGGCACGACCTGGCGGATGTGCTGGCGCTACGACGGCAAGGCCGGGCTCGTCCTGGAGAACATCTCCTACCAGCCCAAGGGTGAGCCCAAGCCGATCAAGGTCCTCAACAGCGCGAGGCTCGGCCAGATCCACGTCCCGTACGACGACGGCAGCGTCGAGTACGACGACCTGACGGGCTTCGGCTTCGCCCAGGGCCTGATGAACCTGGCGCCCGGCGAGTGCCCCGGCGGCACCATCAAGACCGTCAAGGTCCCGGAGGCCATACAGGACCCGAACGTCAAGGGCCTGTGCACCACGACCCGCGCGCGGGGGCACGCCTACCGCATGCAGGGCGACACCGCGAACAAGGTCTACCAGGCGCAGAGCAAGGACCTGCTCGTCTACACGGTCAACCAGGTCGGCTGGTACGAGTACATGACGGAGTGGCGCTTCCAGGACGACGGCACGGTCACCATGAACGTCGGCGCGACCGGCAGCCTGTCCTTCGAGGACTACGACGCCGGCGACGGCCGCGGCTGGCCGATCGGCAAGGGCGACCGGGCCAAGGCCACCAGTCACAGCCACAACGTCTTCTGGCGGCTCGACTTCGGTCTGGACGGCTCCACCAAGAACCGTGTCGAGCAGTACGACTCCGCCGTGACCGCGCCCGCCGCCGGTGACCAGGCCCCGAAGACCAAGACCACCGTCACCAAGGTCGCCAAGGAACTCGCCGGCGACGCCAAGGCCTACCGCTGGTGGCGCATGGTCAGCGCGACCGGCAAGAACAAGGACGGCCACGCGCGCTCGTACGAGATCGTCCCCGGCACCAGCACCAAGTACCCGGGCCGCAGCTTCACCAAGCACGACATGTACGTCACCGAGTACAACAAGTGCGAGAAGTTCGCCACGAACAACCCCGGTTGCGGCAACGGCCACCCCAAGGCGGTCGACAAGTGGGTCGGTGGCCAGAACCTCACGCACCCGATCGTCTGGATGAACGTGGGCTTCCACCACATCGCCCGGGACGAGGACCAGCAGCCCATGCCGGTCCACTGGCAGGGATTCTCCATCGCCCCGCGCGACGTGACGGCTATGAATCCGCTCACTCCGAGCGAGCTCGCCTGGCAGAACGGGCACTGGCGGCCCCGTAGTTGAGAAACGACCCTGTCCATCCGGCTGCACCGCCCACCGCTCCCGGAGTACCCTTCCTTGATCGTTGGGACGGGGAGTGCTCGGGGGAGCGGAAGGCGGTGCGCGGGTGGGCTCGGGAGGGCTGGAGTTGCCCCCTGGTGACGAGGGTCACGAGGGGAACTCCACAGACGTCCCGCCCGGCGCGGTGTCCCTGGCCAGGCCGATGGAGACCAACTCCATCGGCCCGGAGCTGGACTGGGACACCGACGCCTGGCGCGAGGTGCGTACACGCGCCCAGCGCGCCGGCCGGGCCTACATCTGGCTGAACCTCGTCGAACAGCGGCTGCGCGCGGTCGTGGCCGCCGTTCTGCGCCCCATCTACGAACCCGTCCACGGCGACGACTGGGTCGTCGCGGCCGCCGGACCGGCCGGCCAGGAGTGGGTCCAGCGCGCGGTCGCCGTACGCGAAGTCAGCCGCCGCAAGGGCTACCTGCTCGACCCGGCCGACGACAACGTCCTCAGCTTCCTCACGCTGCCGCAGCTGCGCGAGCTGATGGTGCAGCACTGGCCGTGCTTCGAGCCGTACATCGACGACCGCCGGGACGTCGAACTCGTCCTGGACGAACTGGAAGTGACCCGGAACGTCGTCTCGCGCAACCGCGCCCTGTCCGAGGCGGTTCTGAACCAGGCCGAGCGGGCCTCGGCACGCCTGCTCGAGATCCTCGGCACGGGCGGCGACGTACCGTCCGCGCGCCGGCTGCCCGTGGACGCGGTCGAGGACCTGGTCGGCGACCGGTACGCCGACGTGGTCGCCGTACACCCCGACCGGGTACGGCTGCTGCGCCAGTTCCCGGCCGAGGACATCTTCGGCGGCGCCCGTAGGCTCGACGCCATCGGCATCGGCCTCAACCTGCTCGTGCAGAACTTCTCCGGGCGACGCCTGGTGCGGCTCGCCGAGTCCGGCTGCCGGACGCGGCTGCTGTTCCTGAACCCGGCCTCCAGCGCGGTGAAGCGGCGCGAGCGCGAACTCGGCATCAAGCGGGGCGAGTTGAGCCGCGCGGTCGAGATGAACATCCTGCACATGCGCCGGGTGCGGTCCCGGCTGCGGGACCCGGGTGCCTTCGAGATCCAGGTCTTCGACGAGACGCCCCGCTTCACGGCGTACCTCGTGGACGGCGATGGCTCCGACGGCATCGCGATCGTGCAGTCCTATCTGCGGCGCACGCGAGGGCTGGAGGCACCGGCCCTGGTGCTGCGCAACGGCAGCAGGGTGGTCAAGTCGGAAGAGATCGACCCAAGTGGGCTTTTCCCGACGTACCGCGAGGAGTTCGAGCTCATGTGGGCGGATTCGCGGCCAGTGTCCTGAACTGTCCCACTGTGGAAGCGCCGCCTCACCCCGAAGCGGAATGCGGTCCTCTGATTGTCAGTGGCGCATGGGAGGGTGGAGACCACTGGGGGAAAGCACCACCAAGAAGGGGGACCGCCCATGGGCTGGCACCGGGAGCTGCTGATCGGCTTCGACCTGGAGACGACCGGGACCGATCCGCGCGAGGCGCGCATCGTCACGGGGGCCGTGATCGAGGTCAGGGACGGGCAGACCCTAGGGCACAAGGAGTGGCTGGCGGATCCGGGCGTGGAGATCCCGGCGGACGCGGTCGCGGTCCACGGCATCAGCAATGAGCGTGCGACCGCCGAGGGCCGCCCGGCCGACCAGGTGGCGGACGCCATCGCCGACGTCCTCGTGACGTACTGGAAGACGGGCGTACCGGTCGTCGCCTACAACGCGGCCTTCGACCTGAGCCTGCTCTCCGCCGAACTGCGGCGGTACCAACTGCCGTCCCTGCGCGACCGCCTGGGCGGCCAGGATCCCGCCCCGGTCATCGACCCGTACACCATCGACCGCTGGGCCGACCGCTACCGCCGCGGCAAGCGCAACCTCGAAGCGGTCTGCCGGGAGTACGGCATCTCGCTCGACTCCGCGCACGACGCCTCCGCCGACGCCCTCGCCGCGGCCCGGCTGGCCTGCGCGATAGCCACCCGCCACCCCAAGATCGCGGCCCTCGGCCCGGCGGAGCTGCACCGCCGCCAGATCGAGTGGTACGCCGAGTGGGCGGCGGACTTCCAGAACTTCCTGCGCCGCAAGGGCGACGCGACAGCGGTGGTCGACGGGACGTGGCCGCTGAGGGAGCCGGCGGGGGAGACGGTGTCGGGCGAGACGGTCTGAGGGCCTGCCGCGGGGCAGACCGGGCCCGTTCCGGTTCTGGTCCCGGTTCCGGCGGGCCGGGCGGGCGCTCGGCGCGCCGATACGCGAGGCCGGTGGCCCCAGTGCTTCGGGCCCTTGCGGCGACGGCGCCCTGGGCGCCCTCCGTCACACCGACGCGAGCGCCGCGATGCGTTCGATCCGGGGCTTGGCCAGCCGCTCGTAGTCGGCGCCCGAGATGAGCAGCGAGCGGTCGAGCCGGGCCGCGTTGAAGTACAGCTTCGGCTGGGCCACGACGTCCGGATCGGCGACCAGTTCGAGGGCGGGATCGAAGCTGAACGGCAGGACGGTGCCGGGGACGGCGCGGGCCAGCCGCTCGGCCGTCTCCGGCTCGCTGAAGCCGACGTAGCGAGCGGCGAACAGCGCCCGGACGGCGTCCAGGTCCACTCGTCGGTCTCCGGGGACGACCGCGAGGACGTGACGCGTGGTGCGGCGGTCCACCTTGACCCGCAGCACGATGCACTTCGCGGCCTCGGAGGCCGGGTGCCCGCGCAGCGCGCAGACGGCCTCGGTGGCGCCCTCGGGCTCGTGGTCGATGAGGCGGTAGTCGACGCAGGAGTTGTCGAGCAGGGAGATCAGGTGGTCGTAAGTGTCGTGCTGGGGGCGGTCGTCGGGGGTGCCGAGGTCGTAGGTGCGGTCGTCGTAGCTGTGGTCGTCGTAGGTGTGGTCGGGCATGCGGAGTCCTTGTCTGCGGAGTCCCTGTCTGCCGGGGCCCTGTCTGCGGGGTCCCCGGCGAGGAGGTGGGCCGAGGTGTGGGGTGAGGGGCGTCGGGGTTCCGGCGCGCTTCGGTGCGCCCGTTCCACCGCCTGCCCCCAGTACGTGCCGGCGAGCATGAGGGCCGCCCCGAGACCGGTGAGCGCGGTGAGGTGCTCACCGCCGAGCGCGATGCCCACCGCGACGGCCCAGACCGGCTCCGTGCCCAGCAGCAGACTGGCCCGGCTGGCGGAGGTGCGCTGTACGGCCCAGGTCTGGGCGAGGAAGGCGAAGACACTGCAGAACAGGGCGAGATAGACCAGCTGGGCCCAGGTGGCCGGGGCCGCGTGAGCAAGCGTCGGCAGCTCGTGGGCGGCGGCCGGCAGGAACAGGACCGTGCCGACGAGGGTCTGCACGGTGGTCAGGTGCAGGGGGCGGATCGCGCGCCCGGTGGTGAAGCGGCCGACCAGCGCGACATGCCCGGCCCGGATCAGTGCGGCGCCGAGCATCAGCAGGTCGCCGAGGCGGGGCGCGTGGAAGCCGTTGCCGGACATCAGCAGCCCGACGGCCAGGACGCACACGCCGGTCGCGGCGAAGAAGGAGCCGGGCAGCGCGCCGCGGTGGCCGCCGCGGTCGAGGAGCGGGGTGAGGACGATGGTCAGACTGATGATGAGCCCGGCGTTGGCGGCGCTGGTGTGGGCGACGCCGTACGTCTCCACGAGCAGGACCGCGGCCTGGGTCACGCCCAGGGGCACACCGGCCCGCAGTTCGTCACGTGTCCACCGGCGCGCCCCGCGCCTGCGGGAGGCGACGACACCGAGGCAGGTGAGCGCGGAGAGGGCGTAGCGGGCGAACAGCACCAGCAGGACGGGGAGCGCGGCCGTGGCCGTCTGGGCCGAGAGATAGCTGGAACCCCAGACGAGGGCGACAAGGAGGAGTACCGCATCGGTACGGCGGACGTCGGACACGCGCCTACGGTGCACCGAAGGCGTCCCTGAAGCCCAGTACCAGTTTCTAAAACGATCATTTAGCAGAACTACATCGTCTCTACACTGGGGCAATGGACGAACGGCAGCTGAGGATCCTGCGGGAGCTCGGCGAACTCGGCAGTGTCACGGCGGTCGCCGAGGCGCTGCTGGTGACTCCGTCGGCGATCTCCCAGCAGCTACGGCTGCTGCAGCGCGCGATCCCGGTGCCGCTCACCGAACGCCAGGGGCGCCGGCTGGTGCTCACCGACGCCGGACAGGCGCTGGCGGGAGCGGCCGTCGAGGTGGAGACGGCACTGGCGCGGGCGCGGCACACGGTCGAGGAGTTCGTCGAGCGGCCGGACGGGGAGGTGTCGGTGGCGGCGTTCCACAGCGCGGCCTCGGCGCTCTTCCCGCCGCTGATCCGCGCGCTGACCGGGCCGGGCAAGCCGGTGCCGATGCTGGCCGACGAGGACGTACCGCAGGAGGACTTCCCCCGGCTCACCCGGGAGTACGACATCGTCCTGGCCCACCGTCTGGACCATGCCCCGCCGTGGCCGGACACGGTGACCGCGACGACGTTGCTGCGCGAGCCGCTGGACGTGGCGATGCCCGTCGGTCACCCGCTCACCGCCAAGCGCCGCGTCACCCCACGCGATGTGGCCGGGGAGCAGTGGATCACCGTGCACGACGGCTTCCCGGTCCTGGCGGTCATCGAAGCCATCGCCGCCGCGGCCGGACGCCGACTGCATCTGGCCCACCGGATCAACGAGTTCGCCGTGGTGGCCGAAGCCGTCGCGGCCGGCGGGGGCGTGGCCCTGATGCCGCGCTGGACGATGCGCCCGCATCCGGCGCTGGTCCTGCGGCCGCTGAGCGGAGTGCAGGCGCGACGCCATATCGACGCCCTGTACCGCCCCGAGCGCACAGCCAGGTCGGCGGTCCGTGCCGTACTGGCCGAGCTGGGCCGAGCCGCGCGCAGTGTCCAGAGACGAGAAACCGCCGGCACGGTGACGCCCTGAGCTTGTCTTTTGACCTCGGCTGCTCCCGATCACGCGGAACGGGAGAGTTGCTCGCGCACCCATGCAGGGTCGGGGTTGGTGTGCGGCCGGCCCGCCACGATGACGGTCGGCACGGTCTCGTTGCCGTCGTCGGCTGCGTAGCGCCCGCCAGGTGTACATGCAGCCGGGCCGCCAGAAGTCGACCGGCCGGCCGTCGGCCGCGCTGCGGCGTTGTGCCTCCAGCGCGCTGATCGACCGCGGGAGGATCACAGGCGAGTTCACGCCTGTGAGCAGCACAAAGTCCGGTGTGGGGTGCCGGTGGGGCCGCTGCCAGAGTGTCCACTGACTCTTGTTGCCCGGACTGCAGGTGCGGTCGTGACGCTTGCTGCACGCTGAGCCGGTGTCGTGCCTTTTCCTCGTCCGGTGCGTCGGGCCAGGTGAGCGGCCAGGGCGGGTTCCACCACGGGGCGAGCGCGGTGAGCTTGTGGCCGAGACGGGTGGGCCGGCCGGCGGTGACAGGTCATCTGCCAGGGGGCGCGTGCGGCGTCGGGGCGGGTGAAGCGTTCGAAAATTCATCGTCGGTCTTCGGACGGGATACCACGGACGGGTGCACAGCCCATCTGCGCCGCGAGCACGGCGCGCAGCAGCAGGACGATGAGTCGGTCACCACCGAAAGAGGTGGGACGCCTGGCCCATCGAAGGAGACCGAATGAAGCGTCTGCTGACTGCGTTGGGGGCGTTGCTGGTGCTGGTGGTCGGCGAGATGACCGCGCCGACGGCACAGGCGGATGCGGCTGTGTTCCCGCTGTCCGGCTACGAGGTGGTCAGCGCCACCGTGCCGGTGGCTGCGGGAGCCACCGGAGCTACGGGGGTGGACTGCCCCGGGGGCAAGAGGCCGGTCGGTGGCGGAGTCTCTACAGGGAACGACGACATGAGGCTGATCGAGTCGTTCCCCTTGGGAGGGGCCGGCGACGTGACCGGCTGGCTGGGAGCTGTGTTCAACGGCGGCACCGACTCCGTGTTCGACGTGTACGCGGTCTGCGCGCGCGTCAGCCCTGAGGCGGACTATGAGGCGGTCGGAGTCACCAACGTGCCGGTGGCCGTCGGAACCACCGGAAGCGCGGCCATGCGCTGTCCCGCGGGCAAGAGGCCACTCGGCGGCGGGGTATATACCGGCGACGACGACATGAGGGTGGTCGAATCGTTCCCCACGAGCTCGCGCCGTTGGGCGGGAGCCGTGTTCAACGGCAGCGGCTTTGAGTCCGTCATGGACGTGTACGTGATCTGCGCGCGCGTCCGCCCTGGGGAAGGCTATGAGGTGGCCGGGGTCGGCAACGTGCCGGTGGCCGTCGCAACCACCGCGAGCGCGGCCGTGGACTGTCCCGCGGGCAAGCGGCCGCTCGGCGGCGGAGTCAGCGCGGGCAGCGACGACCTGAGGTTGGTCGAGACGTTCCCCCTGGGAGTGCCCCTTTCCCCAACCGGCTGGACGGGCACCGTATTCAACGGCGGCGACGCTTCGACCACCTTCGACGTGTACGCGGTCTGCGCGCCCGTCCCCACGGACTGAGCCCGTTCCCTGATTCCTCAACCATCCGCCGCGACAAGGGCCTTGTCGCGGCGGATGGTTTTGCGCATGTCGAGGCTGGGAGACGTTGCCTCCCGGCCGCAACGGCAACACTGGGCAGCCTCCCCGCCTCACTCAGCCTGTCGTTCAACTGCTGGCTCAGTCGTCTCTGTTGGCCGGAGGAAGCTGTTCCCTGATGAGCACTGGATCTTCAAGATTCAGCGGGGTCGCGACCGTATCTTTGCGCATGGCTTGTCGCAGCTGCCACAGCCCGGACGCGTAGCGGGCATACGCCTCTCAGTAGGTTTCCTCGAAGCCGAGTGGGCGCCCACCCAGCCCTCGGTCTTCCTGGTCGCCATCCAGGTCGAGGCCCTGGACCGCCCCCGGCTCCTGTCGGACGTCGCCCGCGTACTGCTCGGCCACCACGTCACCGTCCTGTCCGCATCGAGGGCGTCTACGACGTCTACCGGGTCACGTCGGCCCGCCGGCCCTGATCGGCGCGGGTGGGCCTCAGGCGGCGGTCGACGGTGTACGGACACCTCGTCCGCGCACGGCGACGGCGACGGAGCTTGGATCGTCCGGTCGGATATCTGTGCGAACGTTGCCGAAGCCTGCGTACCGCCTGAAAAGCCCTAACCGTAACTGTCTTGACGTAAACGGCAGTTGGGGGAATCGTCACAGGAAAGGGACGGTATTTCCAGTCCGTTTGGGGGGATCAGTATGGTTGCGTATGACGTGTCCGGTGTGTCCGGACGGTGGGGAGAACGCAGCGGAACCAGGCTGCGGCTACTGGTCGAGGTGCCCGA
Organism: Streptomyces sp. T12; assembly: GCF_028736035.1. Lineage (NCBI taxonomy): Bacteria > Bacillati > Actinomycetota > Actinomycetes > Kitasatosporales > Streptomycetaceae > Streptomyces > Streptomyces sp. T12. The sequence goes on from NZ_CP117866.1 coordinate 8,491,045, forward strand.
GGCGGGTCGTCGTACGGTCACGGACCTCAGGCAGCACGTCGCCGAACGGCTCGGCGGCGATGCGAACGGTGCGCCGTGGCGCGTCGAGCTCTTGTTCCCTGCCGTGCAGGACCCGGAGTTGGGACGGTTCCTGCAGGTGAGCGGCAGCGCCGTCGCGACGCCGTCATACCCCCTGCAAAAACTCGCCTACGACCTGGCCCGGCGGCTCGACCGCGACGCCCCGTACCGGTCCGAGCCCGACCTGGCGACAGGCGTCTACCGGCTCGCCCCGCCTTCGGGCGGCCGCACGCCCGTCGCCGCGACCACCGTTCGGGCGGCGGACACTTCCGTCCCCTCCTGGGCCCTGGACAACATCCGCGCCCCTGCCGCCTGGCAACTGCCGCCCGGCCCTGGGGGCGCAGCCCGGGGAGCAGGCGTCCGTATCGGGCATCCGGACACCGGATACGTGCTCCATCCGGATCTGGAGGTCGACGCCCTCGACCTGTTCAGTGACCGCGATTTCGTGGACGGCGACCACGACGCGCGGGACCCGCTCGTCAAACGCTGGTGGTTCCCCTTCGACACACCCGGTCACGGCACCCATACCGCGAGCGTGATCGCGAGCCGTGACCGCGGGCAGATGTGCGGCGTGGCCCCTGAGGCGACGCTCGTGCCGATCCGCACCATCACCAGCGTCGTCCAGGTGTTCGACGGTGATGTCGCCAAGGCGGTCCTGCACGCCGTGCAGGCCGGATGCCAGGTCATCTCGCTGAGCCTGGGCGGGCTCGGCTTCAGCGGTCTGCGCACCGCGATCCGGCACGCGGTGTCACGGGGCACGATCGTCGTCGCGGCAGCGGGGCAGCACGTGGGCTTCGTAGTCGCCCCCGCCGTGTATCCGGAGTGCGTGGCCGCCGCGGCGAGCACCGCCGCAGACACACCCTGGAGCGGGTCATCGCACGGTCCCGCGGTCGACATCTGCGCCCCGGGCGAGCACATCTGGGTGGCCGAGGTGGATGCCGGAACGCGACCGCCGACCTTCCGCGTGAGCAACAAGGACCACGACGGCACCTCGTACGCAGCCGCTCACCTGGCGGGTGTGGCCGCCCTGTGGGTCGCGCACCACGGGCACTCCGCGCTGACGGCGCGATACGGGGCCGGTCTCGTCCAGAGCGTGTTCCTGCACCTGCTCGCCACGGCGGGCCGGCGCCGGCCCGGCGGCTGGGACACCGGCGCATGGGGCGCCGGCATCATCGATGCCGAAGCCCTCCTGAGCGCGCCCCTGCCCGCCACCGCGCCGACCGTGCGGCGTTTCACGCTGGATGCCGATCTGCCCGAGGGGATGGGGCCGCTGGCCCTCATCCTGCCCGAGCTCGGGCCCGACGAGATCGAGGAACGGCTCGCCGGACTCACGCGGCGAAGCCGGTCGGCCCAACCGGTCACCTGCACCGCCCACGGAACCGAACTCGCCCGTCTGCTGGGCGAGAACCCGACCTTGCGTTCCCGCTTCGTCGAGGAGAAGCCCGACGCCGCTGCCGGACTGCTGCTGCACGAGATCGGCTGGGCCGGTTCATGGTCCCTGGTCGACGCGGTGGGATGCGCCGGCGGACCCGGCCGCTGGGCGTAGCACTCGGCAAAGCCCCGAACACGGCGCCGCCACGCCGTGCCTCCCGCTGTCCCCGTCACCAAGGAGGGCCCCCATGGCTCCGACGGAACGGGCCCCAGTGCCCGACCCTGCTCAGCCCGACCCGCAGACGCCGTCCCCGTCCGACGCGCAGGCGCTCGCACGCCTCCTGCGCGAACAGGCCCCGGATCTCACGCTCCGGCTGACCGACGCACCGGTGCCCGACGCACTCGACGCCGCGACCTTGCGCGCCGCGCTGAGCGAGCTCGGTCTGCCCTGCGACCACGTCACCGACGCGACGTTGGCGCAGATCCGCGACCGGGCCCCCGATGTCGTACAACGCCTCGCGCTCGACCCGTCGCTCGCTCGGCGCTTCGACCTCGACGCCCGGGCCGTCGCCTCCGAACTTGACCTACCCCGGCCGCCGGGCCGTGCGCAAGGACCCCGGGTCACCGCGGCCCGCACCCGGTACGAGGGCCGGGGCGATGCGGCCGAGGCAGCCGCGCTCCTCGACTCCGCCGTGCTGCGTACGCTCGACGGCTCCGCGTTCGCGGGCGCCTGGCAGGCCGATCCGGTCGCGGCGCTGATCGTGCACGCGGCGGGCACGTCGCCCGGAGTGCTCTCGCTCGCCATCCGCTCCCTCCTCGGCGCAGGTGGCACACCCGCCACCCGCGGTGGCGACTCGACTGCGAACAACTCTCCCACGGAGACAGTGCGATGACCTTCGACGTGCACGGCGGTTACGACCAGTGCGTGTTCCTGGACCAGGCCCTGGCCTCGATGCTTGCGGGGGCGTCCTTCGGCCTGGACGCGTTCCCTCCCCGGCAGATCGACAAGGAACAGGTACGCGGCACCGTCACCCTCACCCCCGCCTTCCGCTACCTGTACTTCACCACCGAGCCCGAGGCACCGTTGCGCCCGTGGGCTGCCGCCGGTGCGCCCTTGGAGCAACGGGCCCGCCCCTGGCCGCTCGAGGATCGCGCCGAGACGGACACCGTGACCCTGGTCGTCGAATTGGCCGCGAGCATTCAGCTGACGGCCTATCGGATCGGCGCCGACTGGGTCGACCTGCAGAGCCGCTTCGACGCGGAGCCCGACCCCGGCGCACGACAGCGGCTGATGGACCGCTGGTGCATCCCGCTGCGCGGGTACCTGCGGATCACGGACCGGATCGAACCTCGCCGCCTGATCGTCAGGACCGAGCGCGACGACCCGTCCGTCACCAAGGAAGCCTGGTGCGCGGTGATCGACTTCCGGCCGGAGGCACGGCGCGGCCATCCGCTCGTCCGCGTATGGCTCGACCGGTACTTCACGTTCCGCGACGTCACCGAGGCGACCGCCGCGATCCGTCTCATGGACCCGGAACTCGCCAACCTCACCGCCCAGCTTGCCGCGGAAGTCCTGCCGAGCCTCGCGGATCTCACCGACTGGCGGATGCCGGAACCCGGACTCGTTCCGCTCTCCGTGACTCCGCTCGAAGGCAAAGCCGCCGACCCCAAGAACCTGGTCGTGCGCACCCAGGCGCAGCCCTCGATGAGTTTCCGCACCAGCCACCTGTGTCTGCTCAACCGCATCAGCGGCACCGAAGGCAACCCGGAGTTCGCCGGACGGGCCCTGACCGTGGCCCCCGGCGACCTGCAGATCGCCGTCGCACACCGCTACTTGCTGCAGGACCAGATCGTCGGCGCGCTCGGCGGCGCCAACATCGAGGGCCTGACCGCCAAGAGCTTCACCGAGGACTTTCCGCTGCGCCTGCTCAGCCCGGTGAAACTGCGGCCGATCAAGGGGGCCACCCCCGTCATCGAGCGCATGGCGGTGTACGTCGACGACAGCGCGACCGTGCGCATCTCGCTGGCACTGGACGTGAGCCATGCGCTCTTCGGGGCGTCGGCGACGGCCGACGTGGCGCTCACCTTCGACCCGACCACGACCACGAGCAAAGGCACCCCGGTGCTCCGCCTCGCCACGGCCGTCACGGCGGACGTCAACGTGTACCGCGTGGACGTCGCCTGGTGGGTGAAGGTGCTGGGCGGGGGCGCTGTGATCACCGGTGTGCTCGACCTGGTGTTGCGGAAGGTCTTCCGCGACCAGTTACTGGGCGGCCTCACGAACGCCCTCACCGCCCCGCAGGAGCCCACCGAGGTCGCCATCCCGGGAGGCGTCGACTTCACCGTCGCCGGGTTCTCGCTCAACCAGTCGGCCGCGGAGGAGGACCCGGCGGTCGACGACCTGCCTGCCACCCGACGGCACGACCTGGTGATCACGCTCTCCGCGGTCCGTCTGCCTGGGACGCTGGACATCGCGTGCACCAAGAAGGACTCCGCTGATCCCGGGACCCGACTGGACGCCGTGGGAGGGCTGTTGCCCAACGGTCGGCCGTGGGCGATGAGCATCGACGAGGCGGTCGCCGCGGCCAGGTCCGGAACCGTCTTCACGTCGGTGGCCCCGGGCGGCTCACGGGCAGCCGTCCGGATCGTCCAGCCCGCGGGCCGCCCGGCCTTCCTGCAGACCGTCGCGGACGCGAACCCCGCCAACAACCTGTTCGCTCTGCCGGACTGCCCCTGACCACCGTGCTGCTGCCCGCTGCCCTGCGCTCCCGCAGGGCAGCGGACCGGGGGCGGAACGCCATCGGTGCCCGGCCGGCGAGGCGGATGGTGTGGCGTCTGGGGCGAGCAGCGACCTACGCCTGTCTCATTCCAGGACGCCCGGATCTGTCCCGTGCTCCCGCGAGGCAGAACACACACGCCTGGGCGCACGCCCCCGATCGGCGGTATGCCAGGTCATGACCGACCGTCGTGCGTATCCGAGTGATCTGTCCGATGCCCGCTGGGAGTTGACCGAGCCGGTGCTGTCCGCCTGGCGCTTCGAGCGCCGCGGCCGGGCCCTGGACTTCGGCCGGCCGCCCCAGCACGACCTGCGCGAGATCATGAACGCGATCCTCTACGTGGACCGCACCGGTTGGGCCGCAAGCGCAGCATCATCACCCACACCCTCGGCCTGCTGCTGGCGGTGCTGGTCACCGCGGCCGGCGTCCAGGACTCCACCGCCGGCCGACCCCTCCTGGAGCAGGCCGCCACCGACCACCCCACCCTGCGCAAGGTCTGGGCCGACGGCGGCTACCGCAAGCACTTCGTCGAGCACGCCGCCGCCCTCGGCATCGACCTCGACGACCTCTGAGGGGCGCGGGGCCGTATCGATGTGCGGCTCCGCCGCGTGGGCGCGACCAGCTACGCATCACCCGCACTCGCCGTGCTACGCGCAGTCCCCAGTCCCTTGGCGATCAGAACGAATACCACCGCACCGACTCGTCCCCCTCCCGCAGAGACGCCACCCGCCGCTCGAACTCCGCCAACGCCTTCGGATTGCTCGGCGCATGCTGAGCCACCCACGCACAACTGGCGGTCTCCCGAGCCCCCCGCAGCACCGAGCAGCCCTCCCACTCCCGTACATCCCAGCCGTACGCCGCCACGAACGAGTCGTAAGCCGCCGCAGCCAGCCCGTACCGGTCCCGGGACAGGGCCATGACTACCAGGTCGTGCTCCCGCAGGTCCGCGGAGAAGGTCTCCAGGTCGACAAGCACAGGGCCGTCGGGCCCCACGTGGACGTTCCGAGGAAGCGCGTCCCCGTGAATGGGCCCCGGCGTCAACCGGGGTGTCAGCCCCGCCGCAGCCGCGGCGAACCCGTCCCGCCGCTCCCGCAGATACGCCGCGTCGGCCGGATCGATCGCATCGCCCGCCAGCCGCAGCCACCGCTCCACGCCACCCAGCAACTCACGGGGCGGCAGCTCGAAGGAAGGCGCCGGCAACGCGTGCACGACACGTAGCAGTTCGGCCAAATCCCGTGGCTCTGCGGGCCGTACCGGATCGGGCAGCCGGTGCCACACGGTCACCGGGTGCCCCTCCACCAGCAGCGCCTTGGGCTCGGCGGCGCGCACCGCCGGCACGTCCGCCTCGGCCAGCCACAGCGCGATGTCCAGTTCGCGCCCCGCCCGGTCCAGGAGTTCGGCGTCGCGGCCCACCTTGACGACCAGGTCACCGGCCGCGAACACCGCGTTCTCGCCCAGGGCGAGCAGTCGCGCGTCCCGCGCCGGGACGGGCACCACCCCCGCCGCGGCCAGTACGTCCCGCGCCCGTGCCTCGTCCATCGCTCGCCTCCGTGTGGTCCTGCGCCTCCATGAACGGCGTCGGATTCCCGCCATCCACCGCTCAGTCTCGCATTCGCACAGGTCGGACCGCGTGCGAGCTGTCTTGACGGGGCAGAGCGCCTTCACGACCATGACGGGGCCCATCCCGAGCGGCGCAAAAGGGGCTGATTCCGTGACAACGGCGACGGAGGCGGAGAGGCCGGTGAGAGGCGCGCCGGGCGGCATGAGGAAGCGGCGAGTGACGGATCACGGCGCCTGGTTCCTCGTACTCCCCGCGCTGATCCCCATCCTGATCCTGAGCGTCGGTCCGCTGCTCTACGGCATCCTGCTGTCCTTCACCGACGCCCAGTCCGGACGGACCCAGCCCACCCAGTGGATCGGCGGTCTCAACTTCCGGGATCTGCTGCACGACACGCTGTTCTGGGAGTCGTTCCGGATCGGCCTGGTGTGGGCCGTCGGTGTCACGGTGCCGCAGTTCCTGCTGGCCCTCGGCCTCGCCCTCCTCCTCAACCAGGACCTGCGCCTGCGCTGGCTGGCCCGCGCCCTCGCGATCGTCCCGTGGGCGATGCCCGAGGTCGTCGTCGGCGTCATGTGGCGGCTGGTCTACAACCCCGACGCGGGCATCCTCAACGAGACGCTCCGCGACCTGGGCCTCGGCGACGGCCGCGACTGGCTCAGCGGGCTCGGCACCGCCCTGCCCGCCGTGATCGTCGTGGGCATCTGGGCGGGCATGCCGACCACGACGGTCGCTCTGCTCGCCGGTCTGCAGAACACGCCGCGCGAACTGCACGAGGCGGCGGCCGTGGACGGCGCCGGCGCCTGGCGCCGCTTCCGCACGGTCACCTGGCCCGCCCTCAGGCCCGTCGCCCTGTCCATCACGGCACTCAACCTGATCTGGAACTTCAACTCCTTCGCCCTGGTCTACGTGCTCACCAGCGGCGGCCCCGGCGGCCGAACCCGCCTGCCCATGCTCTTCGCCTACGAAGAGGCCTTCCGCTACGGACAGTTCGGCTACGCGGCGGCGATGGGATGCGTGATGGTCGCGGTGATCTCGATACTCCTCGCCCTGTTCCTGGTGGGCCGGCTCAGGGGAGGTGACCACGCATGAGGACCAGCCGAACCGGCCGCGCCGGGCAGTACGTCGCCCTGCTCGCCTACCTCGTCTTCCTCGCCTTCCCCTTCCTCTGGCTGATCTCCACCGCCTTCAAGCCGCCGCGCGAGCTGGGCAGCCTGCACCCCACCTGGATCCCGAAGAACCCCACCCTCGCCAACTTCCGCCAGGCCTTCGACGAACAGCCCCTGCTGGACGCCGCCCTCAACTCCCTGATCGCCGCGCTCGGCGCCGCCCTGATCGCCGTACTGCTCGCGACCCCGATGGCCTACGTCATGGCCCGCCGCCGCACCCCGCTCGCGCGCGCGGCGACCGGCTGGGTGGTCGTCAGCCAGGCGTTCCCGCTCGTGCTGGTGATCATCCCGCTGTTCCTGGTGCTGAAGAGCCTGCGGTTGATCAACTCGGTGCCGGGGCTGGTCATGGTGTATGTGGTATGGGCGCTGCCGTTCGCGCTGTGGATGCTCGTCGGGTACGTCCGCGCGGTGCCGCCCGAGCTGGAGGAGGCGGCCGCGGTCGACGGGGCCGGGCGGCTGCGGACGCTGGTGTCGGTGACCGCGCCGCTGCTGGCGCCGGGGATCGTGGCGACGGGGCTGTTCGCGTTCGTCACGGCGTGGAACGAGTTCTTCTTCGCGCTGGTGCTGCTGAAGACCCCGGAGAAGCAGACCCTGCCGGTCGTCCTCACCCACTTCATCGGCGCGGAGGGCGTCGCCGACCTCGGCCCGCTCGCGGCGGCCGCCTTCCTGGCGACCCTGCCCTCGCTGCTCGTCTTCGCGGTCATCCAACGCCGCATCACGGGCGGCATGCTCGCCGGGGCGGTGAAGAACTGATGCGCGTGAAAGTGCTGTTGCCCCTGGTCGTCCTGGCTCTGCTGCTCGCCGGGTGCAGCGGCGACGACCGGGGCCGTTCCGACGGCCGTGTCACCCTGCGCTTCCAGTCCCTGGCCTGGCAGGAGGAGTCCGTCGCGGCCAACAAGGAGCTGGTGAAGGAGTGGAACGCCTCTCATCCTGACGTCAAGGTCGAGTACGTACAGGGGAGTTGGGACAGCGTCCACGACCAGCTCCTGACCTCCTTCGAGGGTGGTGAGGCGCCCGACATCATCCACGACGCCTCGGACGACCTCGCGGACTTCGCGTACGGCGGCTACCTCGCCGATCTCACCGACCTGCTGCCCGAGCGGCTCAAGTCCGACATCCCGCAGCGCAGTTGGGACACGACCACTTTCGGTGACGGGATCTACGGCGTCCCCTTCCTCCAGGAGCCGCGCGTCCTCATCGCCAACGCCAAGTGGCTGAAGGAGTCCGGCGTACGGATCCCCACTCCCCAACGCCCCTGGAGCTGGCGGGAGTTCCGGCGCATCACGGAACAGCTCAGCGGCGACGGCAAGTACGGGGTCGCCTGGCCGCTGAAGGAGCCCGTCTCCGCCACGCTCAACCTGTCGCTGTCGGCGGGCGGACAGCTCTTCCACCGGGGCGCGGACGGCAAGGTCACCATCCGGTTCGACAAGGCGGACGAGGTCGTGCCCCGCACGATTCACGACCAGGCCGACACCGACCACAGCGCCTCGCCCACCACCCTCGGCAGCGGCGGCTCGGACACCCTGCCCGGCTTCTTCGGCGGCAGGTACGCGATGGTGCCGCTCGGCTTCTCGTACCGTCAGCAGATCGTGCAGCAGGCACCGAAGGGCTTCCAGTGGCAGGTGCTGCCCGCGCCGGCCGGCGCCGACGGGCTCACCCAGGGCGTCAGCCCGCAGACTCTGTCCATCGCCGAGGACAGCCCGCACAAGAAGGAGGCCGCCGAGTTCATCGACTTCCTGCTCCGGCCCCGGAACATGGTCCGGCTCGCCCTCGGCGACTGGATGCTGCCCACCGGCACCCAGGCGCTGAAGGACCCCGCCCTGCACACCGCGAAGGACGGCTGGGCGACCGGGACCGCCCTCGCCGCGCACCTGCGTTCGGCACCCGCGCAGTCGGTGCGCGGCTACCCGGAGTGGAAGGACAAGGTCGCCACCCCCGCGTTCCAGGAGTACTACAGCGGCGCCATCGGCCTCGGTGAACTGCGCGAACGCCTTGCGGAGGACGGCAACTTGGTGCTCGCCCGCTACCAGCGCTGAGCTGGGAATGTGCTGTGCCGGTGGAAGGAGTAGGCCTTGCTGACTGCCTGGAGGAAGTTGGCAAGGGCGAGAGCAGTCCACAGCGCGGCAAGGCCCCCCGCTGCGGCGACTGGGGCGGCGACGGCGGCCAGGGCTCCGTAGCAGATGAGGGTCGATACGAAACTCGGCACCGTGCGCTTGAGGCCGATGAGGCCGAACCCGACGACCGCCTGCAGCGCGTCGGTGACGACCACGGCCAGCACCAGCGGCAGAAGCTCCGTGATCTGCGGCCGCACGACGGCATCCTTGGTGAAGGGCGCAACGACCCACGGACTGAGGACGATCACTGCTGTCGCGATGAGGCCCACAGCGGCCAGTGCCAGCCATGTCCCTGTCCGAACGCAGCGTCGGATGCTCGCGCTGTCGTACTTCTCCGCGTACTCGGAGACCAGTGGGATGGTGGCCTGGCCGACCGCCACCGCCGCCGTGAAGATGAGGTTCACCAGCGAGATCCCGACGCTGTGCACCGCGGCGCTGTCCGTCCCGATCCGGGCGGCGGCGAAGGTCAGTACACCCAGGACGGCAAACTTGACGAGCACCGTGCCGGCGAGCGGAATCCCCACGGCGCCCAGCTTCCGGACCTGCTTCACATCCGGCCTGCCGGGATACAGGGAGCGGCTGGTTGGCGGCGTGGAGCGGCGGAGGGTCACCTGGTTGACGCAGGCGCTGATGACGCTGGAGGCGAGTATGGCGATGCCTGCCCCGGTCAGGCCGTAACTCGGCAGTGGGCCGGGACCACCCACGAGGAGGACGGACAGGGCTGCGGATGCGGCCGTGCCGAGCAGTCCGGCCCGCATCACTGGCCTTGAGTGGCCCAATGCGACCAGGACGGACGTGGCTGACTGGCCTACCGCGATGGCGAGAACGCTGCCGGCCAGCAGGAAGGGGAAGATCCCCAGCTGGTCGAGAGCGGTGCGGGGAACCCCGGTCGCTCGGCCGATCACAGGAACGGATGCGACCGCCGCCGCGGCGATGGCGCCGACGGTGATCGCGAGCCACATCGCGCTGTGCACCACGGCCAGGAGACGGTCAGGATCCTCCTTGCGCGGCGTGACGAACGGCATCACACCGCGGAGCGCGCCCGCCACCGTGGCGGTAGCGGGGCTGAACACGGCCAGGGTGACGGCGAAGGCCGCGAGCGTGGCGGTCGAGTGGTTGCCGAGCAGCGCGGTGTCGACCAGAGCGCCGGCTGAGGCGGCGATCATCGTCAGGTACAGCGGGAGCGCTGCCCCCGCTATCGCGGTCCACGTACTGTGCCCGGCCCGTGCAGTCCCGTTGTTGATCACGGGTTCGATCGTCACACTGCGGGAGCCGACAGGGCAGCGGAAGCTGCGAACACCTTGGACGGATCCCCGGGTCCGGCGAACGTAGCGGCAGGGGAGTCCCGTGGGGCGCACAATCATGTTGTACGAGACGTCTCGTCTCGATTACGGTGGGGCCCATGACCAGTCGCCCCGCCCACATCGCCATGTTCTCCATCACCGCCCACGGCCACGTGAACCCCAGCCTCGAAGTGATCCGCGAGCTCGTGACGCGCGGGCACCGGGTCACGTACGCGATTCCGCCCCTGTTCGCCGAGAAGGTCGCCGAAACCGGTGCCGAGCCGAAGCTCTGGAACTCCACGCTGCCCGGACCCGACGACGACCCGGCGGCGTGGGGCACCACCCTCCTGGACAACGTGGAGCCTTTCCTGGCGGACGCGATCCAGGCCCTGCCGCAGCTGATCGAGGCCTACGACGGCGACGAACCCGACCTCGTGCTGCACGACATCACCGCCTACCCGGCCCGCGTCCTGGCCCACCGCTGGGGCGTCCCCGCGATCTCCCTGTCGCCGAACCTCGTCGCCTGGAGGGGCTACGAGGAGGAGGTCGCCGAGCCGATGTGGGCCGAGCCGAAGGAGACCGAGCGCGGCCGGGCCTACTACGCCCGCTTCCACGCCTGGCTGGAGGAGAACGGCATCACCCTGCACCCGGATGCGTTCGCGGGCCGCCCCGACCGCTCCCTCGTGCTGATCCCGAAGGCACTGCAGCCGAACGCCGACCGGGTCGACGAGAGCGTGTACACCTTCGTCGGCGCCTGCCAGGGCGACCGTTGCGCACAGGGGGACTGGCAGCGGCCCGCCGATGCCGAGAAGGTCGCCCTCGTGTCGCTGGGGTCCTCCTTCACCAAGCAGCCGGCGTTCTACCGGGAGTGCGTCAAGGCCTTCGGCGACCTGCCGGGCTGGCACCTGGTGCTGCAGGTCGGCCGGCATGTCGACCCGGGCGAGCTGGGGGACGTACCCGAGAGCGTGGAAGTGCGTTCCTGGGTACCGCAGTTGGCGATCCTCAAGCAGGCCGACCTGTTCGTCACCCACGCCGGGGCGGGCGGCAGTCAGGAGGGCCTGGCCACCGCCACGCCGATGATCGCCGTACCCCAGGCCGTGGACCAGTTCGGCAACGCGGACATGCTCCAGGGGCTCGGCGTCGCCCGCCACATCCCCACGGAGGAGGCCACCGCCGAGACCCTGCGCACGGCTGCCCTCGCCCTCGTCGACGACCCCGAGGTCGCCCGGCGCCTGAAGGACATCCAGGCGCAGATGGCCCAGGAGGGCGGCACCATGCGGGCCGCCGACCTGATCGAGGCCGAGCTGGCCGCCGTACGCGACGCGCGAGAGCAGGCGTAGGGACCACCGGGGAACGCGAGAAAGAGCAGGGCCCGTTGACTCCCCTGTGGTCAACGGGCCCTGCTGGTCGGGAGGGTGGGTCAGACGGGCACCCGCTCGCCCTCGTCGTCCCGGGCCGCGCTCCGCGTCACGGCCTCGGGCGCCTCGTCGTGCGTCAGGTCCGGCAGCCGGTTCAGCCACTTCGGCAGATACCAGTTGCGCTCGCCGAGCAGTGCCATCACCGCCGGGAGCAGCACACCCCGGATGATCGTCGCGTCGATGAGGACCGCGGCCGCGAGACCGACGCCCATCTGCTTCATGGACTGCATGGACAGCGTGCCGAAGATCGCGAACACGGCGACCATGATGACCGCGGCGCTGGTGACGACCCCGGCCGTGGTGACCACGCCGTGCTGGATCGCGTCCTTCGTCGTACGGCCGCGCAGGCGCGCCTCACGGATCCGCGAGACCACGAACACGTGGTAGTCCATCGACAGGCCGAACAGGATCACGAACAGGAACAGCGGCAGCCAGGTGATGATGGCGCCGACGCCCTCCGCGCCCACCAGGGACGCACCCCAGCCGTGCTGGAAGACGGCGACGAGGATGCCGTACGCCGCGCCCACCGACAGCAGGTTCAGCACGATCGAGGTGATCGCGACCGTCAGCGAGCGGAACGACAGCAGCATCAGGCCGAAGGCGAAGACCACGACGAAGGCGAAGACCGGGACGACCGCTCCGGCCAGCTGGTCGTTGAAGTCCTTCGAACCGGCGACCTGTCCGGTGATCGGTGCCTCGACGCCGTCGACCTTGCCGAGCGTGGCCGGACGTACGTCGTCGCGCAGCTTGTCCAGGCTCGCGCCCGCCTTGTCGAGGTCGGAGCCGCCGACCAGCGGGACGTACACGAAGGCGATGTTCTTGGCGTCGTGCAGCTTGATCTCCACCGGGCCGCGCGAGGCACCCGAACTGATCGCCCGCTCACGGAAGTCGGCGAGCGCGGACTTCACCTCGGGGGCGTTGATGTCGTCCGCCCTGACGACCACCTCGGCCGGCTCGGAGCCGCCCGGGAAGGCCTCGTTGAGCCGGTTGTACGTCTGCACGATGGGCAGCGAGTCGCCGAACTCCTTGTCCAGGGTGAGCTGCTGGGTCTTCATACCGAGCGCGGGAGCCGCGATGGCGAGCAGCGCACCGGCCGCGACGACGACCGAGATGACCGGCCGGGCCAGCACGCCCTTCAGTACGGCCGTCCAGAACCGGCTCTCGCGGTTGCCCCGCCCGCGGTTGCGACGCAGGCGGCTCTGCGGGTGCAGGAAGGGGATCTTGCCCTTCTCGACCCGCTCGCCCAGCAGCGACAGCAGTGCGGGCAGGACCGTGACCGATCCGACCATGGCGACCGCCACGACCATCAGCGAGGCCAGGCCCATCGCCTCGAACTCGGCGAGCCCGGTGAACAGCATGCCCGCCATCGCCACGCACACCGTGACACCGGAGACGATGATCGCGCGGCCACTGGTGGCGGCGGCGACCCTCAGGGCGGTCTGCGCGTCCCGGCCGGCCTCGCGCTCCTCGCGCTCACGGCGCAGGTAGAACAGGCAGTAGTCGACACCGACGGCCAGGCCGACCAGCAGCATCACGGAGTTCGCGGTGTCGCTCATCGGCATCACATGGCTGACGATGCCCATCAGGCCCATCGTCGCCATGATCGCGGTGACCGCCAGCAGCACCGGCAGCAGCGCCGCCACCAGCGCGCCGAAGGCGATGAGCAGAATGCCGAGGGCCACCGGCACCGCGGAGTACTCGGCCTTCTGGAAGTCGTCCCCGAACGCGTCGTCGAACGTCTTCATCATGCTCGCGCCGCCGATCTCCTCGATCCGCAGCGACTCGTGGTCCTTCTGGACGTCCTCCACGGCCTTCAGCACCGGCTCCACGCGCTCGCCCGCGGTGTCCGACTCGCCGCGCATGTCGAACTGCACCAGCGCGCTGCGGCCGTCCTTGGAGATCGTCTGCGTGTCGTACGGCGACGTCACGTCCGTGACCTTGCCGGTGCCCTCGACGGCCTTCACGACCGCGGTGACCGCCGACCTGAACTCGGCGTCCGTGGCCTTGAGGCTGCCGTCCTTCCCCTGGATCAGGACGGTCTCACTGGCCGGCTCCTCGATCCCCGCGTCCTCGATGATCTTGGCTGCGGTGTGCGTCTCGCCCTTCAGTTGGTCGCTGTCCTTGACGTCGACCCGGCCCGCCGCCGAACCGAGCCCCATCGCCAGGACGACGAACAGCACCCAGATACCGACGGCAGCCCATCGATGGCGAGCGCTCCAGCCGCCGGCGCGGGCGGCGAGTCCCCGCACGCGTGTGTCTCCGTTCCCCATGACGGGCTTGCCCCCTTGATTGCGGTGGCGGCCCCCTGCCGCCCCCTTTCGTTTCGAAGGTATGGGCCGGATAAAGCCATCTCGTCGTGCTGCCCGGTGAAGTGACGCGGCCGGAACTCATCCCCTCGGCCACCGGGCTCTCCCCACTGGGGAGGATGAGGGCCCCTTACATCTATCCGGCGGTGTCGGGGAGGCGGCTCGGGGATGTGGATGAGCGTGACGGACCCGCCGGTGTCAGCGGCGCGTCTTAAGGTGACCGGATGACGACGACGTATGCGGCGCTGCTGCGCGGGATCAACGTGGGCGGCAGCAGAAAAGTCCCGATGGCCGACCTGCGCACCCTGATGACCGGCCTCGGTCACGACGGCGTACGCACCTACCTGCAGAGCGGGCAGGCGGTGTTCACCGCCGGTCACGGCGACGAGGAGTCCCTGGCCGCGGAGCTCGCGTCGGCGATCGAGAAGCACTTCGGCTTCGCCGTGGACGTGATCGTGCGCGACCACGCCTATCTCAAGGCCATCGCCGACAACTGCCCGTTCCCCGCAGCCGAGTTGGAGCCCAAGCAGCTCCATGTCACCTACTTTTCCGCCCCGGTCGACGCCGAGCGCTTCGCTGAGATCGATCAGGCCGCCTACCTCCCGGAGGAGTTCCGGCTCGGCGACCGGGCGCTGTACCTGTACGCCCCGAACGGCCTCGGGCGCTCCAAGCTCGGCGAAATCCTGTCGCGGCCCCGGCTCAACAAGGGTTTGATCGCCACCAGCCGTAACTGGAACACCGTCGTCAAACTCGTGGAGATGACCAGTGACTGAGCACGATTCCGCCGTGAAGGCCGCCATCGAGGGCGAGTTGAGGCTGCTCGACCCCGAAGTCCGCCGCTCGCCGGAACTGCTCGGGTCGCTGCTGCACCCCGAGTTCCACGAGTTCGGTTCGTCGGGACGGCGCTGGGACTGGGAGTCGACCGTGTCCCGCCTTCCCGTGGACACCGATCCGGCGGACCGGTACGTCGTCACCTCCGAGATCCGGGGTGTCCGGCTGGCCCCTGACCTCGTCCACCTCACCTTCGACACGGAGTACAACGGCAGGCACGCACACCGCAGTTCGCTGTGGCGGCGGACGGGCGACGGGTGGCAGATGTACTTCCATCAAGGGACGCCGTTCAGCGCTGAGGAAGAGTGACCCTGCGCAGGCCGAAGCCGGGCGACTTGGAGAGGATCTCGCGGGGCGGGGTCAGCCGTGGGTCCGTGTACAGGCGCCGCACGTCCTCGTCGGTGTGCGCGGCGGCCACGGCGTCCAGGAGGGCGAGGTCGTCGGCCGGGAGCGGCTCGTCGCCGAACCCCGCCAGGGGCTGCCAGCCGTCCCAGGGCAGCGTCTCGACGCCGTTCCGGCAGGCCAGGTCGAGGACGAGGCTGCCCCGGACGAACCACATCCCGCGCAGGCTCTCGACGGACCAGAACCCGAACGTCTCCGGGTCCGCCTTCCCGGCCCGGCACGCCCGCCAGGCCTCGCCCGCCACGAGGAACCGGTCGCGCGGCACGTCCGGCGGGTCGAAGCCCAGGTCGCCGTAGGCCGGATGCAGGACCTGCGGGTCGACCAGCCGCCAACTCCCGTCCGGCAGACGGTACTCGGTGATCCAGTGGTCCTCGTGGAAGCCGTCGACGAAGTAGGTGCCGAAGCCGCCGCGGACCCGGGCGGGCGTGCCCGTGGCCCGCAGCAGCGACACGTGCAGCAGCGCGAAGTCCCGGCAGGTGCCCACGAACCGCTCCTCCGGCTCGCGCGCCTCGGTCAGCGGTGCGTCCCGGCGCTCACCCAGGATCCGCAGGATCTCGGTGACATAGCGGGACTCGGCGTCCTCGCGCAGCCGTTGCTCGGGGATGGCGTACCCCAGGCGCTGCCCGTCCCCCTGATGGATGATCACATCCCGTACGAGGTGGGCAAGTTGGTTTGGATCACTCGGCAGCCCGCTGACGTCCAGGTCTCCCGGATCGCTGTACGGCGTCTGCTTCAGGTAGAAGTCCTCCATGCCGCGGAACCCTGGAGCCTGCCCCAGGGGCAAGGTCAACCCGGCGGAACAGCTGTGCGAGGCTCGTCCCATGCGCTACATCATCATCGGGGCAGGAGCGGTCGGCGGCGTCATCGGCGGACGGCTCGCGGGCTCGGGGCACGAGGTCGTTCTGGTCGCGCGGGGTGCGCACTTCGAGTCCCTACGGGACCACGGACTGCGGCTCAGGGTGCCGGAGGGCGAGCTGACGCACCGGCTGCCGGTCGTGGACGGGCCGGCCGCGCTCGGCGAACTCCGCCCCGACGACGTCCTCGTCCTCGCAGTCAAGACGCAGGACAGCACCGCCGCGCTGCAGACGTGGGGCCCGGTTCCGGTCACGGGCGGCGGTACGGCGGCCGAGCGGTTGCCGCTGGTCTGCGCCCAGAACGGCGTCGAGAGCCAGCGCCTCGCCCTGCGGCTCTTCCGACGGGTGTACGGCGTCTGCGTCTGGCTGCCGTCGACGTACGTCGAACCCGGCGTCGTCTCCGCCGCCGGCAGCCCCCTCACCGGCATCCTGCACCTCGGCCGCCACCCGCACGGCACCGACGAGACCGCCCGCCTCATCGCCGCCGACCTGGAGAAGTCGCACTTCGAGGCGCCGGTGGTGCCGGACGTGGCGCGCTGGCAGTACGCCAAACTGCTGGGCAACCTGGGCAACTCCCTGGAGGCGGTGACCGGGCCCGTCGACAGTGCGCAGGCCGCGGCGCTGTTCGGGCGCGTGCGGGCCGAGGGCGCGGCCGTGCTCGACGCCGCCGGGATCGCGTACGCGAGCGCCGAGGAGCAGCAGGCCGTACGGGGCGACAAGGTCACCCTCGTGCCCCTCGACGGCGCCCCGCGCGGCGGCGGCTCCTCCTGGCAGTCCCTCACCCGTGGCACCGGCACCATCGAGGCCGACTACCTCAACGGCGAGATCGTCCTCCTCGGCCGCCTGCACGGCGTCCCGACCCCGCTGAACGAGCTCCTGCAGCGCCTGGCCAACACCTTCGCGCGAGAGCGGCGGGCGCCGGGCTCGATGCCGGTGGCGGAGCTGGTGCGGCTGGCGGACGAAGCGGGCGGACCTGGGGACACTGCGTAAGAGCGGTCCTGCGGGCACTGCGTAAAGCGGACCGTCGCTCTCAGGCGCCCACGGCCGCCAGCACCGGTACCCCGGCCGCGTCGTACCGCTCCAACAGCAGCCGCGCCACCTCGGGCGCGGCCCCGAGCACGTCCGCCAGTACATCCGCCTCGGCCGCGCCCCGTGCGATGCGGTCCGGGAGGTAGCCCGGGGCCAGGACGTACGGGGCCACGGCCACACGCTCGCAGCCGAGCGCCCTCAGTTCGCGTACCGCGTCCTCGGTCCGGGGAAGAGATGCGGAGGCGAACGCAGGCCGCACGGCGCACCAACCGGTGTGCCGCCACTCCCGCGCGATTTCTGCGATCACTGCGATCGCCTCCGGGTCGGTGGACCCCGCCGAGGCCAGCACGACCCCGGTCGAGGACTTGTCGGCGGGCGTCAGCCCCGCCTCGTACAGCCGCCGCTCCAGCGCCGCCAGGAGCAGCGGCGACGGCCCCAGCACCTCGGCCTGCCGGATCCGCAGCTGCGGCGGCGCGTCCCGAAGGACCGCCGGGATGTCGGCCTTCGCGTGGAACGCCCTGGTCAGGAGCAGAGGCAGCGCTACGACGTCACGGACGCCCTCCGCTGCCAAGGATTCCAGCACTCCCTGCACCGACGGGATGTTGAAGTCCAGGAAGCCGGTCTCCACCCGCACGTCCGGGCGCAGCGAGCGCACCCGGCGTACCAGGGCATGCACGGTCGCGGCATGGCGCGGGTCACGGCTGCCGTGGGCGATGACGAGAAGAACCGGCTTCTTGAACACAGGGCTTCAGCTCCTAGCCAGCAGACCGCGGCTGCGCAGCACCCACCGCTCCAGCGGGCTGAAGATCAGCAGGTCGATGGCGATGCCGACGACCAGGATGAGCAGGATCGCGAAGAAGACCATGGACATGGAACTGTTGTTGCGGCCGTTCTCCAGGAGCTGGCCCAGGCCCACGCCCAGGTCGGGGTGGGAGGCGATGATCTCCGCCGCCATCAGCGAGCGCCAGGAGAAGGCCCAGCCCTGCTTCAGGCCCGCCAGATAGCCGGGCAGCGCGGCCGGCATCACGATGTGCCAGGTGCCCTTCAGACCCGTCGCGCCCAGCGTGCGGCCCGCTCGCAGGAACAGCGGCGGCACCTGGTCGACGCCGGACACCAGGCCGTTGGCGATGGAGGGGACCGCGCCGAGCAGGATGACGGCGTACATCATCGAGTTGTTCAGGCCCAGCCAGAGCACGGCGGGCGCGACCCAGGCCACCGACGGCAGGGACTGCAGGCCGGACAGGATGGGTCCGATGGCGGCGCGGACGAACTTCACGCGGGCGACCAGCAGTCCGAGGGGCGTGCCGATGGCGAGGGCCATGAGGAAGCCGAGCAGGCCGCGTGAGACGGACGTCCAGATGTAGTCGAAGAGCGTGCCCTGGAGCCAGGACTCGCGGACCTCGCCCCATACGTCGGACGGCGAGGGGAGCTTGTAGGCGGGGGCGGCCTCGGCCCACACCAGCAGCTGCCAGACCACCAGCACCAGCGCGATCGCGGTGACGGGCGGCAGCACCTTGCGGATCAAGGTCTCGCGCAGCGGCGTACGGCTCGTCTGGACCGTCTCCAGGGCGTCCAGGCCCGCTTCGACTCCGTCGAGGTCGTTGCCGTCCTTGACGGCGGTCGACTCAGTGCTGGCCATGGCGGCGGATCTCCCCACGCAGTTCTTCGGTGATCTCCCGGGACAGCTCCGCCACGGCGGCGTCCTCGATGCGGCGCGGCTGCGGGATGCCGACCGTCCACTCGCGCGCGATACGGCCCGGGCGGGAGGACAGCAGGACGACGCGCTGGGCGAGGCGGACCGCCTCGCGCACGTTGTGCGTGACGAAGAGGACCGACAGCTGCGTCTCGCGCCAGATGCGGGTCAGTTCGTCGTGCAGCACGTCACGCGTGATGGCGTCGAGCGCGGCGAACGGCTCGTCCATCAGCAGCAGTCGGCTGTCCTGGGCCAGGGCACGGGCCAGCGCGACCCGCTGGCGCATACCGCCGGACAGCTCGTGCACCCGCTTGCCGTACGCGCCCTTGAGCCGGACGAGTTCGAGGAGCTCCTCGGCCCGCTCGCGCCGCTCGGCCTTGGCGACGCCCCTGAGCTTGAGGGCCAGTTCGATGTTCTTGCCCGCGGTCAGCCACGGGAAGAGGGCGTGCTCCTGGAACATCAGCGCCGGCCGGCCGTCGGTCGTGATGCTGCCCGCGCTGGGCCTGTCCAGCCCGGCCACCAGGTTCAGCAGCGTCGACTTGCCGCAGCCGGACGCCCCGAGGAGGGTGACGAACTCGCCGGGCGCGACGTCGAGCGTGATGTCGTCGAGGACGAGCTGCTGCCCGGCGGGGCCGGCGAACGACTTCGAGACGTGGTCGATACGCGCGGCGTGCTCCACGGACGCATCCGTGTCGGCGGCCTTGGCGAGGGCGGTTGCCATGGTCGTCACCTCCTGGGAACTCGCGGAATCCGGAAAATGGGGCTTACTTGACGCCGAGACCGGCATCGTCGACCTCGGGCTCGCCCTCGGCCTTGAGGACCTTGTTCAGCGGAGTCAGGTCGTAGATGCCGGTCAGGTCCGGCTTCTGCAGCAGGCCCGCCTTGACCGCGTGCTCGGCCTCCGTGCCGAGCGTGGCCGCCAGCGGGTCGTCGGTGACGTGGATGGACTGCCACGCCGGGTCGAGCACATCGGCCGGCAGCGCCTTGCCGGTGTCGGCCTTCAGCTGGGCGTTCGCCGCGGCCTTCGCCTTCTCCGGGTTGGCGTCGATCCACTTGTTGATCTTCATGGAGGCACGCAGTACGGCCTCCACGGCCTTCGGGTGATCCTTCAGGAAGCTCTGCGACACGATGACGTTCGTGATCACGAACTTCTTGTCCGGCCACAGGTCGCCCTCGTCGAGGAGCACCTTGCCGCCCTCGGCGACCAGCTTCGACGCGGTCGGCTCGGGCACCCAGGCACCGTCGATCGAACCGGACCGGTAGGCGTCCGGGACGACCTTGTTGTCCGTGCGGACGACGGAGACGTCACCCTCGCCGCTCTGCGCGTCGACCTTCCAGCCCTGCTCGGAGACCCAGTTGAGGAACGCCACGTCCTGCGTGTTGCCGAGCTGCGGCGTGGCGATCCGCTTGCCCTTGACGTCCTTCAGGGACTTGATCTTCTCCGGATCGACGACGAGCTTCACGCCGCCCGACGCCGAACCGGAGATGATGCGCAGGTTCTTGCCGTTCGCCTTGATGTAGCCGTTGATGGCGGGGGAGGGGCCGATCCAGCCGATGTCGATGGACTTGGCGTTCAGCGCCTCGATCTCCGAGGGACCGGCATTGAACGGGACGTACTGAGCCGTCGTGCCGCCCAGCTCCTTCTGGAACAGCCCCTCCTGCCGGCCGACCAGCGCGGTGGCGTGGGTGAGGTTCCCGAAGTAGCCGATCTTCACCGAGTCCAGGCCGTCGACCTTGGGCGCCCCGGCTATGGCCTGCTCGGTGTTCTCCTTGGCCTGCGAGCCGTAGCCGCAGGCCGCGAGGGCGAGCAGCGGCAGTGCGGCCAGGACCGCGAGGGTCCGTCGCAGGGCGGGGGTGGCAGGCACGGGAGGTGTTCCTCTCGGTGGCCCGGCGCTCACGCCCGTATCAGGTCGTGGCCGGGGGGTCGGCGGATTTGTGCGGAGCGGCACACATGCGGTGCGCGCAGGTCAGCGCACACATCGCGCCACTCCGCCCTGCCCGCTGCCCAGAGCGCCGCTGCCGACACGGCCGCCCTCCTTCGCGAACGTGGAGTAGGAGTCGAGGGCCTTCACGTCAGTGGTCTGCATGTCAGTGGTCTGCATGTCAGAAGTCCCACCCGTCGTCCTCGGCCTCGTCCTTGACCGGCTCCGGCGCGGCGAACGACTCGCCGACCATGCCCGCGGTGAGCGTCGTGCCGTCGTTCGGGTCGATCAGGATGAACGAGCCCGTGCGGCGCGAGTCGGCGTAGGAGTCGACTGGCAGCGGCTCGGCGGTGCGGATCTTCACCCGGCCGATGTCGTTGGCGACGAGCTGTCCCGGGTGCGGGTGCAGGGACAGGTCGTCGAGCGTGAGCCGGGACGGGATGTCCTTGACGATCGCCTTGACCGTGCGGGTGCCGTGCTTGAGCAGCACGCGGTGGCCGACGGTCAGCGGGGCGTCGGCGACGTGGCAGACGGTGGCCTCGATGTCCTGGGTGGTCGCGGGCGCGTCCTTGGTCGGCACGAGCAGGTCGCCGCGCGAGATGTCGATGTCGTCCTCCAGCAGGACGGTCACCGACTG
This sequence comes from Streptomyces sp. T12, assembly GCF_028736035.1. NCBI lineage: Bacteria > Bacillati > Actinomycetota > Actinomycetes > Kitasatosporales > Streptomycetaceae > Streptomyces > Streptomyces sp. T12. The sequence goes on from NZ_CP117866.1 coordinate 8,512,463, forward strand.
GGTGGTCCACGCGATGTCGACCGGCTCGCCCAGCAGGTCGATGCCGGAGATCTTCGACGTCCGGCCCGACGGCAGCACGGTCACCGACTCGCCGACGCGGAAGGAACCGGCGGCGATCTGGCCGGCGTAACCCCGGTAGTCGGGGTGCTCGGCGGTCTGCGGGCGGATCACGTACTGCACGGGCAGCCGGGCGTGGCAGTGGCTCAGGTCGTGGGTGACCGGGACCGTCTCCAGGTGCTCCAGGAAGGTCGGCCCGCCGTACCAGTCCATGTTCGCGGACGGGTCCACCACGTTGTCGCCGGCCAGCGCCGAGATCGGGATCGCGGTGATCTCCGGGACGCCCAGCTCCAGCGCGTACGCCGTGAACTCCTCGGCGATCGCGGCGAAGACGGACTCCTGGTAGTCGACCAGGTCCATCTTGTTCACGGCCAGCACCACGTGCGGCACGCGCAGGAGAGCCGCGATGGCGGCGTGCCGGCGGGTCTGCTCGACGACGCCGTTGCGGGCGTCGACCAGGATCACCGTCAGCTCGGCCGTCGAAGCGCCCGTGACCATGTTGCGGGTGTACTGCACATGGCCGGGCGTGTCGGCGAGGATGAACCGGCGCCGGGGCGTGGCGAAGTAACGGTACGCCACGTCGATCGTGATGCCCTGCTCGCGTTCGGCGCGCAGGCCGTCCGTCAGCAGCGCCAGGTCCGGGGCCTCCTGGCCGCGGCTCGCCGAGGCGCGCTCGACGGCCTCCAGCTGGTCGGTGAGGATCGACTTGGAGTCGTGCAGCAGCCGGCCGACGAGGGTGGACTTGCCGTCGTCGACGGAGCCCGCGGTGGCGAACCGCAGCAGCGTGGTGGCCGAGAGCTCCTCGGTCGTGGTCGTGCTCATGCTTAGAAGTACCCCTCGCGCTTACGGTCTTCCATCGCGGCCTCGGACATCTTGTCGTCGGCGCGGGTCGCGCCGCGCTCGGTGAGCCGGGAGGCGGCGATCTCGGTGATGACCTGTTCCAGGCTCACCGCGTCCGAGTCGACGGCACCGGTGCAGGACATGTCGCCGACGGTCCGGTAGCGGACGAGCCGCTTCTCGACCGTCTCGCCGTCCTTAGGCCCGCCCCACTCACCTGCGGTCAGCCACATGCCGGCCCGCTTGAAGACCTCGCGCTCGTGCGCGAAGTAGATCTCCGGCAGCTCGATGCCCTCGCGGGCGATGTACTGCCAGACGTCCAGCTCGGTCCAGTTGGACAGCGGGAACACGCGGACGTGCTCGCCGGGCGCGTGGCGGCCGTTGTAGAGGTTCCACAGCTCGGGCCGCTGCCGGCGCGGATCCCACTGCGAGAACTCGTCCCGCAGCGAGAAGACGCGCTCCTTGGCCCGCGCCTTCTCCTCGTCCCGGCGCCCGCCGCCGAACACCGCGTCGAACTTCTCGCTCTGGATCTTCTCCGTCAGCGGCAGTGTCTGCAGCGGGTTACGGGTGCCGTCCGGGCGCTCCTTGAGCACACCCCGGTCGATGTAGTCCTGTACGGAGGCCACATGGAGCCGCAGCCCATGTGCGGCCACCACACGGTCCCGGTACTCGAGGACCTCGGGGAAGTTGTGCCCGGTGTCCACGTGCAGCAGCGAGAAGGGGATCGCGGCCGGGGCGAACGCCTTCAGCGCGAGGTGCAGCATGACGATGGAGTCCTTGCCGCCGGAGAACAGGATCACCGGCCGCTCGAACTCGCCCGCCACCTCGCGGAAGATGTGCACCGCCTCGGACTCCAGCGCGTCCAGGTGCGAGAGGGCGTACGGGGAGGCCGTGCCGTCCTCGCCCCCCTTCACCGTGGCGACGGTCGTCGTCATGCCAGTCCCCTTTCGCTGAGCAGGGCGTACACCGACGCCGCGGACTCCCGCACGGTCTGGTTCTGGGACTCGATGCGCAGGTCGGGCGACTCGGGCTGCTCGTACGGGTCGTCGACCCCGGTCAGTCCGGTCAGCTCGCCCGCGGCCTGCTTGGCGTACAGACCCTTCACATCGCGTACGGAGCACACCTCGACCGGAGTCGCCACATGGATCTCCAGGTACGGCGCGCCGCTCTCCTGGTGGCGCTTGCGCACCGCGTCACGGCTGTCGGCGTAGGGCGCGATCACCGGGACGAGTGCCTTCACACCGTTACGGGCGAGCAGTTCGGCGAGGAAGCCGATGCGCTGCACGTTGGTGTGCCGGTCCTCGCGGCTGAAGCCAAGGCCCGCCGAGATGAACTCGCGGATCTCGTCGCCGTCGAGCACCTCGACGCGGTGGCCCTCCTCGCGCAGCCGACCGGCCAGCTCGTAGGCGATGGTGGTCTTGCCGGCGCTCGGCAGACCCGTGAGCCAGACGGTGGCTCCGCTCGTCACGTGGTTCTCCAAATTCGCAGAAGACGCAGAAAAGTCGGTCATGGGTCAGCCGTGCAGCCCGCACTCGGTCTTGGCGCGGCCGGCCCAACGGCCGGCCCGTGCGTCCTCGCCCTGAAGGACCCGGCGGGTGCAGGGCGCGCAGCCGACGGAGGCGTAACCGTCCATCAGCAGCGGGTTGGTGAGGACGCCGTGCTCGGTGACGTAGGCGTCCACGTCGTCCTGGGTCCAGCGGGCGATCGGGGAGATCTTCACCTTCTGGCGCTTCTCGTCCCAGCCGACGACCGGGGTGTTCGCCCGGGTCGGGGACTCGTCGCGGCGCAGCCCCGTCGCCCAGGCCACATAGCCCTTGAGGCCGCGTTCCAGCGGCTCGACCTTGCGCAGCTTGCAGCACAGGTCGGGGTCGCGGTCGTGCAGCTTCGGGCCGTACTCGGCGTCCTGCTCGGCGACCGTCTGGCGCGGGGTGAGGGTGATGACGTTGACGTCCATCACGGCCTCGACCGCGTCGCGGGTGCCGATGGTCTCCTCGAAGTGGTAGCCGGTGTCGAGGAACACGACGTCCACGCCGGGCATCGCGCGGGAGGCGAGGTGGGCGACCACCGCGTCCTCCATCGACGAGGTCACGCAGAAGCGCTTGCCGAACGTGTCGGTCGCCCACTGGAGGATCTCCAGCGCGGAGGCGTCCTCCAGGTCACGGCCCGCCTGCTCGGCGAGCGCCTTCAGATCCTCCGTCGTGCGCTCTTCCTGAGTCGCGGTCATATCCCGTCTCCCCCTGCGTCGTTGTGCTGAAGGCCCCGGGCGAGCAGCCCGAGGAACTTCAACTGGAATGCGCGGTTGCACGCCGCGCATTCCCACACGCCGTGGCTGCCTTCCAGGGCTTCACTCGGCCGGAGATCCTCGTCGCCACAGTAGGGGCAGTAGAAAGGGGCGGCCCGCTCGCTCATGACAGGGCCTCCTCGGAGGCGCGCGCGGCCCAGGTGGCGAACCGCTCGCCGTCCTCGCGCTCGTCCTGGAAGCGCTTGAGGACCCGCTCGACGTAGTCGGGCAGCTCGTCGGAGGTGACCTTCAGGCCACGCACCTTGCGCCCGAACCCGGCCTCCAGGCCGAGCGCGCCACCCAGGTGCACCTGGTAGCCCTCGACCTGCTCGCCCTTGTCGTTCAGGACCAGCTGGCCCTTGAGACCGATGTCCGCGACCTGGATACGGGCGCAGGCGTTCGGGCAGCCGTTGAGGTTGATGGTGAGCGGCTCGTCGAAGTCCGGGATGCGGCGCTCCAGCTCGTCGATCAGCGCGGCGCCGCGCGCCTTGGTCTCGACGATGGCGAGCTTGCAGTACTCGATGCCGGTGCAGGCCATGGTGCCGCGCCGGAACGGGGAGGGCTTGGCGGTCAGGTCCAGCGCCTCAAGGGCCTCGACCAGGGGCTCGACCTGCGCCTCCTCGACATCGAGGACGATCATCTTCTGCTCGACGGTGGTCCGGACCCGGCCCGAGCCGTGGGCCTCCGCGACCTCGGCGATCTTCGTGAGCGTGGCGCCGTCGACCCGGCCGACGCGCGGGGCGAAACCGACGTAGAAACGGCCGTCCTTCTGCCGGTGCACACCGATGTGGTCGCGCCAGCGCTCGGTGGGCTCGGCGGGCGCGGGGCCGTCGGCCAGCTTCCGCTTGAGGTACTCGTCCTCCAGGATCTGGCGGAACTTCTCCGGGCCCCAGTCCGCGACCAGGAACTTCAGACGGGCCTTCGTGCGCAGCCGCCGGTAGCCGTAGTCGCGGAAGATGCCGATCACGCCCGCCCAGACGTCCGGGACCTCCTCCAGCGGCACCCAGGCGCCGAGCCGGACGCCGATCTTCGGGTTGGTGGACAGGCCGCCGCCGACCCACAGGTCGAAGCCGGGGCCGTGCTCGGGGTGGTCGACGCCGACGAACGCGATGTCGTTGATCTCGTGGACCACGTCGAGGAGCGGGGAGCCGGAGATCGCCGTCTTGAACTTGCGCGGCAGGTTGGAGAACTCCTTGCTGCCGATGTACCGGTCGTGGATCTCGTCGATCGCCCAGGTGCCGTCGATGATCTCGTCCTCGGCGATACCGGCGACCGGCGAGCCGATGACGACGCGCGGGCAGTCGCCGCAGGCCTCGGTGGTGGACAGCCCGACGGCCTCCAGCCGGTCCCAGATCTCCGGCACGTCCTCGATGCGGATCCAGTGCAGCTGGATGTTCTGCCGGTCGGTGATGTCCGCGCTGCCGCGCGCGAACTCCTGCGAGATCTCACCGATCACCCGCAGCTGCTGCGTGGTGAGGCGACCGCCGTCGATCCGCACCCGCAGCATGAAGTACTTGTCGTCCAGCTCCTCCGGCTCCAGGATCGCGGTCTTGCCGCCGTCGATCCCGGGCTTGCGCTGGGTGTACAGCCCCCACCAGCGCATACGGCCACGCAGATCGTTCGGGTCGATGGAGTCGAAGCCACGCTTGGAGTAGATCGTCTCAATGCGTGTCCGCACATTGAGACCGTCGTCGTCCTTCTTGAACTGTTCGTTGCCGTTGAGCGGGGTGTAGTGCCCCGCGGCCCACTGACCCTCACCGCGGTGACGGCTCACCTTGCGGCGGGGAGTCGCGGCGGCAGGTTTCTGCGGGGTGGCGGCCATGGTTGTTACGTCCTTCGGGACAGGCGGGAAAGCGGCTCTGACCTGCGCGTACGGGCGCATGGGCATACGTGCGCGTCATTGCGCAGGAAGGAAAGCGAAAAGAGGGAGATGTCGGGCGCTGCGGGGCTGTCAGCGCGCCGGACAGATGGCGCTGGACATGCGGCCGAGGTCGACGTGCCGTCGACTCACCAAGGCGATTCCAGTTCCAGACATGACGGAAGCGTGTCACGGCGATCTGGACACAGTCCAGCTTCGTCCATTATGCGGACACCCTTGTCTCGAAGAGCAAGACAAGGGTGTTGTCGGTCACATGGCCCATATGGGCCGTTTCTGTCCAGGTCAGCCAGGGTACGCCCCCGGCCATGGGCCGGTCGGCGCCGCCTCGGCCTCCTCCTCGACCTTGGTGTCGAAGAGCTTGAAGCCGCGGCGCAGGTAGTTGTCCATGGCGTGCTCCCCGTCCTTGCTGCACGTATGCAGCCACACCCGCTTCGTCCGGGCCAGCCCCGGCCAGCGCTCCGCGAGGTCCCAGGCACGGGCGGCGCCGTACGCCAGCAGGTGCCCGCCGATCCGGCGTCCGCGGAAGGCCGGAATCAGGCCGAAGTAGACGATCTCCACGACCCCGTCGTCCTGCGGCTCCAGCTCCACATAGCCCGCGGGTGTCCCCCGGTCGTAGGCGACCCACGTCTCGACACCCGGACGCGCCAGATGCTCCTGCCACTGCGCGTACGTCCAGCCGAGCCGGTCCAGCCAGAGGATGTCCCCGCCCACCGACGCGTACAGAAACCGGCTGAACTCGGGCGAGGGCACCTCGGCCCGCACGATCCGCACGTCCCCCTCCGGGGCGGCGGCCGGCAGGACGTCGGTCGAGGAGGTCTGCTCCAGGGACCAGGTGGTCACGGGGATGTTGGTCATGGCGGCCAGGGAATCATCCGAATGACCGATCTGTCGATCGGCGTCCGCGACCGCTGGGCGGGCCCTAGCCCAGCGCCCGGTCGATCGACTCCAGGGGCACGGCGAACAGCATTCCGCCCGACTGGGACCAGACCTCGCCGGTCGCCTCCCAGTACGACAGGGGTCCGGCCTGGACGCCCCAGCAGCGGGGGGCCTCCTCGGAGCCGCAGCGGGTCGCCTCGGCGCCGTCGGTGTCCTGGCGCCAGATACTGCCGTGCCGGTCCGTGGCGCCCGGGGCTCGGCCCAGGTACCAGTCGGAGCGGTCCGTCCCGGTCGGCCGGTGCGAGAGCAGGCCCCTGATGCCGGACGCCTCCGTCTCGTACGCCTCGACCGCGTGCGCGGAGCCGGTGGCGTCGGTGGCCAGCAGGCCGGGGCGGGTCGGGTCCGTGCTGAAGTCGTAGCGCCACAGCCGGGCGTGCCGGTCGCTGTCGGCCGCGGTCCGTTCGCCCGCCACCAGGCTGTCGGGTGCCGTGCTGCGGTCGAGGGAGATGGCGCCGAGACGGGGAGCGGCGCTCCCGCCGGTCAGACGGTACGAGCCGACGGCCGGCAGGACGAAGCGCTGGCCGTGCGCCGACCAGCCGCCCCCGACGCGGCCCACCGCGGCGCTGTCGACGGTGGTGCGCTGGACGCGGTTCATGTCGTAGACGTACAGGCCGTCGGCGGTGGTGACCAGCAGCTTGTCCTGATACCAGACCATGCCGGAGAGGCGGGAGGTCAGAGCGCGGTAGTCGCGTCCGCCGTCCACCGGGACGACGAGGAGGGCCGAGGCGTACCTGAGGCGGGCCAGGTCGCCCGCGTCGACGAAGGCGACCCGGGCGAGGCCCCGGTCGGCGGTGCCCTGGCTCCAGCCGGCCAGCAGCACCCGGTTGTCGTTCCACCAGCCGTCGTCGTCGGCGTCCCCCGAGGTGGTGAGCGCCCCCGCCCGCCAGGTCCGGGTCTCGGCGGCGTCCCAGCAGTACGCGCGCGTGGCGGCCGGTGCGATCGGCAGCGCCGCGCGTTCGGTGGCCGTACAGCCGGCCGCGCCGCGCAGGCTGCGGTCGGCGCTCTCCAGGACGGCACGGACACCGACCGGCTTGCCCATCCCGGAGGCGAGTTCGTCGAGCGTGGCCTGCGGGACCAGCTGCTCGTGGAGGCTGAGGGCGCCGGTGTCGGCGGCCCTGGTGAGAGGCTCCAGTGCCCCGGGGTTGTCGCCGACCGTGGCCTGCGAGGCGCTGATCATCGTGGCGGCCGCGGTGAGCGCGAGGGCGGTTCCGGCCAGGAACGCGCGCACGGCGCGGCCCTGCTTGCGTCGACGGTGTCTGCCGCGGTGCTTCATCAAACCTCCCGAGGCGAGCCAACTGCCGCTATTGGTCTGCATGTTGACCAAAAGAGCAGGTGGGGTGGCTCGTAGAGGGATGCTACGGCAGTGAGGCACGCTTGCGGACGAAGACCCTGCAAATATGCGGAAGATGCCACTCGGGCAGGGCGGACTCAGGGCAGATCGGCCGAGATCCGCCCCCGCACCACCGCCGGTGCCGTCGAGTGCGGCAGCAGATCGCGCGGGTCGTCCGGCAGCAGCACCTCGATCTCCGCGTCCTCGCGGAAGCGGTACGGCCGATGCTCCAGGAACCCCCCGAGATAGCGCCGTACCCGCGACATCTCGGCGCGCACCGTCACCGTACGGCCCGCGTCGCCGAACATGTCCTCGGCCAGCCCCGCCGCGCTGCGGCCGGTGCGGTGCAGGGCCAGCAGATACAGCAACTCGGCGTGCCGGGGGCTCAGTTCATGGCTCCAGGAGCCCGCGCTGCCGGAGACCGTCACCGACCAGCGGCGCGCCTGCGTCAGGTCCAGGGCGATCCGCGTCGCCCCGGGCGGCATCGGCTCGTCGGCGGCCCGCAGCAGCCAGCCGCCGGCCAGCGGCTCCACCGAACACAGGCCGAGCGGCGGCAGCCACCGTCGGCCCGGCGACAGGGACTTGGGCAGCGCCATCCGGCGCGCGTACGGCATCCCGGTCACCGCGGCGGTCCAGCCGTCCCGGTCCACCACCAGGGCCCGCCCGGCCAGCCGGGCCAGCACCGGCGCCGCCACCGCGCGCAGCCGCTCCAGCGAGGTCAGATGCACCTCGCGCAGCCGGGCCTCGGCGAGCTTGGCCACCGAGTCGACCCAGGCGAGCGTGGCCGGGTGCATGGTCTCCAGCGGTCCGCTGACGTCCACCACGCCGATCAGCCGGCCGTCCCGCGGATCCGTGATCGGGGCGCCGGTGCAGGTCCAGGAGGTCTGCGAGCGCTGGAAGTGCTCGGAGGCGAAGACCTGCACGGGCCGACGCACCACCGCCGGAGTGCCCACCCCGTTGGTGCCGACGACGCTCTCGCGCCAGTCGGCGCCGAGTTCGAAGCCGAGGCCGTCGGCCTTGCGCAGCACGGAGGAGTTGCCCTCCCGCCACAGCACCCGGCCCTCGTCGTCAGCGACGACCATGATGTGGTGGGCGATGTCCGCGACCGACAGCAGGCCCTCGCGCAACACCGGCAGGACATGCCTGAGCACGGTGGTCTCCCGGCGCCGCTGCACCTCCTCGCGGGACAGCAGACCGGACCGGAAGTCGTGGTCGGGATCGACACCGCTGCGCAGCATGCGTGACCAGGACTGCTCGATCACCGGGCGCGGCGCGACGGCCGCGCGCCGGCCGGAGAGCGTGGCGGAGCGGACGTCGCTGAGTACGCGCGCCGCCCGCGCCGAGTCCACGGCGGCGAGCTGCGTCACGTCCGTCGGCGAGAGCGCCACGGGTCCCTCCCGGTTCGACTCGTACAGACCCTGTGTCTCATAGTGCCGTCCGTCGCTCCCGGAGGGACCCACTCCGCCCTCAGATGCCAACAAGTTGCAACCCCTTGCAACCCTGGTGGACTGCTCTGACCTGATTGAAACTTGTGCAACGCCGTCCCGAGCGGCGTTCGCGGCCTCGAACGGGCCATGGCGGGGGTGGTGCCGTGTCGGCGCAGCACCACCCCCTGCCTCCGGCGGTTGGGCCGCTTGCGCGACGGGGGGTGCCGATTGATGTTTCGTCGGCGACTGCGGGCCGGTTGTGGCTGGTCGCGCAGTTCCCCGCGCCCTTAGGCCCTGTCGTCGAATTCCCGCCTGCTGCGCGGCGTCTGGCACGCACTCCCCCAGAGGGGGGACCCCAGCCGTGTTGCCGAAACGCCCACGTGGCTCCTCGCCCACGCGAACCGAGCTTCGCCCGGCTCGCGTGGGGGCACCCCCATGACGCCGCGCAGCCCGCCCTCCGGGCGGACGACGGGAATTTGACGACAGGGCCTAGGTCGGCCGGTGTGCTGGACGTGTCAGGGCACTGGGCGGGCCCGGTCCACGATCGACGCCAGGTCCAGGCTGTGGGGCAGGGTGCCGAAGGCCGCGCCCCCGTCGCCTCCCAATCGTGAGGCGCAGAACGCGTCCGCGACCTCCGGGGGCGCGAACCGGACGAGCAGCGACCCCTGCAGCACCAGCGCGAGCCGCTCCGTCAGGCGCCGGGCCCGGGCCTCGATGCCCTCCAGGTCGGCGAGTTCGGTCAGCAGGCCCTTGATCGCTCCGTCCAGTCGGTGGTCGGCGCCGCGGGCCTTGCCGACCTCCTGGAGATAGGCGTTGAGTGCCAGGGGCTCCCGCTGCAACACCCGCAGCACGTCCAGCGCCTGGACGTTGCCCGCGCCCTCCCAGATCGAGTTCAGCGGCGACTCGCGCACCAGCCGGGGCATCCCGGACTCCTCGACGTACCCGTTGCCGCCCAGGCACTCGGCCGCCTCCACCGTCAGCGGCGCACACCGCTTGGTCACCCAGTACTTGGCGGCCGGCACCGCGATCCGCAGCAGTGCCCGCTCCTGCTCGCCGGCGTCGTCGTAGGCGGCCGCGAGCCGCAGCGCGAGAGTGGTCGCCGCCTCGGACTCGACGGCCAGGTCGGCCAGTACGTTGCGCATGAGCGGCTTGTCGACGAGCTTCCCGCCGAACGCCTCGCGGTGGTCACAGTGGTGGATCGCCTGCGCGACCGCCTGCCGCATCAGCCCCGCGGAGCCCAGTACGCAGTCGAGCCGGGTCGCCGCCACCATCTCGATGATGGTGCGCACCCCGCGCCCCTCGTCACCGACCCGTCGTGCCCACGTCCCGTCGAACTCGACCTCGCAGGAGGCGTTCGAGCGGTTGCCCAGCTTGTCCTTGAGCCGCTGGATCAGGAACACGTTGTGGCTGCCGTCCTCCAGCACCCGCGGCACGAGGAAACAGGAGAGCCCGCCCGGAGCCTGCGCCAGCACGAGGAACCCGTCCGACATGGGTGCCGAGCAGAACCACTTGTGCCCGGTCAGCTCGTACGACTCGCCGTCGGGGAGCGGGCGCGCGGCCGTCGCGTTGGCGCGTACGTCGCTGCCGCCCTGCTTCTCCGTCATGCCCATCCCGAACAGGGCCCCGGCCTTGAGCCGGGCGGGCCGCAGCTCGAGGTCGTAGATCATGGACGTCAGCCGCGGCTCCCACTCGGCGGCGAGGTCCGGTTCCGTGCGCAGGGCGGGTACCGCCGCGTGGGTCATGGACAGCGGGCAGCTGTTGCCGGCCTCGACCTGCGTCCACATGAGGAAGGCCGCGGCCCGCCGCACATGCCCGCCCGGCCGGACCCAGGCCGCGGTCAGCCCCGCCGCGACGCCCTTGCCGAGCAGCCGGTGCCAGGACGGATGGAACTCGACCTCGTCGATGCGGTGGCCGTAGCGGTCGTGCGTGCGCAGCCGCGGCGGATTCGCGTTCGCCAGCGCCCCCCACTCCTGCACCTGGGCCGATCCGCAGGTCCGCCCGAGCGCCGCCAGCTCGCTTCGGACCTCGTCCAGCAGCTCCGGGGCGAGGTGACGTTCGACGGCTGCGGTCAGGGCCCGGTCGGCGGTGTAGACGTCGTATCCGACCAGGGGCGGGGGCTGGTTGGTCACGGTGTGCGTGCTGCCTGCCATACCTGTGAACCTATCCCTCCGCGGGGCGCCGGTCTCCAGCCTGACACGGCACCGGCGTGGGGGAGCGGGCAGGTCGCGAGGGTGCGCACCCGGCGCCGCGATGAGTGCGCCCCCGTACGGCGGATACCTTTAGGTCGTGCAGCCAGCAAGTGAATCCCCCCAGCGGACCTCCGGTCGTCTCCACCGGGCGCGTGTCCTCTACCGGAACGTCTCCAAGCGCAGGACCGCCTGGCTGCTGATCAAGGACACCGTCAACTCCTGCATCGAGTACCGCATCCTGGGCCTCGCCGCCGAGGCCGCGTTCTTCACGCTGCTGTCCGTGCCGCCGCTGCTGCTCAGCATGATCGGCCTCCTCGGCTACGTCGACGACTGGACCGGCACCGACACCATCAGCAGCCTGGAGACCAACCTCATCGAGGCCTCGCGCACCGTCCTGTCCGACAAGGGCGTGCGCCAGATCGCCCAGCCGATCCTGGACGACGTGATGCACGGCGGCCGCCCCGACGTCATCTCCGTCGGCTTCCTGTTCGCCCTGTGGTCGGGGTCGCGCGCGGTGAACGTCTTCATAGACACCATCACCGTGATGTACGGCCTCGACGGCGTCCGGGGGATCGTCAAGACCCGGCTGGTGGCGTTCCTGCTGTTCATCGCCGCCCTGCTGATCGGCTCGGTGGCGCTGCCGCTGATGGTGGCCGGGCCGGACGCGGTCGTACGGATCGTGCCCTGGTCGGAGACCCTGGTGCAGGTCCTGTACTGGCCCGTCGTGATCGTCCTGTCGATCGCGTTCCTGACCACGCTCTACCACGTGTCCGTGCCGGTCCGCTCCCCCTGGATCGAGGACGTGCCCGGCGCGCTGGTCGCCCTCGGCATGTGGGTGCTGGGCAGCTTCCTGCTGCGCATCTACCTGACGAACACGATCGAGGGCGCGTCGATCTACGGCTCCCTCGCCGCCGCCGTCGCCGTGATGCTGTGGATCGGTGTGTCCGCGTTCGCCGTGCTCGTCGGGGCCGCGGTCAACGCCGCGATCGACCGGGTCTGGCCGGCCGCCGCGACGGCCGCGGCCCGCGCCGCCAACGAGCGGTTGCGCGAGGCCCAGGTCGCCGAGTACGTCGCCCGCCACGCCGCCGGCCGCGAGCCCGGGCTCGACGACCCCGACGACCCCGACATGCCGTCGGAGTTCCCCGAGCGGTGGTCCCGCTTCCTGCCGCCGGAGGACGTGTCGTCGCGGCTGCGGACCCATGTGAAGAGCACGCACACGCATCCCCCGCACAAGCCGGAGGACCACGGCAGGGACTGAGAGGGCCGACGGCCGGTGGGGCCCTGACGGCCGGGGACCCTGGCGTTCGGCACTGCCCGACTCCGCCGTCGGGGCAGGCGCCGTCGCGCGCGAGCGCAGTCGGGCGGGTGCACTCGCGGTGGAGTGCCGTGGTGTCAGCGGTGGGTGGCGTGGTCCGCGGGCCGTCGGGCTCGGTCGACGCCGGGCGGTAGCGGCCGACGGTTCACGCCTTCCACGTCCCGGCCGCGACGGCTGGGGGCCTGGCGTTCGGTAGTGCCCGATTCCGGCGTTGGGGCCGGGTGCCGTCGCGTGTGGGGGCCGTCGGGCGGGTGCACTCGTGGTGGAGTGCCGTGGTGTCAGCGGTGGGTGGCGTGGTCCGCGGGCCGTCGGGCTCGGTCGGTGCCGGGCGGCAGGGGCCGACGGTTCACGCCTTCCACACCCCCGCCGCCGCGGCCTCCCTCGCGAAGTCCCCGAAGTCCCGTGGCTCCCGGCCCAGCACCGCGCGGACGTCGTCCGTGACGTGGGCGTTGCGGCCGTCCATGAGGGCTTCGAAGACCTCCGTCAAGAGGTCCACCTCCTCGGGTGGGACGCCGAAGCCGGTCAGCGCCTCGCCGTAGGCAGGCACCGGGACCGGTGTGTACATGATCGTGCTGCCCGTCGCCTCGGAGATCTCCGCGACCGCCGCATGCCAGGACAGCAGCCGCGGCCCGGTCAGCTCCAGCGTCCGGCCCACATGGCGATCCCCGGCCGTCAGCACGGCCACCACGACGTCCGCGATGTCCCGCACGTCGACGAACGGCTCCTCCACCTCACCCGCGGGAAACACCAGCTCCCCGTGGACCATCCCCTCCACCAGCGGCCCCTCGCTGAAGTTCTGCGAGAACCACGCCGCCCGTACGATCGTCCAGTCCGCGCCGGACGACTTCAGCGCCTCCTCGGCCGGCAGCGCCTGGTCCTCGCCGCGGGCCGACAGCAGCACCAGCCGCCGTACGCCGAGCCCCACCGCCTCCCGGGCCAGCGCGCCGATGTCCTCGGCCGCCGCCGGGGAGCCGATGTCGGACGGGTACATCAGATACGCCGCGTCCGCGTCGCGCAGGGTCCGCGCCCACGTCGTCGGGTCCTCCCAGTCGAAGCCCTGCGCCCGGGACGCCGCCCGCACCGTGAGCCCCGCCCCGCGCGCCGCCCCCGCCACCCGGCTCCCCGTACGACCCGAGGCCCCGGTCACCACTACCGTCATCCGCTGCGTGTTCGCCGTCTCGGCTGCGTTGTCCGTCATGCCTCCAGTCAACGGTCGCGCGCCCCAACAGCCCATCGCTGAACGGCTCATTCCCATACGCGGACGTCTACGCTGACGACATGGACGCCCTTGCCGGCCTGTTGGAGGGCCCACGCGCGCGTGGCGCCTTCATGATCCGCGCCTGTTTCGAGCCGCCGTGGTCCATCCGCGTCGAGGACCGCGCCCCGCTCACCGTCATGGTCATGGTCCGCGGCGACGCCTGGGTGATCCCGGACCGGGGCGAGCGAAGCGAGATGGGGGTCCCCCCGGCCGAAGGCTGGGGGAGGATCCGGCTGCGCCCCGGCGACCTCGCCATCGCCCGCGGCCCCGACCCCTACACCTGCGCCGACGACCCCACCACCGAGCCCCAGGCCCTGATCCTGCCGGGCGCCGAGTGCCGCTACCCCGACGGCCGCTCCCTCAACGGCTCGATGGACCTGGGCGTGCGCACCTGGGGCGACCGGCTCGACGGCTCGGCCGTGATGCTGATCGGCACGTATCTGTGGCAGGGCGAGATCAGCGGGCGGCTGCTGAACGCGTTGCCTCCGCTGCTGTCCCTCACGGCCGATGTGTGGGACTGCCCCCTCACGCCGTACCTCATGGAGGAGATCGTCCGCGACGAACCCGGGCAGGAGGTCGTCCTGGACCGGCTGCTCGACCTGCTGGTCATCGCCGCGCTCAGGGCCTGGTTCTCCCGTCCGGAGGCGGAGGCCCCGGCCTGGTACCGGGCCATGGCGGACCCGGTCGTCGGCCGTGTGCTGCGACTCGTCCAGGACGACCCGGCCCACCCCTGGACGGTGGCCTCGCTGGCCGCCAAGGCGGGGGTGTCCCGGGCCGCGCTGGGCCGCCGCTTCACGGAACTGGTGGGGGAGCCGCCGATGACGTACCTCACGGGGTGGCGGCTCGCGCTGGCGGCGGATGCGCTGCGCGACACCGACGACACGCTGGATGCCCTGGCCCGACAGGTCGGCTATGGCAGTGCGTTTGCGTTGTCCAGCGCGTTCAAGCGGGTGTATGGGGTGAGCCCGCAGGAGCATCGGGCGCGGGTGGTGTGAGGAGCGGGTTTCGCCGCCCGGGCGCGTCGTAGGCTGGCGCATGTGTATGAGGAGAGGGCGTCTCGGCTCTCAGGTGCCGTCGTCTGGACGAACACTCCGTCCGGCACCGGCGTCGGGCCCGTCCTGCCCGACGGGTGCATGGATCTGCTCTGGAACGAGGGGCGGCTGCTCGTCGCGGGGCCCGACACGCGTGCGTACGTCACCGAAGGCGCGCCCAGTACCTGGCTCGGCGTCCGCTTCTACCCCGGCACCGCGCCCGGCCTCCTCGGCGTGCCGGCGCATGAGCTGCGTGACCGGCGCGTCGACCTCGCGGATCTGTGGCCGGCCTCGGAGGTACGGCGGCTGGGTGGTCGTATCGGGGCCGCGGCCGACCCCGTGACCGCGCTCGAAGACGTGGCGCTGGAGCGGGCCGCCGACGCGGAGCCGCCCGACCCGCTGCTACGAGGGGTGGTGACCGCCCTCGACGCGGGCCGCCCCGTCGCCGCCACCGCCGACGAACTCGGCCTCGGCTCCCGGCAGTTGCACCGCCGCTGCCTGACCGCCTTCGGCTACGGCCCCAAGACGCTGGCCCGGATCCTACGGCTGCAACGGGCCCTCGCCCTGGCGCGGGGCGGCGTGACCTTCGCGGACACGGCCGTGCGGGCCGGGTTCGCCGATCAGGCTCATCTGGCGCGGGACGTCAAGGAGTTGGCGGGCAGGCCGCTCGGTGAGCTACTCGGCCGGCGCGGCGGCTAGCGGCGCGAACAGGTCCACGCCGTTTCCGTCCGGGTCCTGGACGGAGGCGTACCGCTGGCCCCAGAAGGCGTCCCACGGCTTGAGCTCGCCGTGGTAGCCGGCGCCGACCAGTTCCTCGTACACCGTGTCCACCTCACCCGGATCCGCGCACCGCAGCGCCAGCGAGTGCCGGCCGCTCCCCGTGGGTGGCTGCCACTCGGGGAGGAAGGAGCGCACGGTCGCCTCCGTGTCGAGCAACAACCGCAGCCCGCCCGGCAGTTCCGCCTCGGCGTGCGGCTCGTTCTCGGCGCCGTCGGGGAAGGCGAAGCCGAGGCGACGGTAGAAGACGACGGAGGCGGCCATGTCGGAGACGACGAGGCCGATGGCATCGAATCGTGGAGTCATGCGGCCACCGTAGGCAGCCCGGTGACGGCCGGTCTTGTAGGAATCGGACACCCCGTCGGACCTCCGTCGGACACCCCGTCGGACCCCCGTCCGACAGCCCGGCGGGCGCCTAGTGGAAGGTCACGGGTCCCAGCGGTGTGTCCACCGTGAACGACATCCCCACCGGGCCCGTCGTGAGGTCGAGATCCGTGCCGAGGGCTGCCAGCAGGGGCCGGATCTCGTCCGGCTCGGGGGCGCTCGCGGACAGGGACAGCAGGGGCGTGGTGGGCAGGTCCGAGGCGGTGGGGTGGACCGTGGCGCTCCAGTCGATGAGGAAGGGGACCAGGCCGGAGGGGTGGGCGTCGTCGCCGTCGGTGAGCCGCCATTCGAGCAGGGTGCCGTCGGGTCTGCGGCGCCTCATCGCCTGCGCCGGGCCGGGGTCGTACCCCTGGGCCCGGGCGGCCGCGATCGCCGCGTCCAGGTCGGGCGGGCTGATCGCCCAGGTGACCGTGCGCGGGGCGGTGAGCCCGTCGACCTCGAAGGGGCGGGGCTGCCCGGGCGCGGACTGCTCGGGATCCGGGCCGATGATCTCCAGGTAGCCGGTGCCGCCCAGGGACACCAGATAGTTGCGGGTGCCGAGCCCGACGTGCACGCCGCCCGGGGCCGGGGCCACGCCGGTGCGTCGGGTGAAGTCGGCGACCGTGGCGGCCAGGTCCGGGGTCGCGAGGACGAGATGGTCCAGGAGTGGGGGGATGGCGTTCATCGCAGCCGAGGCTACGCAGAGCGGCCCGCGTTATGGAACACCTGTGCGCCAGGATGGTCCGGTGGCCTCACTCGTCGAAGACGACGGTGCCGTCCTCCAGCAGCGTCGGATGGATCTTCATCGGGCCGTACTCGTCGATGTCCGACGGGCGCGGGGTCTCCGGGCCGTCGGGGCCCATGCGCAGCAGGCGCTCGGCACGGCAGATCCGGAACACCCGGCCCGCCACATGGGCCTCGTCGGCGCGCTCGAGCGCCCGGAACTCCTCGGCCGCCTTCTCGTACACGGCCTTCTTCTCGTCGTCGAACTTGTAGAGCATGGGCCACATCTCGCTCATCGCGTCGTACAGCACGCGCCGGGCGTCGTGCGGGGTGGACTGGAGGGCGAGGGCCGGCTCCCAGCCGGTCCGTCCGCGCTCGACCACGGCGAAACAGGTGGGCAACAGCACGACCTGCGGGTGCGAGCGCACCGCCCGTTCCGACTCCCTGCGCAGGTCGAGGGGGAACCGCACGCCCCGGTACGCGAAGTCCCGCAGCGCCGCCAGCAGGGCGCCCGTCATCGGGCCGCCCTCCACACGGTCCGGGTCGAGGACGAAGTCCAGGTCGGGGGAGGGGGTGTGGTCGGCGCGCCGGTCCCAGGTCCGCTCCGCGGGCTCCGGGTCGGTGGGGCGGGGCGGCTCCAGCCGGTTGTGGTCGTCGCAGCGCGTGAACTCGTCCCCGCGCACGATCCGGTACCGGACCCCGCACGCCTCGACCTCGTTCACCGACTCCCGTTCCAACACGGCCACGGCGGCGAGCAGTTCACGCCGTACGGCGGGATCGTCGGTGTCGTCCTTCGCGCGGAACCACAGATAGGTGTTCAGCGAGTCCCGGCACATCTGCGGCATCCCGTTCACGACCGGCTTCAGCACCCGCCACTCGGGCCCCACCGCCGGCTCCTGCACCGCGACCCCGAACACCGGCCCACGCAGGGCGAACCCGGGATAGAGCAGAGAGGCGTCCACCGCGTCGGCCTCCCGCACCCAGGCGGCGGGGTCGTCACGGCGGATCAACTCGTCGTGGAGGGCGTGGATCTGTTGCTGCCAGTCATGGGTCATGCACGCATTGTTGGCGGGGCGGGTGCGCGCGCGGGGGTGAAGCGACCCAACAACCCGGGTTGTTGGAGTGTCCCGGTGATCCGAAATTTTCGGATCACCGGCAGTAGCGGGACCAAGCCCTCGGCTCCCCTGGGCTCGCCCGCATGGCCGCACGACTCCTCGTCCACACCCGCACCACCGCCTACCGGCACGACTCCATCCCGGCCGGCGTCGAGGCCGTCCGCACCATCGGCGACTTCGAGGCGGACCACACCGAGGATCCCGCCGCCGTCGAGAAACCCCTCGACGGTTACGCGGCCCGTCGTCTTCCTCTCCACCAGCGGCGAGGTACTCACCCCTACGACTTCCGCACCAACCCCCGCGGTGCGGTACGGGTGTTGGCCCGCGCCGACGAGTCGTCGTACGACGGTGGCGGCATGGGCGCGGACCATCCGCTGGTGTGGTGCCGCGAGCAGGGATCCGGACGCGTCTTCTACACGGCGCTCGACGTTGCGGCGTCACGCGTCGCGACGTGGCTTGCGGAGTGCGCGGAACTGGGGGCCGTAGGTGCCCGGGGCGTAGCGGAGCGGGGTCTCCATCAGTTCCACGGCGGGGCCCTCCAGTGCGCGCATGGAGTGGATGGCCGCGCTCAGGGTCCGGTGGCCTCCGCCGGCCCAGGCCACGTCAAGCGTGTCGAGCACAGTGCTGTAGGTGGCGTCGGAACGGAACAGGAGCCCTGCGACGTGGGCCGGCGGGCGGGGCCAGCCGCCGACCGGGAGCGGGGCCATGGGGCGCACGTCGGGGAAGGGGACCGGTCCGCCCACGTACTTCCAGCCGTCGTCGGTCTCGCGCAGCTCCCGGCCGTGGTAGATCTCGCCGAAGGCGTAGTAGTGCGCCGGGTGGTCGTCCTCGAAGGACTCGGACGGGGAGCTGGCGGTGCCTTCGCCCTGCTCCCTGATGATCTCGATGGCGCGCTCGACGTGGTCGAGGTTCTCGACCGGTTGCAGGTCGTCGGAGAACACGTACTGGGACAGTTGCCCCCGCACCGACAGTTCCGGCTGCACGACCCGGAACGCCTTCAGCACCTCGGCGTAGAACTCGCCGACGGTGGGCGAGGAGCGCGCGCTGCGGACGAGCGACTCTTCGGGGGCCTCGATCGCCATCATCACGTCGCGCACGAAGGGCTTGGTCAGGCCCGACAGGTAGACGGTCACGCCGGCCCGCACGCCGCCCGGCAGCGGGCCGGGGTAGACGGGCGCGGAGGCCTTGATCTGCGGCCGCCCGCCCACGGCCACGAGCAGGTTGCAGACGATGCCCAGGTGGTACATCTCGTCGCCGACGATGCGCTGGATGAGCCGCGCGACCTCGCTACCGCGGTCCTTGACGGACCACAAGCCGCACAAGTAGGGCGGGATGGTGGCGAGTTCGAGCCCCACGGCGACCTGAAGGGCCGACCTGAGCCAGGCGACCCCGCGGCCCTCCTCGGGAACGGCCAGCATTCGCGCCACCGATCCGAGGCCGGGCGCGGCGAGCGGCCCGCCCTCCGGCAGCCCGGCAGCCTGCGCGGAACCGGCGACCGCGCCCGGCGCTCCGGTCGCCAGAGCAGCCGACGCCAGGAAAGTCCTGCGCCTGAACGGAGAAACTGCCGGCTCGTCCGGCTCTTCGCCCATACCCGTCACCCTCGCCTCAGTCATGGCCATGGACCCGCGCTGCTCGATGCACCCGGGACCCCTCCAACAGCTCGCGAAGCTAGCAGCCATCACCGCCGCCACCAGGGCAGACGAGCCGAGCGGCGCATCGACCACCCTGTCGGTCCAACGCTCGGAGCCCAGACGCGCAGACCCGCCGCCGGTCCGTGATTTCCGGCGACGACGGCTCACGGTGTGTCGGAGCGCCCAGGAACACTTCGTGTAGCGCCGACCGGCGGCGCTACCCTGCTACGTCGTGCAGGAGACGCGCCTCGACACTGCTCGGATCCGGGCGGCTCGCCGGGTCATCGACCCGATCTTTCTCGACACTCCGCTGTACCGCTGCGAGGCACTGGAGCCCGGCCTCGGGTGCACGGTGAGCATCAAGCTCGAAACGGCGAACCCGGTCCGCAGCTTCAAGGCCCGCGGCACCGAGGTGGTCGCGCGCTTGCTCGCCGACCATGGCTCGCGAGCCGCGGTGTGCGCCAGCGCGGGCAACCTTGGCCAAGCCCTCGCCTGGTCCGGTCGCGGCCGGGGGCTCGACGTCACCGTCGTGGCATCCCGCTTCGCGACCGCGGCCAAGCTCGATCGCATCCGCGCGCTGGACGCCAGGTTGGAACTGGTGGACGGCGACCACGAGTTGGCGCGCGAGCGGGCGGCGGCCATCGCGCGCCACGACGGCATCCGCCTGGTCGAAGACAGCCTGGACATCGAGACCTGCGAGGGCGCCGCGACCATCGGTCTGGAGCTGGTGGACACCGTGCCGTCGTTCGACGCCGTCCTGATCGCTCTCGGCGGCGGGGCGCTGGCCACCGGTGTGGGTCATGTGGTGAAGGCCTTGGCGCCCGAAGTCGAGGTGATCTGCGTCCAGCCGCTGGGCGCACCGGCGATGACACACTCGTGGCGCCAGCGGCGCGTCGTCACCACCGACTCGACCGACACCATCGCCGACGGAGTCGCCGGCCGGCGTCCCATTCCGGCCGTGCTGGACGACCTCCTCCTGGTCGCTGACGACGCCGTCCTGGTCCAGGAGGCCTCGATCATCGCCGGTATGCGGATGCTCCTCGAACACGCCGGACTCGTCGTCGAACCGTCGGCCGCGCTCGGCGTCGCGGCGCTCCTCGAAGACCGTGACCGCTTCGCCGGCCGACACGTAGTCACCATCGTGTGCGGCAGCAACGTCGACGTAGACGCCTATCACCGCTGGGTCGGCGCGGCTCCCCTCCACAGGTCTTGACACGTGCTCCGTTGCTGCAAGCCCCGACAAGCCGCACCAGCCGAACTCACGAACTCACGGACTCAGCAAAGTGATCGATCGCGCGGCCCCGCCGTGCTCGACCGCTCCACCAACCGCGTCGACAACTCCGTCCGCGTACTCTCCGGCAGGTCCCCGTCCATCATCCGCACCAGCAGCCGCAGCGCCGTCGCCGCCATCTCCGACAGCGGCTGGCGGACCGTGGTGAGGGCCGGGGCGATCCAGCGGGACTCCGGCAGGTCGTCGAAGCCTACGACGCTCACGTCGTCCGGCACGCTCAACCCCCGTTCCGCCAGCGCCTCGTAGACCCCGAGGGCCATCCGGTCCGAGCAGACGAAGACGGCCGTCGGCGGTTCGGGCAGGTCGAGGAGGTCCAGCATGCGGCGGCGGGCGACCCCCTCGTCGAAGCCCGCGTGCCGGACGTACTCGGGACGGTGCCGCACCCCGGCCGCGGCTAGCGCGGAGCGGTAGCCGGCCACCCGGGCGGTGCTGCACATCTTGCGCTGGTGACCGGCGATGACGGCGATGCGTTCGTGGCCGAGCGCCAGGAGGTGCTCGGTCGCGATGACGCCGCCGTGCCAGTTCGCCGCGCCCACCGACACCACGCCCGGCGGCGGTTCCAGCACCGGGTCGATCATGACGAACGGGATGCGGTGCGTCTCCAGCCACGCGTACTGCGACGCCGTCAGCTCGGCCAGGTTGAACAGCACCCCGGACGAGCCGCGCGCGATGAGCTTGTCCAGCCAGCCGCGCTCCGGGCGCGCGCCCCGCGTCCGGGTCAGCCCGGCCGAGACCACCACCTCCAGGCCCGCGTCGTGGGCCGCCGCCTCCACGCCGTGCAGCACCGCACCCGACCACGAGGTGTCCAGGGAGTGCACGACGAGGTCGACCAGGCCCGGCGTCTTCGCCGCGTCGAAGCGGGGTCTGCGGACATAGCCGAGCCGGTCCAGCGCCTCGGTGACCCGGCGGCGGGTCTCGGGGGCCACGTCCTCCCGGCCGTTGACCACCTTGGACGCGGTCGGCACGGACACCCCGGCCTCGCGGGCCACGACGGCCAGGGTCGGCCCGGCCGCCACGCTCGCACTGCCCGAACGGACCATCGGGAACCACCTCTCCGGCCCGCCCGAGGGCCTTGAAAAGTTTCGACCAGCCGGAAACAGTAAGCGCTTCCTACCCTAGGTTCGCCGCGAGGACTCCGGAAGAGGCCGGAGTTCGCAGGAATGCACGGGTCACGGCTTTCGAAACCTCGAACAGGCTCAAGGGCGGCCCGGGGCTACCAGCAGGTGAGCCGGAATCCCGTGAAGTCGGCCGTGAAGGCCGAGTCCACCAGGTCCACGGCATGGACGCCGGCCATCGCCCCGGTGAACCGCAGCTTGGAGCCGTAGTCGTCGGAGAGCTTGGTGAAGTCCAGCGGCGGGCCGACCGGCGTGCGGACGCCCCCGCGGACGTACCAGAACCGTGCCCGGCCCTCGTCCACGGTCACGCCCAAGGTCAACGGTGCGCTCGCGTCCACCTCCACTACGGCCGCCTGCCGGGTGCCGAACTCCTCACGCTCCACGAGGCTGAGCACCGTACGGCCCTCACCTCGCCACTGCTGCCCGTGCTGCCCCTCACCCTCGGGCTCCGCCCAGGTGAGGTCGAGGCTCAGATACGCCTCCGTGTTGTACCGGAGTACCAGCCCGGCGGCCTGCGTGAACGTGCGCGGCCGCGCCTGAACGGTGACCTCGGCCTCCGCACGGTGCTCGGTGATGCGCTGTGCCAGCAGACTGTGCGCCCACCGCGACTCGGGACTGTGCCGACCGCGCAGCCGGATCCAGCCGGGGCGGGCGGTCGCGTCGGCCCAGCTCGGGTCGGCGTAGCCGCGCAGGGTGCTCCAGGGCCAGCCCAACGGGTCGTCGGCGTCGCCGAGTCGGGGCTCCGGCTCGGCGGGAGGTGTCGGTGCGTCGACCTCGACCGCCGGGTGCCAGCCCCCGTGCCGCAGCCGGGGCCAGCCCGCCTTGTCCCAGGTCAGCGCCTGGATCGCGGTTTCCCGGCCGAGGGGACAGCGGGGGCCGTCCGGCGTCTGCAGCGGCCGTGCCGTGAGGTGGCTCATCACCCACTCGCCGTCCGGTGTCTCGACCAGCTCCGCGTGCCCGGCCTTCTGCAACGGCACCGACGGATCGTCGCGGGTCGTCAACAGGGGTTGGCTGTCGAGTTCGTACGGGCCGGTGAGCGCACGACTGCGCGCCACCAGCACCCCGTGCTCCACCCCCGTGCCGCCCTCCGCGAGCACGAGGTGGAACCAGCCGTCGCGCTGCAGCAACTTCGGCCCCTCGATGAGCCGTTCGTGCTGGAGCAGCAGGTGCGTGTCACCGACCGGGGCCAGGGTCTCGCGGTCCAGCTCGGTCAGGACGATCCCGGCGAAACGCTGCCCGCTCGGGCGATGGTCGCTCTGCATGTTGAGCAGCCACAGCCGGCCCTCGTGGTGGAAGAGCGCGGGGTCGAAGCCGTGGCTCGCGAGGCGACGCGGAGCACTCCACTTGCCGTCCACGTCCGTGGCCGTGGACACGTACGTGTCCAGATCGAAGTACGGCGTCCCGACCGAGCGCACAACCGAGTACGCCATCCAGAACCGCTCCCCGTCCCAGCTCAGCGACGGCGCCCAGACGCCACCCGAGTCGGGGACACCGGCCAGCGAGTCGCCGGGGACCGCACCCCGGACGTGGCCCGCGTACTCCCAGTGGGCCAGGTCCCGGGAGCGGTGGATCGGGATCGTCGGGAACCACTCGAAGGAGCTCGTGGCCACGTAGTACCAGTCGCCGACCCGGACCAGGGAGGGGTCGGGGGCGAAGCCGCGGATGACGGGGTTGTGCAGCACGGTCACGAGAGGACTCCAGGAGCGTCGGTCACCTGGGGGCCGCGGGGAGTCAGGGTCACCCGCGGCCCCCAGGGAGTCAGGTGCGGATCCCGGGGAGTGACCCTCACTTGAGGGCCCCGAGCGTCACGCCGGTCCGCCAGTAGCGCCGCATCGCGACCATCATGATCGCCATCGGGACGATGGACAGCAGCGCGCCCGTCAGGACGAGGCTGGTCACGTCGATGCCCGACTCCAGGCGCTTGCCGGACCAGTTGTACAGGCCCAGGTTGAGCGTCCAGTTCTCCTCGCCGCGCAGCACGGTCAGCGGGAGGAAGAACGCGTTCCAGGTGTTGACGAAGGCGAGCAGGAAGACCGTCGCGCCGCCCGTCGTCATCATCCGCAGCACGATGCTGAAGAAGATCCGCAGCTCACCGGCGCCGTCGAGACGAGCCGCCTCCAGCAGCTCGAACGGGATGGTGGCCTCGGTGTAGACCTTGGCCAGATACACGCTGAACGGGTTGATCAGGCACGGGATCAGCATCGCCCAGGGGGTGTCCACCATGCCGATCGCCGAGAACAGCAGGTACAGCGGGAGCGTGAGCAGGGCGATCGGGATCAGGAACGAACCGACCACGCACGCGAACACCGCCCCCCGCCCGGGGAAGTCGAAGCGGGCGAGGCCGTAGCCCGTGGCGAGGGCGATGAGCGTGCCGCCGAGGGAGCCGACACCGGCGTACAGGAACGAGTTGGCGGTCCAGCGCAGGAAGATGCCGTCCTCGTAGGTGAAGACCTGCTGGAGGTTGTCCCACAGGTGCCAGCCCGAGAACCACAGCCCGTTGCTCTGGTACAGCCCCACGCGGTCCTTCGTCGCGGCGATCATCAGCCAGTACACGGGGAACAGGCTGTAGGCGCTGGCCAGGACCAGCCCGAGCAGCACGAAGCGCTGGCCGCCCTTGGAACGCGAGGCCGCATCCGGGCTGGTGAGCCGACGGACGGTGCGCCCGCGGGGTGGCACGGCGGCCGTTTCCGCTCCGTTTTCCTGGACGTTTTCCGTCAGCGCCATCAGTCCGCCTCCCTCGAGGTCAGCCGGTAGAAGAGGAAGGACGCCACACCGAGGATCAGGGCGAGCAGCACCGACAGGGCCGCGGCGTAGTGGTAGTTGGCGGCGTTGAAGGCCTGGTTGTAGATGATCATGATCGGGGTGAAGCTGTCGCTGACCGTCTCCGGAGTTATGTTCCGGAACAGCGCGGGCTCATTGAAGATCTGCAGCATCTGGATGATCGACAGCAGAGCGGTCAGCACCAGCGCCGCGCGCACGAACGGGATCTTGATGCTCAGCGCGATCCGCAGCTCGGAGGCGCCATCCAGCCGCGCGGCCTCGAACAGCTCGCGGGGCACGCCCTGGAGGGCGGCGTAGATGATCACCATGTTGTAGCCGATGCCGTGCCAGGTCAGCAGGTTGCCGATGGCCGGCCACACCATGGAGGGCGAGAAGAAGTTCCAGTCGAACCCGAAGAGTTCACCGAGCGGGGTCAGCGGACCCACCGCGGGGCTGTACAGATTGATCCACACGATGGCGGCGACGACGCCCGGGATCATGTACGGCACCAGCAGCAGGATCCGGAACCGGCCGGCCGCCTTCGCCGTGACCGCGTCCAGGAAGAGCGCCAGCAGCAGGCTGATGAGCAGCATGAACGGGATCTGGACGCAGGCGAACAGCACCACCCGCAGGATGGAGGTCATGAACGCCGGGTCGGTCAGGCCCTTGCCGTAGTTGTCCAGGCCGACGAACTCCGTGGTCGCGCCGCCGAGCCCCAGCCCGGACGACTTCTCCAGGAACAGTGACTGGTAGACCGCGTAACCGATCGGAAGCAGATAGAGGAAGACGAAGCCGAGCTGGAAGGGCACCGTGAAGGCGGCGCCCTTCCAGCGCTGGGAGCGAATCATCGAGTCTGCCTCAGCCCTTGACGCTGATGCCGCGCTGCTTCAGGTCGTCGACCGTCCACTCCTGCATGTGCGCCAGGAGGTCGGTGACCTTCTGCTTCTTGCTGACGACCTTGGCCCACTCGGCCTGCATCTCGGTGAACATCGCCGTCCAGTTCGGGCCGAAGGTCCAGCCGGTGCGGACGGTACCCAGGCTGTCCGTGACGACCTTCTTGGCCGGCTCGTAGTTCTTGCCGAGCAGCTTCTCGGAGATCGCTTCGGAGACGTACGACTCGCTGTCGGCCAGCGCCGGCATCACGCCGCTGCCGGTCTCCGGGCTCGCCATGGTCTTGACCGCTGCGGTGTCGGTGGACATCCACAGCGCCGCCTCGGCGGCCTGCTCCTGGTGCTTGCACTGCTCGCTGACCAGGGTCAGGTTGCCGCTCTGGTTGGTGCCGGCCGGCGTCCGGGCCGCCTCGCCCTTGAAGGTCGGCCACGGGGCGAGCGCCCAGTCGCCGAAGGACTTGGTGAAGTTCTGCACCATGCCGGACATCTGCCAGGTGGAGATCTGCCGGGTCGCGGTGGCGCCGGTGTCGAAGCTGCGCTGCACGGCCGCGTAGTCGGCGAAGGACAGCTTGGCGTTCAGGTCGTTGTCGATGATCTCCTGGATCACCTTGGCGGCCTTCAGGGTGCCCTCGTCCTGGAAGTCGACCTTCCACGAGTCGCCGTCGATGCTGTACCAGTTCGCCCCGGCCTGCATGGCCAGCACCTCCAGGGTGCTCGGGTCCTCACCGGCGTAGTTGGTGATCTCGATGCCGTGCTTCTTCAGTTCCTTGCCGGCGGCGATGAAGTCGTCCCAGGTCGCCGGGGCCTTCAGGCCGTACTTCTGGAAGATGTCGGTGCGGTAGATGGTGAAGGCCGGCGCCGAGGCGGTGGGCACGCCGTAGACCTTGCCCTGGACCTGGCCGGTGGCCCACGAGCCGGGGTTGAACTTGTCCTTGTCGGCCTCGACGTACTTCGTGATGTCGGCGAGCGCACCCTGCGCGACCCAGCTCGTCACGTACTCACCGGTGTTCTGCAGCAGACAGGGCGCGTTGCCCGCCTTGACGGCGTTGGTCAGCTGCTTCTGCATGGTCAGCTGATCGGTGACCTTCGTGTACTTGAGCTGGATGTCCTTGTGGCCGGCGTTGAACGCCTTGACGACGGCCTCCTGGCCGTTGGCCCAGCCCCAGAAGTCGAGGGTGACGGGGCCGGAGGCGTTGGAACCGGAGTCCGAGTCTTCGGAGCCGGATCCGCCACAGGCGGCGAGCAGACCTGTCAGAGCGATTCCCGCAACGGCGGCGGAGGCGAACCTTCTCCGGGGGCTGGTGAAGTTCATCTGACCGTGATCCTTCGGAATGAGTGCGTTCTATCGGAACGGCGGCGGCTCGGTGGTGCTGGCCAGGAACGGCGGCCGGAAACCATCGGCTCGCGGTTGCGGGGGGTCGGCCAAGCAGAAGCTGTAGTAAGCGGTTGCAGGGACGGTAGGCCGACGCCTTTGCTCATAGCAAGAGGTGCGCGGCAATTTGTTACTTCGGTTTGTCGGCGGGATCACTCTGCGATGACGCGGCGGCGGCTTGCGGCCAGCGCCACATATCCGCAGGTCAAGCGTGTACGGCCGAGAGCCGTGCAGACCGGGGATGAGGCTCTCGGCAACTCGGGGAAGGGCTGAAAAACTTGAAGAAACCGATTACGTAACGCACGCTCACCCGCATCTCACAGGGAGGCGCGGGTGAGGGTGCGGTCGGCCTCGGCGCTGCACTGGCCTCCGGCCGGCCCCTCCGGCGGCCCGCCGACTAGCCCTTCCGGCTCGGCGGCCGTACGGAGTTGCGTACGACGACATGGGTGCCCAGCACCAGATGGTCGCCGTCACTGCCCTTGCGGCGGCCCGCGCCGCCCTCCCGCCGGTCGGCCACGGCACGCAGCGCGACCCGGCCCATCTCCTCGTACGGCACGTGCACGGTGGTGAGTTGAGGGGTGAGCTGGGAGGCGAGCGGAATGTCGTCGTAGCCGACGATCGACACGTCCTCGGGCACTTGCAGCCCCGCCGCACGCAGCGCCTGCATGGCCCCCGCGGCGACCACATCCGTCCCGGCGAGGACGGCGGTGAAGTCCGGCGTCTCCTCCAGGGCGGCCTCGACGGCCTCGTACCCGTGCTCGTAGTCGTACGGGCCATGCCGTACCAGCCCCGGCTCGAACGGCACTCCGTATGCCTCGAAGGCGCGCTCGGCGCCTCTCAAACGGCCTTGGGCGGTGGTGAGTTCGGCGTGCCCCGGCAGCACCAGAACCCGACGGTGCCCGGCCGACAGCAAATGGCTGGCCATGGCATAGGCGCCGCCTTCGTTGTCGTAGTCCACCGTCGTCGCCGGCACATCACCCTCCAGCGGCGGTCTGCCCACCAGCACCAGATGCGACCCGGCGGCGTCGAGGGAACGGGCGAACCGGGCCATGCGCAGCTGGTACTCGTCGTAGTCGTACGCCCCGCCCAGCAGCACCACCGCGGCGACACCCTGCTGGCGCATCAGGTTGACCAGCGCGAGCTCCCGCTCGGGATCGTCCCCCGTGGTCCCCACCAGCGAAAGCCAGCCACGCAGCGTGGCCGCACCCTCCACGCCCTTCGCCACATGGGCGAACGCGGCGCCGGTGATGTTGTTGATGAGGATGGCCACGGTGGGCGTACCGCCGCCGGCCAGGGAGCGGGCGTGGGCGTTGGTGACGTAGTCCAGGTCCCGGACGACCTTCATCACCCGGCGGCGCAGATCCTCCGACACCGGGTAGTTGCCGGACAGGACGCGCGACACGCTGGCGACGGAGACGCCCGCGCGCTCCGCGACGTCCCGGATGGTGGCCCGACCGGCGTCGCCCGCCACCTTGCGCTGACTCACCCTTGCGGCTCCTTCACCGTCGCGCCTGCCTCACGGAAACCGTATCCCATGGTGTCTCCGCCTCACTGTGCCCGCGTTGCGCGCAGCAACGGCTCGGTCGGTGACGCGCCCCGCGCCCCGCGCCGCGTAACGGGTCTGCTGGTGGCGTGCCCAGCACCCGGCACCCAGCACCCGGCACCGGCCCACCTCTCACGCCACCCGAGCCAGATCGGCATGCCGCACCTCATGCACCAACGGCCCCCCTGCCACCACCCGCTCCAACTCCTCCACCACGATCCGCCCGAGCCGCTCCAGCTCGTTCCCGAGCGACCCGGCGATATGAGGCGTGAGGAAGACGTTCGGCAGGTGATACAGCGGCGACCCCGCAGGCAACGGCTCCGGCTCGGTCACGTCGAGAATCGCGTGCAGCCGCCCGGAGACGAGCTCGTCCGTGAGCGCCACGGGATCGACGAGCGCACCCCGCGAGGTGTTGATGAGCACGGCCCCGTCCCGGATCAGGCCCAGCCGCTCCCCGTCGAGCATCCGGTACGTCTCGGGGATGTCCGGCGCGTGCAGGCTGACGATGTCGCTGTGCCGCAGGAGGTCCTCCAGCGACAGCAGTTCGGCGCCGAGTTCGGCGGCCTCGGCGGGGCTGACGTACGGGTCGTGCAACAACACCGTGAAGTCGAACGGCCGCAGCAGTTCCAGCAGCCGTCTGCCGACCCGCGAGGCGCCGATGACGCCGATCCGCCGGCCGACGTTGCCGATCGGGGCGGTCTCGTCAGGGGTCGGGTATGCGTGCGTGGAGCGGAAGCGCTGCCGGAAGGAGAAGGCGTCCTTCCCGGCGAGCAGGATCATGGCGAGCGTGTACTCGGCGACCGGCAGTGCGTTGGCGGTGACCGCGCTGGAGACGGTGACCCCGGCCTTCCACAGTGCGTCGCCGACCAGTGAGCGGACCGAGCCGGCGGCGTGCAGTACGGCGCGCAGCTTCGGCGCGGCGG